>DASQQK010000135.1:0-4930 GCA_035643435.1 Nitrososphaeraceae archaeon | reverse complement strand
TCGACCTTCAAACCTATTCGTCACTACTATTTAGCGCTGAGTTTTGTATATAAGGATAGACTAACTATGTTATCTCGGCTGTGTATTTTTTGCTGCGATAGCTGGTTGGTTGGTCCACTACTATCACTACCTACTACTACCTACTACTATGACTCATACTAAACTAAAACTATTGAAGTATCGGTCTAACCTTCTGGTTGACGCTTCCTTACATACAGAAAGCCATAATAGCGCACCGTGCTCACTGTCAATAATTATGAAAGCTAGTTTGTTTTGGTACAACAAATTTCAACAACAATGAAAAAACTGTGAATGAAGAAAACTGACTGTGCTGACGTGGTACAGAAGCACCATTCAGCTTGCCTGTGCTCAAGGGAATATAACATGGAATATATATGATATAACCGTACTTCTCTATATCTAGTGCGACAGTAGGACGAGCTTCTACACAAATGACGTGAATGAATTGCACTCGCCGCCTAACATAATTGATGGTCATTCGATTATTACTAGGGGATTGATAGGAATAAAAATAAGCTCATGATTCGAAATACCTTAATAATGATACCAGTCATGGTAATGCGATTATACAATTGATAGCTGGAGAGGCTGTAAATGATGCTGGTGAATTAGTAGGTACAAATTCAGGTAAGAGGAAGACAGTGTAACATAGTTAACCATTCCTTATATCTAACTGTTCATTATATAGTGCTATGGAACAAAAGAGAGTATGGGAAACAAGGCAGCAAGAATCCATTGTTAAGCAAGGTATGATGAAATTTGCTAAACATAATAGAATCCGATCAAAAGTGGGTATGAGGGATGAAACTAACAATGAAATCTTACAGTTCTTTGAGAAACTTAACGGAAGAGTAGAAGGAATGAAAGGATTTAGTGTAATGAGCGATCCTGAAGATTCACAAGAATCCATAGTACTCACATTTTGGGAAACAAAGGATAATATGGACACTTTTTATCAATCAGGCAATACTGTTCTATCAAGTCTGGTGGAAAAATTGAAGTCGTCATTCGAACAGCCTCCCGAAAGAAAAGATTACCAAATAGTTGCCTTCGCGTGCTAGATAAAAGATATGAAGATCCTATCGCACCCCTAAGTAATAGCGGGAATCGCATTTGATCTAAAGAGAGTCATATGATTGTAGAAGTCGCTGGTTCTTTCCTTGCGTATAAGCACGATTGGTATTAATACTGGTCCGATAGTATACAGAGTGGCGTTGAATGTAAATACCACAACGATCAATCAAACAGGTTTTTTCCTGGCGTGAAACCAATTCAGATTTATGATGCGTATATCAATCCTAGAAAACATTCAGAATTTACGGGAGCCGAAGCTAGTTGTGATAATACCCCAGGTGCAGAGTTCAGTGCATGGGATGGGTACATCAGGGGAAAGATATTGGAATTAGATAGAGCAAGACGAATACTCCAAGAATGGGAGACGACTAAATGGCCTGAGGGCTATCCACCTTCGATTCTAGAATTAACATTCAAAGCTATCAATGATGGTACTGAAATCACGATGGTACATTCAAATGTTCCGTCCCATCAAGCGGATTCGTATCGCCAAGGTTGGGTAGATTATTACTGGAATCCACTTAAGGAATATTTCGGCACAAAGATTAAGTAACGAACTCTTGTTATCTGGGTTCAGGAATACATTAACCAAACTGTCTACAATGTTTTCTCAATAAGTTTTAAGTAATCTACTCACTTCATTCTCAACTTTGATAGATTGTCTGCTTCTACATCTATACTATTTCCTATATTCAAGGCCAAACTGACTTTGTTCCTTGTTAAGGAAATGTATTTTCGTGCCACTTACCACCTTTGCTATTATATCTCCGTACTCTCTTGCGGGTTCAGGTCAAAGCGCGCCAAAATGTGGATGGCTTGCTAATGCGAGGCATTAATAATACATTGATAGCGCAGATATACGCTATCCTCTGGGAAGAAACGCAGATTTTGCTGTAATGAGAATCAACGAATTCAAACTGATTTTACGTGAGGTTATCTCCAATGGAGATATGAATGTTGCACAGATTACGACAGCCAAGTTATTGACCTATCTGATTGTGCTTGTGGAGGAAGCAGAGAATTCGGGAACCTACTCTCCCTCTATCCCAGAGCTCTATATTAGGGCTAAGAACGCATGGCTTCATCAGGATTACGAGGCAGTACTGCCAGTAGCTGCGGACTTGAGCAAGGAATGGCAGCAAAGCCCTTCCTTTAGTGTCTATACACTTAATGCAAAAGCTACAGACACAGATAGAAAGCCAGTATCTCTGTCCGGCCTGCCTGTTCCCGTTAGTTTCGACAAAGGAGGATTGGAACAGGTTGTAACGACCAACAATCTCGTTGAAACTGTATTTGTAGGACCATCAGGCAAGTTTATCGTGTACGGGATCGAAACAGCTGATGGAGGTACGCCCAAGATTAACCTAGCAATGGATGCTAAAACCGGACGATGGGTCGTAGATGCAACAATGTTGAAGTCTACTCTTTCTTTAAGTAGCTAAATGGCGTACTCATTTTACGCCGTCTGTGGTCAAGCGATACCGAAGGATCCAGTTGGCCATACACCAATAACGATCCTCACATACTATGTTTGATCCCTTTTTTGACCAACCATATGTTGGCAGGATAGCTAGTAAAAAAACCAATAGTCATTCCTATCTGCATCATGAACCAGAACACAGGTTCGGTGGGATTTGCGTGCCATGTGACTCCAAATATAACTAATGCCACAATAGCCATCCATCCAAATAAGCCTATTTCAAAAGCAGCAAGTGAAAAAGTATCTGCTTTGATTGAGTCAACAAGACCCTCTTTCAAAGACACTTTGCGCATCTCTGAGATAGCCAAATACTGAAATATTATTCCCAGAAGCCAGGCGAATGTAAAGTCAAGGATAAATGCTGTGGCAAGGATAGATCCGAAGATAACAATGCTGCCGATAAAGATAAGCCATGTACTTATGACGTCTCCGATTGTGCACCCAGCACCACAATGGGTGGCGGACACAAATATGCCCTCCCAGAATGGCCTACCACCTTTATCGGTCGTGTATTCATGCGACTTTACAAGGTGTTGTTGGTCAGAACCAGACGTACGGGAATAAGCATGTCCCAAATGCCAATAAGCCCAGAGTCCTAATGGAAAAAGATAGAAAACTGTTACAGGCCATACAACGTTCATGATTGGCATTTTTTGCAAGTGTCTTTTCTTGAGTGAGTATGTCATAGGAGATGTAAATTGCTGATATTATACCTCCCACAAAATATATATGCTAATGCATTTAGCCAAAGTGGAATAGTAGTAAAGTCTAGGAGTACCATAACACTGAAATACTCTCATAGTCGGCTACTATCAGTATTACATTTACTAGTATTAAAGGAAATTCTAATATTCCAGCCGTCATTATCTCAACAATCATTGTAGCTCTTTTGTTAGTTGTTATACCTTCCTAATATCTTTTCTAATCACAAATTTACCTTTCATTTTGGCCAGTCTATTGTGTACGATCCTTAAATGTCAATACCTAAGCCTCATATAGAATTCCTATGTCTCCTATCTTAAGTAGCTCCGGTGGATTGAGTCTTTACCAGAAAGGGATACTTAATCGAAATAATAATGTTATAAATCATATGTCCTTAGTTATCGAATGTGTCCTCTTAGTAAAATAATCAACAACCGATCGAGAATTTTCTTTGTATTCGTCAATTAATATCTTTAAAGTAACATTGATTAATTCTTCCACTTTTGGTTCTTTCAGTGTATTCTCTTGATTGAGTTTTGTTGCAATAGCTAGGGCAATAGCATATTGTGATTTAGTTAGTTCGACCTTTATCGTAGCCAATTTGTCGAGAATGAGTTGAATGTATTATACTTCTTTAATGTTGCGATTTGGTGCCATCATTGACCCCTGCTTAATGGTCAATGGTTGTACGATAGAAGATGGCAACGCGTTTAAGCACAACCTAGGTTATAGCTTCTTTTAGATGGAACACACACCTTTACACTGAATGTAGCCCAGCTGGTCGCTAATCCAATCGTCTAGAAACATGAGTCATATATGGTTTTAGCTATCCATCAAACGCTTTCTTAATTTCCTTCTCATATTCGGGAAAGTATTCATTTATCTGAGCGACATCAAAATGTTGCAAGATAGCGTCTTTTGATTCTCTATCCAGCAAAAACTCAATTGACTTTTTGATAAACTCCTCAGGAATTATTTTCCCTCTTTCTGTCAGATTCAAGTAGTAATCTTTGCCCAGCGTTACTATGTGGGTTGTCTTGGACCCACTTCCATCACTTTCGGTTATCTCTACTTCATACCTCCAACTGCTATCATTCACTGGAGACAGAGTAACTACAGAAATTCTTACCACACACGGTATTAGAACAAGCTAATTATTTATTGGTTTTCAAAATTACCATGTCTAGGTCAAACGACCAACCGTTTTATATCCTTTGATATAAAATGGCGAGCAGGTAGTCATAATAGTCATAATTTGAAACTAGACATTATATCTGCAAGGTTTCCTGCCCTTTCCGAAGTAATCTTAACCAGCTCTGGTGGCGTTATAATGCTAATCTAGATTTACTCCATTACGCAAGAGTGGATCTCATGTTGTCACCTAAACCCATTTCAATCCGCTCATTGATATAAGGACCCCTCATATCATCATTTGACTATCCATGGACTGTTGATAACAACATTCGATTTCGTTATGGTTAATTCGCCGTCCTGTTGTGCCTCCATTATTTCTTCTGCAGATTCTAAAATCCTAACTTGGCTAGTGTCGTTAGTATTCCATTCGACATAATTAATCTCAAATAGGGGACTGTAATCGGGATCACCCGGTCCTGCTGTTGCAACTGACAGTTGTCCACCCAGCGGACCTCGTTC
>DASQQK010000134.1:0-4472 GCA_035643435.1 Nitrososphaeraceae archaeon | reverse complement strand
GTTAAATACCATGTTACTACTTATATACCAATGAATAAATGGAATACGGTCTCTATACTGATACTTGGCGGAATACTTATCCTTGCTATTCCGAGTGTGATACAGCCTGGTTATGCCCAGGGCGGAGCTCAAACCCAAGGAAACCAATCACAGGGCGGAGCTCAAACCCAAGGAAACCAATCACAGGGTTCAAGCGAACTAGCTCTGATGGCACTAAATTTAGATGATATTGAAAGCCAAATCACCGATGCTAAAGATGCTGTTATTGCTAATGAAACCATAACAGCTTTGAATACGTTGAGCGAAATCCAAAACCAAATGATAATCTTGGACGAGAAACCACAGCTCTTGCAGGATATCAGTTCAATTAGAGATTCATTATCGAATAATGATACAAGTAGGGCAGTTGATGACCTTACAAAAATACAGAACCAGATAGCTATGGTAAAAAACCAGTATCCTGAATTGACTAACAGTAATGCGGACAGTGAAGACGGAGAAGACTAGTAACATAGGCCTATCACTTATTTTTTACATTTCGCGAGGGTCAAAAATATGTATCAGTCATAATTTTCTCCAATGACTGCAGCAGGGAATGGTTCTAACATTTCTTATCAGCCTTTTACTGATATTGTCGTAGTGCTATAACTATATGGCGAACAGAACGTTCTAATAACCGCTGCTGCTGACAATGTAGTTCTGGCTCGTCTTCAAGGCTGGGCGAGAATCCCAGATACAGACATTCTTATACAATATACAATAATGTGTGGAGAATCATCCTAGCTGTACACAGGCCTCGAGCATGCGCACCTCGGATTCTGACCCGGCTCACGATCGGCAAGCTCATTAAGTTATGTGAATGCAAAATCCTTTTTTGACGAACACACTAATTGGATTGAAAGTTTTTGATTTAAATTCTGATAGAGCTCTTTTTGGTCATTATAAGTGATTACATGTATTCCTCTCATTTCCTCTAATGCTTTTCTGTAAAGCCTCGTAATATCAGGATCATGATCTACTGCTATAATCCGAGCTGCTGCTAATTCATTACCCTCTGTCATCTGAATTGACCTTTGTATCCTCTCTGAGTATTTTTATACTCAACGTTTCATATATATAGACTAACATAGTGTGCTCCTAAGTGCGATACCTGGGAACTTGAGTGCGTTAGTTACATGGTAACTTGAGCGAGTTGAGAGACCTATGGCAAACAATGCAGTTAACAATGTTCAATCTAATTTTGTTAATGATATTCGGAGTTAGTCGTTTCTTGGAGCAGAGGCACGGTTAAACCTATGCCTTGTGAATGAAAAGTATCGTATATCTTTTTTCTCATTTCCGACTGGATTCTAAGAAACTCATTAGGCTTGTCGGTAAGTGCACGAAGTTCGTAATTAGCGGCATACTTTTCTAATCCAGTAAGCATGACGTAGGGGGCTTTAGGAAGTTGTAGTACTCCATTAGTATTGCCAGCACAATCTATCAATAGTTTCTCAATAAGCTCCCTATCTTTATCATAAGCTAGAGAAACCTCAACCTTTACTGACAGGAATTCTAATCCACTACAGTTTACAATCTGTCTTTGGAGTAATGTCTGATTGGGAATTGCAACAAGCTCGTTTCTAATCGTCCTAATTTTCGTATAAAGAAGGGTAATCTCCACCACATCCCCAACCAAATCCTCATCTTCAGTAGTCCTAATTCTATCACCCAACTTAAACGGCCTCGCAGAAAGCAAGAGTACTCCAGCGATTGCATTGCTTATAGTGTTCCTTGAAGAGAATCCTATTATGGTACCTGCTGCTACACTTATTGCACCGGCAGCAATGCCACTTACAGAAGAAAACTGGAATACTAGTAGTCGAAATAACAATCAAGATTAGCTTGACAACAGAATAAATACCCTTAAGTTCTCTTCTGTCTAAATGAAGAGAGTCAGCTGTTCTTTGTAAGAAATATTTTGTAACAATATAAACAACAACTGATCCTACCACAGTGATAACGACTGATACAATGCTGCTGATAGTAGTTGACTCCATTAGATGATTCTGGCGCAGTACTTTGGTATGAAGTAGAGTAATTCGGAGTTTGTTCTTGTTGTTCTTGTTGTTCTTGTTGGTACTCTTGTTCATTTGAATCCCGGTCAGCAGAATCGATAGAATCAGTCTCTTGCTGTTCAACTGTGTCTTCTTGCCCACGTACAATGAGCAATTGTGAAAAGGCAATTAATTCTTCCTGATAACTTCCCGATACTTCTTGGTAACTAATAAAACGAACGATGATAACGCCAGAGACACAAGAATAACCATCCTATTGAATAGGTCAAAGATATCCGTTAGCCCATTACTATTAGCCAAAAAATCTATTAGCAGCACCATATCAAGTGCTCAATTTGTGCTGGAATAAAAACTAATTCGATGAAACGGAACTGCTCTCTGCTATCGTTCTGCCAGAAAAGCAGTATGAAATAAAATTTTAGATACTTGGCCTATCCTCCGATAATGCTTTTACTTCCTCTGGAGTTGGAGGAGAATCTCGTTCAAACTTGGCACTCACTAACCCAGAAGGTACGGTTACATAAAGAGCGCTGCCATCATAATTATCTATTTGTGTTTTGGGTACATAATAACGTCGTATTTTACCTACTCCTTCTCTCACAACTATGTATTCATTTGCTACTGTCTCTATATCTCCAATATCTATGTCATCTGAGGTCTTTACTCTCTTAAATATGACCTCCTCCCATGGAATATTCAGAATCTCTCCCGTCCTCTCGCTCTCTAATAATACACCAGGTTCTTTGGCCATAAATGGAATTCCGTTCACAAAGACTTGAGGATACCTCTCATCTTGAGCTCGTTTCCTCTGGATATATTCTTCTGTATCCAACTCTGTTTCTAGAGGCGGACCATCACGCTGATACTTTTCTTTTATAGCTTCCTTAGTGAGAGAGGAAACCACATGGTCCTCACTATCATAACCTTCAATATAGTATTTTGGAATGTAGTAACGATCCTTTCGAAGCAGACCCTCTTCAACTTCAATAAATGCTGCGAAGACACTCTTCACCTCACCGATGTCATGTTCATCTATAGACTTTAACTTCTTGCCAATGATATCCTTCCAAGGTATTACAAGTTTCTCTTTCTGGACCGTAACCTCTTTAGAGTCCTTACCAACAGGAGTATACATAGGAACATAACTCTCAAATTCAGGAAATTCTTTAATTGTTGCAGCCCGCTTCTCGTCATATTCTGCAGGAAGGAATGCCTTTAAATCAGCAGGGGCGTTATCCCTTTCAAATTTATTCTTGACATCCTCTTTAGTCAAGGAAACCCAAACATGTTCTCCGTCGTAGCCCTGCACGTAATATTTGGGTATAAAATAATAATTCTTCGAAACTATACCTTCTTTTGTTTGCACAAAGTCATTAGTGATCGTATGCACTTTTCCCAAATCCTGATCGTCAGTCGATTTCACTTTCTTATCGAGAATCGTATCCCAAGAAATAACGTTAACTCCCAATTCTATTCGTCAGTTCCTAATGTACAACAAAAGATAAATCACTTTGCATTACGATAGCCAATAAATGTCATCAAATGCATACCTTTTTCTTCTATTATGCACTATATGATTTTAGTATGTCTTCAAGTTCTAGTGATAAAGGTGAACCAACTGTGCTTTGGAGTGTCTTGGAAGGAAAAAAAGTAACAACTAATGACGGAAAGGAGTTGGGCGAGATTAAAGAGTTTTCACAGAACTACGTTAAAGTAGAAAAGGGCACGGTAAGAAAGCACAGTTTATGGATTCCGAAATATGTAGGAGATGCGTTTGACGGTCATACACTTTGGCTACTAGTGAGCGAGGAGGAAGCTCTTGAGAGGTTCAAGTACGGAGAAAAAGAGGGTGAGCTTAAGGAAGCCCCTTCGAGTGAACGATATAGAGAGGAGTTTGAAACATTTAAGAGTTCTCCTGCGGGGAAACAAAGAGAATATAAGTCAGATCTGGAAGATAATATACGAATAGTCGAAAATTACGAAAATATAAGAAACTATAAGTGATTTTTCACCCGAGTTTGCACATTTGTAATTCATGCCTGAGGAAATGCAAATATAGGCGAGAACCGGAGAGTTAGTTTCAAACTTTTCAAAGGACTCTTGCTTCTATTTTTAACCATAGAAACAAATCCAATAACTTTCTAATAAATTCTATATTGCTTTTTCTTAACAATTAGTATACACTATTTTCTTGGTTCTAGATATTCTCTTACAAATACATAATTATCTTAATTGATAGTCAGCTTAGCTTCATTTAATTTTGGATGCCAAGATTGTCAGCTGACGAAAGAAGAGGTAGATCTCGCGATCTAACTTCTAGAACAGGACAATAACAAAAGACTGGTTAACATCTTAATGTTAAGTAAACTTTTCATTTTCTTTAAATTACAAAATCATATTTGCATTCCAATTCTT
>DASQQK010000133.1:0-3165 GCA_035643435.1 Nitrososphaeraceae archaeon | reverse complement strand
AGTTCTTGGTAACACACAAAAATGTCGATTCTAAGGTCCAGAATCCTATCCGGCAGGAGACTAATATGAGTTATTATCCCAGAGCCATGCCTGAATCTAATAGAGTTAGGGGCGACAAAATGGCAAGAACAGTGAGAAGCAGAATCAGACCTCTTGTATTTTTGGTCGTCATAGGCCTTTCAGCTTCGGCATTAGTTGTGGTATTTGCAAATTCATTTCTCTCATCTTCTTCAATTTGGCCTCTAAGCTCGGTATCGATATTGATTACCTCAGACGAGAGAGCAGGTAAGGGAGCGGCATCAAATTCAAATGTAGACACTATGAGAATAGGTGCGCTTCTTCCACTCACGGGAGTTGCTTCATCAACTGGAAAATCAACCTTAGCAGCATTAAATATGGTAGTTGAAGATGTTAATGAAAACTTTTCTATGAACAATTCGAGCTTGCGCGTTGAGCTCGATGTTGTGGATACCGAATCGGATCCTGCAATAAGCCTCGAGAAGTTAAAGCTCTTGGCCGAGGAAGGTATCAAGACAATTATCGGGCCGGCAACTAGTGCGGAATTAGAAGCTGTTAAAGATTATGCAGATAACAATGATGTTATACTTCTCAGCCACTCCAGCACCGCACCCTCTCTTGCCATTGAGGGCGACAACGTCTTTAGGTTTGTTCCTGACGATACTCACCAAGCAAATGCGATTTCAAGGTTGATGTGGGATGATGGAATCAGGATTGTAATCCCATTCTGGCGGAATGATGTGTATGGCAGCGAGCTCCTCCAAGCAGTCAAGAAGAATTTTGAGAATATGGGAGGTCAACTTGACATCAATAATGAGACCAGATATGCACCGCGTACTGGGCAGTTGGCGGCAAGTCTTTACAGAATAAACTTTGCATTGTGGGATAAGGATCTAAGGAACCTAGATTCAAGAGTGCAACAGGCAATCTCCAAGTACGGTGCTGATAAAGTAGGAGTGTATTTGATTTCCTTAGATGAGGTATCTCCTATATTCATTCAAGCCCACAGCTATCCGGCACTGTCCAAGGTCAAGTGGTATGGCAGCGACGGTTCAGTTCTCAATAAGGGACTTGTTAAAAACCACGACTCTGCACATTTTGCAGTCAATACGTCATTTTATAATCCAATATTTAGGATCGACTATCAGAACGACAATCAAAAGCTTGATAGAGTCTTGCATGGTATTCGTAATGAAATCGGAAGGGACCCTTCACCTTATAGTGCAGTTGCATACGACATTTTATGGGTGATTGCAAAAGCTGAGAATAGTACAATGTACAATGACCACATTACTAATGGAAGTTACGATATCAATATCGATGGTAGAAGTGCTCTCAGCGACGGGCTTGACGCAAGCACGATTATTCTAGGCAATAATGATAATGCTATTCCTAAAGAAGAGCTGGTGCATTCGGCTAATTCTTATAAGGGGATCACCGGTAATACAACGCTCAACAGGATGGGGGATAGAGAAAGGGCTGAGTATGACATAATGGCCATAAGGTACCTAAATAATAACGACGAAACACCGTTCGTATGGCAGAAGGTAGATAGTTATATTGGTAACTGAGTCATTTAAACCAGGCGCAGTTTGGAGTGTCTCAATTTCAGTCTAAGAAACAGAGTTTAAGAAAGAGCGGAAGAATTCAAACATTGGAACATCTAGCTCAAGACAAATCACAATTTAAGATTTGTGATGCTCTGAGTGTTGAATTAGCTATGATGGTCTCAGGGGATACTAGGGTATCACTCAGGTGATTACCTACATGAGTTATACATTCCTGCTTAGTCCTTGTATACAAGATGGATGTAATTAACCATTGTAAGAACATCTCAGACGGAGTAAGCCCATTGATTCCTCCGTGTTCCCTTGCTTCATTATATGCCCTGATCATACTCAAAGGGATTATAGGTTATTGTTGCTAATAACTATGTGGCAAATGTGTGCTTCAAGAATGCCAATAGGAATGTGATGACCTTTGGCATTAAGCAGTAATAGTGGTGACGCTAGAGTCGGTAGTAATCCAAAAGACATAGGTTATAGCAGTAATAAGAGAAGAAATACTTTCACCTACGTTGGAGGAGCTCTTGCGCTTCTTGCGGTGTTATCGGTAGCCTATTTAGTACTGGTGCTACATGGACCTTTTCAGTTCTACAATGACTTGAATAGAATAAAGGATTACCTCCCATTCAATGGGGATATCAACGATGAAAATGAGTTTGATATGTATTCCAGTAAAGAGGTCGTTGTAGTATGTTGTTCCTGGGGAGAAGAACTTGCAGATGGAGAGCTAACCTACTTTATAGGCAGGAATACAATTAATCGAGGTGAGAATGTTGTCGGTGACGAGGTCGACGGCAGTTTAATCGACGCGGTAAATAGGGCAATTCAGGAATGGGATTCAAGGATGAATGAGTTAACATTTACCGAAACATCAGAGAGGCGACGTGCGGATATAGAAATTTATTTTCGAGATGGCCATAATGAAAGGGCAGGATTAACGAAGAATTATTATGATTTCTATGGGTTAATAACAAAGTCATATGTCTTGATATCAAAGGGAGCGTTTGGATTTGGATTTAGCGATAGTCAGATTGAACAAATAGCAAAACACGAGGTAGGACATATCCTAGGCTTGGGCCACGCAAACTTTGATGGTAATTTAATGGCAGTCAACGTAAATCACGGATCAGGCCAAGTTTCAGACTGTGAAATCGAGGCCGTATACAAGGCCAATGAGTGGTGGTTTGAAAAACGACCTAACAGCCAGCTGCAGTACATTCAACCTCCTACGACCGAATACGTGGAATGCAACTAATTGTCCCGCAACTATAATGATCAGATGGCGCGTTCATACTCGATGTTTTGACTTATAAGAATCAAGGGGTATGGTAATGAAATTCCAATCACCAGTGTCTTTGAACCTCTTACCAATTTGTTCGACTTTCTCCCAGACTAGAACTTCGTTTCGAACCCCAAGGGAACCCAACATCAAACCCTCAATTTCGATCAACTTCGCCTTTGCTTCTGAATCTAGATCAAGAGATACGGATGAGTTGCTGTCGGTTTTGTTTGAAGTTATTAGAACTAGAATTATCGTCGTGCGCAATTGACGTAAAAGGGAAATTACTGGATCCACGGCCGC
>DASQQK010000132.1:0-4770 GCA_035643435.1 Nitrososphaeraceae archaeon | reverse complement strand
CGTCGATGGCGACTACGAACATTTGTTTTGGAGCATTATGGAGGAAAATGTGTATGTTGTGGAGAAACAACTATTGAATTCTTGAGCATGGATCATATCGACGGCGGCGGAAATTATCATAGAAGACAGATGCAGAAACATATATGGAATTGGTTGAAGAGTAACGACTATCCAGAAGGATTTCAAGTTCTTTGTTATAATTGTAATCTGTCAAAAGGTTTTCATGGATATTGTCCTCACACGGGTAACCCGCCGTAATTGCACCTGTAAATGGTGCTGCTCTCTCGTCAGAACTCATGTACGACCCAAATACTATTTCGCCTGTTTACACTTTTGACCTGAACTCTCGCAGATATCCCTTGCCAACTCATTCACATTGCCTCCCTGATCTTCCTTAATATCCTTGCATCCTCCATTATCTTTAACACATTCATCATCGTGAATGCCCTAACGGCACTCTCGGTTCACCGTGTGGACCTCCTGGTAGGGACATGCCTTAATTCCTAACCCCTCAATTTTTTTCTATCACACATTTTCAATCTTGTACAGTTCCCCCCCATAAACTTGAAAATGTGGATATGAAATATATCAAGAAACCAGAGTAGATATGAAATATATCAAAGAACATCGTGGTGCGCGCAAAAGAATTTCAAGATAATTTATATTATATCATGTAATAGTTTTCTATCTGATTATTGTACATCTCTCATCCTTAAGTCAAATATGGATTAATAACCATAATAATTTGTGTGATAAATGATCAATTTCATTAACCCATTATCTTCTTCTGTTGAGTTGTCATCACCATGAGGATCTTGGTTATCATTTTGATTCTGGTACTACTCTCTGGATTTTTCGCCATTGCCTTCAATAATGTTGATAATGTGCAAGGATCTTCAAATTGTGATATAGAGTGCCAAATAACTAATAATGATGCAGGAAACATTGAAAAACAAATTCCTTCTGTGATTCCATTTCCTTAATTCGGATAGATTGACTGATGTTGCGCGCGTAGGATCTCATGTACTTCCCAATTCTCGCACACAAAAAATTCAGATTGCCCGTTTCGCACTCGCTAAACCTAATGAGTTCTAATGAACAATTCCTCCATCCTATTGTAGGTCTGCAATGCCTGCATACCCTTTGGAGTTGTCTTAAATGTTCTTTCTTCTTCTCTATACTCGATAAGGTCACAATGAAGTAGATGATCCATGTAATCTTTTAGAATGTTGTGTGATAGTTTTGTCTTGAATTCAATCTCCGTTATTCTTATCATGTGGCCATTGGTCGCCTCAAGAATGGATGGAATTATTTCTGATCTGGATCTATGCCTGAATTGTCTTGGCACTCCTTTTATTCTATTTTATTAGTGAAGATACCTATACTTGTTTATGATTAATGTAAGTAGTAGAAGAATCTTGTACATCCATCAATCATATTGATTGTGAATGTGGTCGTCTAAGAAGATAGATACAGTTGGCCTCCCGCAATCCCTCATCGCAAATTTTTGTAATAAAATCGTACTCCTGACTAAATCCTTAAACATTGTTATTGAGGTAATCAATTACGTATATGGATCCTATTTCATCGACCCTGTTGGATTGTTGTACGCGGTGGGGAGCGATACGTAAATATCGTCACTATACGGTTTTTATACTCTTACATCCATTCTTCCCATATTAAAGATGGAGTTAAACAGATTGTACTAAGGTTTGATTCACTTATTGTATTCGTGCGCGCACCACCAAACCGGGTACAACTCTATATTCTCTCTTATCTTCAATCTCATTTCTTTAGGGTTGATGCCGTGATATTCCACTTGCAAACTTTCTAATCCCACTGACTAATCTGCAATCTTATAAGTCACGAAGTTAACCTCGTACTTCGGTTGCCTTTGTATTTTCTTCGGGGACTTTGAGTGATCCACCCTATTCAATGTTAGAGGTCGTCTCTTCATCTCATTTTCCTTCTCTTTTCTTTCAATTTTGTAGTGACACGAATAACAATAGTTACACGTAGTACACACGTATTGACTTCTCTTATTACACTCTATACAACTTCTGTATGAGGGTGATAGGTGACAATCTGCAAGGTACTCGTGCATCTTTCTTCAGGACATGAATAGCAGATCAGATAGATAATAGTTAGAATACTATCTAGAGAGGGAGGAGGGAGTATTAATGTAATGCGCGCAAAAATCCCTTATCACATATAATTATTAGAGAATTGCATAAATCGTTAAAATGGCCTATATCTAATGAAAATTTAGTATGTTAGGACAATTACTCTTTGAGAGTAGAGGAAGAATTACTGGTCAAAGGGTACTCTCAATTAAGAATGGAAATCCAAAACTTGAGACTTCCATTGAAGGTACCGGAATATTCACGGGAAGTCTGGAAGTGACAACAACTTGGACGTATTGGGCAATTCAAAGACCTGATGGCACTTCATATAGTCAGGGTAAAGGAGTAATAATGACCAAGGACGGGCGTGAGGTGGCAACTGCAACAGGTCATGCAGAAGGAAAAATGGTTGACTCAGAAAAGATGAGATATGTGGGTGCAATATTTTATGAAACGCAATCAGAGAATAAACTTGCATTTCTTAACCGTCTGGTTGGAGTGCATGAGTTTGAGGTAGACGCATCAGGAAATTATGAACATAGGTTATGGGAATGGAAATAAGATACTGAAGTTGTAGTAGACTCATTTTCATGTTTTTTGCGCGCAAATTAGCGGAGCGATCCACCGTACAAGTTAGAATAATGAATGAAAATAAACACTCAGTTCATCAACATAGAATTGGGATCATTTACTATCTCCTTTGCCTCTTGAGTCAAATCCTCGACAAAAGGTGCGCCAATATCTATCATTCTCTCAAATCCACTGATCACTCCAACTGAAAAAGTCTTCCACCCTATGCCAATTATTGCGAGAACTACTACAACTATCAATAAGACTGTGAATAATCCCACAGATGCAATATTCAGGAGATGTCTCATAAGGGTTTTAAGGATCTCTTTCCTATGACATTTTACACGGCGTCCTGTGCCAATACACAAAACCGCGAGTTAGATTGTAGTCTACAGTATAGGTGGACAAAAAGTAGGCCTGGAGATGAAGTTAGAAGAGTGGAAAAAGATGAAAGGAAACTTAAGACGCCAGTACCTAACGGACCAAAACCCCAGATTTAGTTCTTTACATTTTTGTTTCAGTTATATCAAAATTTGCGCGCAGAAATGGATTCTTGTATTCTATGATTGTAAACTCTTATCAATTAGACAATTACAGACATCTTTTGTACAGTTAGAACACCTGAGGACTGCACTAAACCATTCACATGTTTATTGAATTCTCTTTTTGCGCGCAAAATTTGCACCTACCTGAAAAATTATTCAGTTAACATGAAGGTCGTCGCACAAACCCCCCGATAAAAACTCTATGGTAAACAGAATATCTCACGAATACTAAAGTGCATCATCTATTACGTAACAGAAAAATAAAGATTAACTGGTTGAATTATTACCAGTCATATTTCCGCCTGTTTGGTTGGCCATCATTGTAGTTGTGGCATTGCCCCCTTCTACTGTTTCCTCCGCGTCAATGTCAAGAGATGCTATCTCAAGGGATGCTATTGCATTCTGAGTAGAGAGTAGAACAGATGCAGCCGCCATGGATGCTATCAACAACACGGCCAATAGTCTTGAATTCATCATTTTCAAAGTACAAAAAGATGAGATTATTTATGTCTACCGATAAACCATTGATATGAAACATCTTTGAGTTTCTTACTCTCTAATGTTTCAAGGGCACACCTATGATTGAATTTGACATCGTGTTTCATTACTTCATTAGTTTCTTTTTCTAGGTTGCGCGCGACTTTGTCAGTGACTCTGTAATCTGTGTTGCCTAGCAACGTTGATTTTACCGATTTACAACAATGATGAAGTGTGGAATTTCTATATTCTAAATTGATTCTCCGCGTGTATATCTCTGTTGTATAACCTGTGGTCAAGTAGTTGACGTCTCCACATACCACTCTCTTTCTTATCTCTCGGCGGATCGATGGGTTCATGAGAAAGAGAAAAGGGACTCAAAGATGACATACGTGACATTAACTTAGAAGATTCATAGTTGTCGATTTCAAGTCGTTCTATTTCATCACTTATGAGTCGTTGATTATTTAGGATTTCTTCCAGTACCCTAATTCCATCTTCAAATTCTAACTTCGCAAATGAATTTGCAAGATCGTCCTCGCCTACATCTGTAAGATCAGATTCAAGTCCTAAATGGGATAGTACACTTTGAAAGGTAGAAGGATAACAGTAAAGGTACATCTCGGCAACGAGATCCCAGATGCGAGGGTGGTCGAATAACTTATTTGAACATACTCTAATGAATCTTATTTAATTTAATCAACTTTTGGCATATATGTTCTAATTCTTCAGTGATATCATCATCTTTACATTATTCGATGAGAGAGATCTCCAGGAATACTGTAATTGTTCAACAAGGGAACTCATAGATATATTCCCAAAAAGATCTCAAATTAGCAAGGGAGCAATCCATAAAGAATTGCATGCAAGATTAAGTACAAAATTACTTGTGAGATTCGGGCGCGCAGGATTTGGAACTCGGGATGTTCTTGAAATACTGACTCCAATACGGAAGATCTATAATACAATATCTCAAAAATATGAATTTATTCGATTTTCGACTGTAGAATAATTTTATTCTATAAAATTTAGGACTTCACATAGGATCTCTATAA
>DASQQK010000131.1:0-3678 GCA_035643435.1 Nitrososphaeraceae archaeon | reverse complement strand
GCCAGCCTCCATCTAAATACATAGTTCCCGCTTGACTATTCACATAGATTTGGCGAAGAGCCGATCCTATGCTCTGAATCTCTGGATCGTTCCCATAAGTATTAAGTCTTAAAATTGCCTTTATTATTTCAGCATCATTGTTATCATGAATATTCTTGTCTAACCATTCCTGTATAGTAACACCTTCTAATTGTGAAAAATCCAAATTGGTAGGTGAATTAAAGAACTGAATCTCATCTGATTTCACTGAAGTGCCATCACCCTTCCCAGAAGATAGCCAACTACCATAGTCGGGCGGAACTTCCTGTTCACTACCATTTCTTATTAAATAGCTTTTCCCTTTTGACCCTGGAATGCCTCCAGTATAGGTGATGCCAATCTCTTTTAAAATTGAGTCGGTTGAGTCAGTGAGAAACAGCGCGTGTGGTCCTTGATTAAAGTAAAAACCATCAACTTCTGTAGTCCTTGCACGACCTCCTATTTCCTTAGATGATCTTTCAAATAACGTTACTGTCTGAACGTGCAAGTAGCGCAGCAGTGGTAAGACCTGCAAGTCCTCCTCCGACAATAATTACATCTGAATTATCGAATTCATTTGACATTATATAATTATACATTTAGAGTTTGCAGTTAAGTATTACTCCATAATCCTAGCAACCATCTGTTACATGCCGAAACCTAAATTCTGCACGACTAGTTTTGGGGTAATACCTCTTTTGCTAAACGCGGCCATTCCAATCCGTTCAGGTTATTCCTCACTTTAGACTCTGAAAGTCCACTCTTCAAGGGGAGGACTCTACTTCAATGGGAGGAGGAGGTGAAGTCATTCCGTGCCAGTTTAGTGACGATACCGAGAATATCCAAGACTTGTCCCGAAATAAATAGTCGTCCACTAACATAACGAAAATAGAGGATCCAGTGAAAATGATTTGTAAGTGCATGTTATGCGATGTGACATAAATAACATATCAAGGAACGAACATCATATAAAGATCTCGAGGATGATATGAAGAAGGGCCGTTGCAAAGATAGATCAGTTTATGACTTTGAATTATATTATGTATTGTCACATGTTAATATATATATAACAATATATGATATGTATTATATGAACAAGGCATCTGATGAACATTCACATCATCCTGTCTGTGAGGCATGCGGAAAGGAATTTCAGAGTGTTCACGACCTGACGGTTCATATAGATAAAGAACATCAACACAAATATTAGTAAAACACCGGCCGATGGTTGGGGCAGGGCAAGAGAAGATTAGTTTCGATTAATACATGATATCCTAGTGCAATAGTGGTTGCATATGTTTTGGTACGGGACTCATACTCTAAAGGTTCAGTACGAGATCAAGTTTTGAGACCGCAAGATCAACATGGACTCCCGGAGTTAAAGTTAGCTATATATTATTATCATTATTCGAACGCACGATGGTGTGCAGCTTTGACATGAGATTTAAGAAAATCTGCAAGTGGTCCTTTCATTTCTTTAACATCAAGTTTAAACAATATCATTTCCGCTGTCTCTGCTGATACTTCGTGTCCATCCTTTCTGCAATAAATGTTTAGCTTCCATCTTTCATCATCAAGTCTTGGAAAGTCAGATCTATAGTGAGCTCCTCTACTTTCTTGTCGCATCAAAGCACTTCTTATTACGGCCTCACAAACAATAAGTGATGATTTCGCTTGCAAACTCAGGACAATGTTTTCAGGATCATTATTATTATTATCATCAATTTCGGTACCTTTCAAATTAATAATATGTCTATTGGTATAAAACTCACTTTTTAATTCCAAAATTCTTCTCAGTCCGTCTTGTAGTCTTGCCTGGTCTCTCACTATTCCTGCATATTGCATCATCAATCCCTGTAATTCATTACGAAACTTAATTGGTTCTCTGACTACAAAAATTCCTTCATACTGGTGTTCATCGTCAACATCAGTATGAGTAACAAACCAATTTTCTTGATTGACAGGACCCGATTTTAATTGTGACGGTTGTCTATGTGTAGTTTTCTTGACATTACGTTTCCTTGCTTGATTTGCAAATTTAGCTGCCTCCTCGCCAACAATTTTTCCAAAAACTATTGTATCCAGTAAGCTATTACCACCTAAACGATTAGCACCGTGAATCTGACTTATTACTTCCCCCACTGCAAATAAACCCTTAACCGCCGTTCGACAGTTTTTATCTACTACAACTCCACCCATGGAATAATGAGCGGTAGGTCCAACTTCCATTTTCTCTTTCGAGATATCAATCCCGTCAAGTTCTTGGAACTGTTGGTACATGGTAGTGAGCCTTTCTTGAATTACCTCCTTTCGTAGATGGGTCACATCTAACCAAACCCCACCATGTTCTGTGCCTCGTCCTGAGATTATTTCATTGTAGTTAGCACGAGCCACTACATCACGTGGCCCTAGCTCCATTCTTTCTGGATCGTAGTTTTTCATAAACCTCTCGCCCTTTGAATTTAACAGAATACCACCTTCACCTCGTATTGCTTCTGTGGCTAGAATACCCAATGCCTTCTCTGGCCATACCATTCCAGTTGGATGAAACTGCACCATTTCCATGTCTACCAAATCTATACCAGCTTCATATGCCAGGGCTACACCTTCTCCGTAGTTTTCAAAAATTCTTGAACTACTTACAGCATAAACTCTAGTATATCCACCAGCAGCTAGGATTAAAGACTTGCATTCAAACGTAACAATCTCTTTATTTTCAATATTTATTCCATATGCTCCTTTGATTTCTTTTTCCTCCACCGCACCTTTTACCACCTGCTCTTCGGGCTGTGCTGGTGCGGATGATGAAGGTGATCTGTCTCTATTCGGAATATAGTTTCCTGATTTCAACAATAGGGTAGCGATATAAACATTGTCTATTATCTTGATTTTCCTCTGATTCACCTGCTCCATTAAAACACGAACTATTTCCTGACCAGTCCAGTCTTCGTAAAATACAGTCCTTCTATATGTGTGAGCTCCAAAAAACCGCTGTGTCAGCCTACCATCTTTTTCTCTATGAAATCTAGCGCCCCATGCTACCAATTCATTTATAGCATCTGGTGCATTTTTACAAAGTATCTCAACTCTTTCATGGTCAGCAAGAAATTCACCTTCTCTTAGAGTATCAGCTGCGTGGACAAACCAGTTATCTTCTGGATCCATAGTGCCAAGGGCAGCATTAATACCACCTCTTGCAAGTGTTGTATGAGGGTCGCCTTTCTTACTTCTGCTAATTATAAGAACATTAGCACCAGCGTTATGAGCCTCAATTGCAGCTCTAAGACCTGCTGAGCCACCACCTATGATTAAAACATCACAAGAATAATTTGTTTGTTGTATTTTCGTCATGTATTCAGTTATACCTCTCTACATATTACCTCGCATATCATTATTTCTAAACATGAAAAGACCAATTTAAATTACGTAATAACACACTGTTATACGCCTACTGGAATCCGTGCCATGAACAGACAGATACTTCTTGGAGTTGCTTTATTCCTTGTTCATTGAGGAACAAGGAAGGATTCGATTGAATTTTCATCTGATTTAATTTTCATCTGATTTAAGGTCCCAAGTTGAGAATATCTTCAAATACAAGAACGGTCCAATAGATAGATATCAACTGCCTATCTATCTATCGAGTAAACCATTCCTGCC
>DASQQK010000130.1:0-5198 GCA_035643435.1 Nitrososphaeraceae archaeon | reverse complement strand
TAGAGAGCAAACAAACCTGTCCCACTCTTATATTCCTCGATTTACTGGAATTCTTCTCAGAGAAGCTCTTAATAGCTTTCAAATATTCTTTGATTAAATATCCTGCAAATTTCTCTTTTGGGTAGTTTCTAAACCTATCGATGTTTTCTTCCAGCAATTCATCTTTATTAAAGAAATATTTCGCTCCCATTGGATGATAATATTTCTTTATAGAGTACGATCTGATGAAAAATGATATCGCCATTATCGCAGAGATTATTCCAAGAGAAAATATCGCAATAGGCCATGTGGGAATACCATCAGCTGGATTAATCTTAGTAATCAAAAAGGTTGCTATAGCTAGTAGTAGTGTAGAAATGGCCCCTGCGATTGTTATCATTGTATTCGCTTTTGTATCCAGATTCTTTCTCAGATCCACTGCTCTTTCAAACTGTTGTTTAAGTTCTTTAAGAAACTCTAATTCAGCACTCTCTACCTGAGTCCCCATTGATTGTATCTTAACATGTTTTAATACGAGTCGAATATATAAGCTCAAGTTCATTAGTTGAGAACAAAATCCCGTAGGATTATCAAAAAGAAGAAAAAAGACGATGATGATTTGCCATCTACAGGTGAAGATTGGGATGCACGTCTTTGCATATGTGAAATCTGCGGATCGCGATTCAAGACCATCTCTAGTCTTAAAACACATAAGCGGAGGCATGTCAAAATCAAGACGCGTCCTAAGAGATTAAAGATGTAATTCTATCGATAGATTATCATCAAAACAGGTAAGAAATCTATACATATAAGCCATAGATTGAAATTAATCAACATAGCTTTAAATACAGATTCTACAATTAGCTAGCTGAAAGATGGCGTGGGTATGATATCAGTCGGTTTAACCCGTTCGAGATGGGTCTCGGGCTGATTCACGAAGCCCCGCCATCTGAATCATAGATAGTTTAGTACAGCTGGTAATAAACGCTACTAAGCTATGAATGTTTCGCTCTTGCCAATCTAATCAGTTTTTCAATTTTGTTACCTTCTAACGACAGCTTAACTCCGGCTTGTTCGGCTGGCGTCTTTCCGATCGATGAATGCTCCCTACAGAAGTTGTAATGTATACGCATCGCTTCGATAATTTTTTGTGCTGTTTCTGCTTTATGCATTCCACGCATAACCTTCTCTCTATCACGCATTGTTCCATTCAATCGTTCAACCTTAGAATTTAGTCCATGAGTCCGAACTGAAACGCTTCTAATGTTACCAACTCGCGGTGCTCTTCTGTGGAAATATTCTTTATTGAATGCATCATTGTATGAACGTAGACCATCATGGACTATAGCTTTTGTATTCTCTTTTGGGGTTTTAGATTTCGTATCTTTGAAGACCTTACGTGCATCAGCAATTCCTCGACGTTGAGTTACGATACTACTAACCCAGAATCTAGTTGTATCGTCCATCAGATTCCACAGCCATTGATAATGTCCGACATCCATCTTTTCTCGTCTAACATGAACCATCATTTCATCGACGTGGAAAATTCCACTCAGGTGTGATGGTTGTATTGAGTCAACATATGGTTGAACAACATCTACGAATTTTCGTATCCATTTTAGTATTGCAACAGCACTAACCTTGATGTCGTAGAACTGTTTTATGTGATCGCTAATTTTGCGTAGGGACACACCTTTGAAATACAGATCTAATGCAGCGGTAACAGCCTTTGGATTGGCTTTACTCTTTTCAAACCCGTGATTAACTATGAATCTATGATTACAGCTCTTACAACGATATCTCTGTATGTTAGAATGTTGGTTAAATCTGATACCATCTTTTATTGCGTTATCAGAACGGCATTTTTCACATTCGATAGAGTTGATTGGTGGAGTCGTTACTATAGGCGCAACATCTTGGGATACTATTTTTCGACGCAGTTCTTTCGATAATGAAACTGCATAGATGTGTTTGCAAACCGTGTGTCTGTTCTGAAAATCTGGACATTCGCATATCCATTCTCCCTCTACATGGCCACCTATGTTGTGACCGTATCTCTTTTCTACGTTGTACCATTTTGTCTCAACCGATTGCGATCTAACTCGATAATGTAATTTATTGATACGTTTGATGCTTGAGCCTACGGACGCAATTGCCAAGCCTCTTAGTTGTCGTTTATCTGGTTGATTCTTCATATACTCAGTATACGCGGTATACCTATATAAATATACCGAATATACCAATATGATTAAATATGAATGGGATACCTAGTATACTGAGTATGTGAACTTGGTTTCGACAATGAAAATAAATGATGAAACAAAGCGTGAGTTATTGAAGATTGGAGCCGAATACACGTTAAAAGACGGCAAAGAAAGAACATTGGAAGACATTGTTAGATTATTGATTGAGGAGCATAAAAAGAGATAAAAGATGAGACCACAAGAAAATATTTCGTTTAAATATGGCCATACGCATCGTCAAACTCATGAGCGACTTGAACGATCCGAGAACTTACTGGGAATATATCAGGTTGGGGATCGCAATATTGATAGCTCTTCTACAGAGACGAAATGTAAACGCTTTTTTAGAAATCCACGGATTCGGCTTGACAAACATTTAGACAAAACACCTGTCACAATCCATGTTGAAGGTATTAAGAGATCTGATGATATAAGACCAGAAACAGAAGAGTTTAATGCTTATATCTGGAGCTTCAGAATTAACAACAAAAACTATTTCTCTGCACCCGCAAACAGATGCTCAGCTCAAATCAAACTAACTAACGTGAACCATTATCTTGATTTCACATGGCGAAGCAATATTCCAATTCTAGAGAATTGTCATATCAGCGACCTCACAGATGAACCGCCGCGTCAGGTTTATGCAAAACGTCTAGCGTATGAGTACCTGATTGAACGTTTCATAGATACCAATGATCCAAATATCGACATAGAGACTAGGGATGTTGAACCCCATCTGTTGAATTTCATGTTTACATTTGAGAGTTCAGAATACGCATATTTCATTATCAATAGAAAAATGGCAACATGGTATGGCGATCATGATGTGTTTTATTCAGAGGTTGGGGGAACTCACCTATTGCTTCCGATGGGAACCCGCAATTTTCCCGTAATAGTTAGATTACAATGGCTTAAACCGGGTAGTATAGACCAATATGAATATTCGAGTAATAGTGGAGAGAGATTTCTGATTAATGTAGAATCGTGGGATGATATTTCCATATCAAAGGGTTAGTCAACACCCGATGGTTAACAGTCAGTTATAACAGCAGATAAGTTAACAGAACTAAAAATAGAAGTTCTTAAATATATCTCGCAGGTTCTCATAATGCTCGAAAAAAGTAATTATTCCGGTGTTAGTCTGTTTGTTTCCCTAGTCAGTTGCTAGCCTAGCAGCATGGATTCTTAAAAACCTTTTAAGCGCATCTACGACAATTAGGGCTGCGAAAGATTCTTTCAAATCCATTCGATGTCCTCTCTCAATAATAGCAGCTAAGACTGGATGTTTCGGCCTTAACTCTTTAACGACTTCTTCTGCCATTTCATCAGTAAGAGCTTTCCCTCGTGCTTCTCGCATAGCGTGAACCTTTAATAAGACTTCTAATGCGTCAACCACGAGAATAGCATTCACTGTTTCCTTTAGATCCATCTCGTGTATCGTCTCAGCTACTTGGGCAAGTTCCGGATGTATAGGTTTCAACTCCTTAATTTTTTCTTGTACCATTTCATTGGTAATTGCTTTCTCAACGACGAGCATTGCAGTTTTGAATTGTTTCAAGCTATATTAATGCGTTAAATTTCTAGAACATTGATTCATAGAGAAGAAGCCAAATTGGCTACTAAATTTGACCATTTATATATTGAAGAGCAGTTGAGTCCAAAAAATAAAAGAAGAGAATGACTGATTACTATATAAAACAGAAACCTACGCCTTCTGATCTGGTTTTATTACCTCTGCAATAGCAAATCTGCTACCAACTGAATTAATCTTAACCTTCAAGTTCTTGTCCCCCGCTTTTGCATTTTTTACAAAAATTACTAGACCACTTATTCTTGCGATACCGTCTCCACCTCTGCCTGTGTCAGTTATATCTACAACATATTCTTTTCCTGTTTCTACAGGTTTTGAGAAGCTACTAGTTGTTGTACTAGAATAACCTCTTGCGTACTGTCCGTAACTCATTAAAGTCACGATTAGTGGGTTGTACGATAATATGAACTAATGTACCAATACTACATCATCCTGAATTAGAATTAGAATCGTCATCAGATGGGGAGTTTTCGTCTTGGTCTTCTGCGTCATTACTCTCTTCTTCATCTCCTCCTCCATTACTCTCCGTTGTTGTTGAAGTTGGTGCTGAAGTCTCATCGAACGTAAAACCTGACAATGAAGTGGGCAATATCGATGTCAGATCAAGATCTGATCTATCATCATTGGAATATTTCTCAGACTTGTCTGCATTAGTAAGTGTTACAATAGCTGATATGTTCTGTACTCTAGGGTCAGTTAGAGTGCTCGTCATCTGTATTGTACCCTCTGTATCGTTTAAAATAAAGCCGTTTGGAAATGATGATAGTTTGAGCCATTCAGACGATCGTAAATACCCATGACAGCGTTTATTCTCTCTCCCAGAAATGATTCGTTTCCCATGCTATAATTCATTACAACTTTCACTTGATTACCCTCTGCACTAACAAGAGGTAGGGCAGTGCAATATATTTATCAGTACGAATGTAAATAGATACAATCACAGCAATAATTCAATGCCCCGATCTGTACCACATAACAGAATGCAAATAAAAGAAAGAAGAGAAGATGTTTTGATACTTCTTACTAAAGGGATGAAAGGTTATGAGATCGGCAAGGAATTAGGTGTTGATGCATCTACTGTTAGCAGAGATATCCATTATTTGATTGGCCAGTCACAGAATTATCTGAATAGCCTAGCTAAAGAAGCCCTTCCATTCATGTACCAAACCTCAATAGAGGGAATAAGAAATGTACTTAAAGAATGCTGGAATATTTACTCTGTTGAAAATAACAAAGAAATAACGTGGTTTCATAGAATAGCAGCTCTAAAACTGGCAAAAGAATGTAATGAGGCATTATTCAAGCTCACTGCAGAAGGGCCATCTGTAATGTATGTTAAGCTTCTAGAGGAGAGATTAGCAAGAATTGAAGCTAGAGAAATCAAT
>DASQQK010000129.1:0-4208 GCA_035643435.1 Nitrososphaeraceae archaeon | reverse complement strand
AATGTCAAATGAGACATTCTCTGGTCAAATTCATCATACCCATGTGATTGTAAGACCGATAAAGATTACACCTGAGGGTCCAATTTTTGATCCTGTTAAGACAGAATTTACACTCCCAAATGGAATGAAGCAACCATTCATTCATGTGATGTTTGAGCAGGATAAAATATTAAATGATACTTTCAAGGACTGGAACCCTGAAATACTAAAGACTGAAGAAAATGAAACATACAAAACTCCAGAGAATCCAATCGTTATTGAAGCTAGAGAGTTTTCCTTGACTCCCAAACAAATAACCATAAATAAAGGAGATAATGTGACAATTCTATTCAAGAATGTTGGTACTGTGGCACATAGCATTGAAATAGAAAAGCTTGGCGTTAGGATAGATCCTATACAACCAGGGAAATCAGAAACAATAAATTTCATAGCTAACCAAGCAGGAAGCTTTGATTTTCGTTGTTCTGTCACAGGACACGCTGCTGCTGGAATGAGAGGGATCCTTAATATACTATAGATCTGGATCTGCTGTGTCGAACAACTGGATAGTAAATCGATAATTACGTGAAGCAGAATCGAGTTATTGGCTTATTTGCATGAACATGTTATAGATACGTGCTTTCATAAGCAGCTCATTTACAATATTCTTCCATTTGATAGATATGACATATTCCCCAAATATTCTCTTCATTGATGAGAACACAGTTTCAGCTACCCATCTACGACCATAGCGCTTGTCAAGATCGCTTAACTGCTGTAACACAGCCATCTTTCTGGCATAGCGGCCCATACTTTTAATAGAAGAATTCTTTCTCACCTTGATCGCAGGGTCTATGTCACTATCATGCAGGAATTGGAAGTTGTCTCTGGAGTCGTAAGCGCCATCTGCAAGTACACTCTGTATGTTTGCCTGCTGCTGCTGAACATTGATAGAGGCATTCTTTACCAGAGATTTCAACATTCTTCCGTCACCCACATCTTCTTTTGTTACCTTCATGGATAGGATCAGCTTTGATTTTGTGTCAACAGCTACATGTATCTTGATAAACCCCTTTCTTGAGCTATATTTATCATGATGATGATGATGGCGTCGTATCCATTCTCCTCTGTTTGCTACCTTTATTCCTGTGAAATCAACTGCTATTACTATGTCTTCGTTTAGATGGACTAATGGATTTAACTTTATGTTGATTCTCGATACTCTCCACCACATCGTTGTGAAGTCTGGTACTCTTTTCAGCTCTTTGATATGTACCGATATTATCCTTAGAAATCCTTCTAAGGCTATGCTCAGATTAAAAGTATCTGCTAGAAAACCTATTCCAACTGCACCTAATACGAAACCCAGATCTCTCCAGAACCTGTAGACGCCCAATGAGGTGGCCCGTATTATCTTGTTCCTCTCTGACAGAATCCCGATAGCCAAGTAAGCGATAATTTTCTTTTGATAATCCAAACTGTTGAAGCTCCTATATGGTTGCTATAGGACTTTTGAGTTCAACTTCAAGAATGCGTACGCATAAAGCCTGCGCTCGTCAGGTCTGTTGGAAACTTCAGCCTGTTGTCTTGCTCTCGCGACCGCCATATGATGAATGCTTGAAGTATTATAGGTTATGAGAACATACAAATTGATGAATCCAAATAATAACATTAGAACGTGTTGGACGGCTGCAAAGGGTAAGTAAAGGATAGTTGTCCTGAAACAGACCGTATGATGGAAATATAATATCTGATAGACTATTGTCCGCTTTAGACTTGTTACGTCTTATATTCACATATAGTTAGATTAGGTTTTTCTTTATCTGTTGCGTTATAAATTAGATGGTGTAATATTCAGTTCATCAGGTTCTACTGATCCATTCGAATTGTTCAGGGAAAGTCAGAAAAGCATTATAGAAATGATTGCGAATACTAGAGTAATAAACATGAAATTACTTATGACAACACTTTGTGATCTATTGATGAAACCCCAAGATATCGGCACCTCTTTATCTATCCAAGGGGTCACCTACCTTTGTCATTTCCCCGGTTTGTGATTAACCTAAATTTCCTTACTAACAATGAATTTCCAAAAACAGCTGTATCGCTTATAACCCATCCTAAAGCCGCCAATCCTGGTGTAAGAATTAGAGAATTTGTTAAACCATAAAACAAACCAGCAGCAATACTTATTGTTATCACATTATATGCAAATGATATACCTAAATTCTGTTTAATTTTCTTTAAGGAGTATGAACCCAGCCTTATTGTATATAAAAGATGTTTTAAATCACCTTTCATAAGTATAACGTTTCCTGAAGATACTGCTACATCCGTTCCCGAACCCATTGTTACACCGATATCAGCTACTGCCAAAGCTGGAGCATCATTTATACCATCTCCTACCATCATTACCACCTTTCCTTCGGCTTGTAGCTTAGAGATTACTTGCCGTTTATGTTCGGGCAGTACTCGAGCCATGAATTTATCTATACCAACTTTTCTTGCAATAGCTTGCGTAGTTGTGTTATTATCACCACTCAATAGTAAAATATCCTTGCCTGACCTCTTGATTTCTTTTATCACGTCACCTGCATTAGTTCGTAATGTATCAGCAACAGCAATTAGGCCGATTATTTTGTCATCTACAAAAACAGCAATAACAGTCTTACCTTCCGCTTCAAGATCCTTAATCCTTCTCTGCATTTTTTCAGGAATTCTTTGACGCCATTCAATGTTGTTATTATTATTACTGTCATCCGGTCGTACGGTTAAGAGATTGTGAGGACTCCCAACAAAGATTCTTGCTTGTTGATATGAAGCTAAAACTCCATTTCCTGAGATCGAGGAAAACAACCTAACCTCAAGTGGGCTGATTGACCTTTCGTCGGCTAGTTCGACTATAGCACGTGCGATTGGGTGCTCTGACTTTATTTCAACAGAAGATGCTATCTGCAATACTCTATATTCATCATAACCACTGTCAATATTTGTAATAATATCTGTGACTTCTGGTTTGCCGTAAGTAAGTGTACCCGTCTTATCAAATATGACTATATCAACCGAAGATAATTTTTCAAGATACACCCCACCTTTAACCAATACCCCTTGTCTGGCTGCTCTATCAATTCCTAAGGAAATTACCATAGGTGTCGCTATACCTAAAGCACAAGGGCATGACACAACAAGAATAGTTGCAAAAACAGTAACTGCAAAGGAGATTGGCTCTTGTGCTATTATGATCCAATAAAGTGATGCAAAAATGGCAATAGAAAGAACAATCGGAATAAAATATTGAACTGCCCTATCTGCGATTCTTTGAATTGGAGCTTTTGACATTTTTGCTCTCCGAACTATTTCTATGATATTCGCAATCACAGTATCATTTCCGACTTTAGTTGCCTTGAATTCAATATAACCATTTTTGTTGATCGTACCACCAATAACATTACTTCCTATCTTTTTTTCTACAGGTATTGATTCACCTGTGATAATGGATTCGTCCACCGATGATTCACCTGCTATTACCGTGCCATCAGTTGCGATCTTTTCGCCAGGCCTTGTAATCACGATATCACCAACGATCACCTCATCTGAGCTAATCTCCTGCTGTTTGCCATTTCTAGTTACTCTAGCATACTTTGGTTTAAGTGCAAGAAGGTTTCTTAATGACTTGGATGTTGTTCTAAGGATTCTAGTTTCAAGATATTCTCCTATTGTAAAGATTGTTAAAACGGAAGATGATGCTTCAAAGAATTGAAGATTAGAGCCAATAAGAATATTAACTATGCTGTAAGAGTATGCGACAGAGGTACTTAATACAACTAGTGTATCTGTGGTCAATTTACTCTTATTTCTTAGAGTTCTAAATAATCTGGCATAAAATGGTCCCCCAAGAAGAATTTGAACAGATGATGCTAAAGCTAACATGATAAAGACGCCTATTAACGAATCAGGTAGAAGTAGTTCTAGTAAAATAATGGGGACGGTCGCAGCAATTCCTATGGCTATTAGCAGTTTGGTATTACTAAATAGCCTTCTTTGTATTGACGTATTGTAATCATCATCATAATCATCATCATACTTGTGATCTTCTGGGGCATATTCAGTTACCCTATCAGACTTATCCCTTAACTTGGTTCTTATTGCTCGTGACGAAGGAGTCGATGAAAACGGTATGTCTGCCATGAAACCGTCGCAGCAATTACAACTAATACCTGTGGAGACAT
>DASQQK010000128.1:0-2213 GCA_035643435.1 Nitrososphaeraceae archaeon | reverse complement strand
GATTGGTGCCTTGGCAAAATAGGGACAACTGGGTCATCCTATCTTTGCCACGTTCAGACCTCGATGGCTGCATTGCGACCGAATCATTTACGGGCTATGTTTTGCATAAAAGGTGGCTTCTTTAATGGTTACACCTCTTGCATTAGGCAAGGTGGAGCGTATGAATATCGTCAGGTTGTATGGGCATTTAAAGAAGGTTGTGCCGGACAAGAGGCGTTCGACAATCCAATTGTGAGAACGGCGCTGGAGAACATAGACCTGGGAATGTGGATTTCCAATTCGCCGATATTGAAGAAAGGATATTCTCCACTAAGCCCAATCCCTTCGTATGAAGATATTGTATTCAAGCAATATATGAATAGTGACTATTCAGAGTACTGGAAACAAAAGTCAATCAACTCACAGGAAAATTTGGATCAATTTCCGGATATTCCAATGTTGTTCATCGGCAGCTGGTATGACATATATGCTCGCTCTACCGTTGAATTCTTTGAGCATCTCTACAATAGAAACAAATCAACAGTTCAACTGATCATGGGACCTTGGACTCATGATAATGATAAACAGGTTTCCGGAGAAGTTGATTTCGGTCCCGAAGGTTCCTTAGAAGAAGACGCCGAAATCAATTTATATGATCTACAATTACGGTGGTTCGATCATTGGCTCAAAGATATCCAAAATGGTGTGGAAAATGATCCAGCAGTCCGATATTTTTTGATGGGTGGAGGTACCGGAAAGCGGACTCCTGAGGGTTTTTTATCGCATGGAGGCAAATGGAAAAACACCAACTCTTGGCCAATAAAATCAGCAAAAACATTCCGGTTTTTTCTGGACGGGCAAGGGAAGCTTATAGAAAATAGACCTAGTACTGATTTTGGTGCTTCTACTTTTCTATATGATCCGATGGATCCTATTCCAAGTATCGGTGGTAATTTGTTCTGGCACGATAATATCCTCTGGCCAGGAGCATATGATCAAAGAGAACGACCAGATTTTTTCTTTTGTAAGAGACCAAATTTGCCTTTAGCATCCCGATCTGATGTCTTAACATTCGCTACATCTCTTCTTGATCAAGATCTCGAGATCAGTGGGACGATTCAGGCAATCTTGTTTATATCTTCCACTGTTCCAGATACCGATTTTACAGTTAAGCTCGTTGATGAATATCCTCCCAATGAAGATTATCCTCAGGGATTCTCCATGAATATTACACATGGAATTACTCGTTGCAGATATAGGAATTTTCTTCAAAAGGCAGAATTGATGAAACCGGGTGAGATTTACAAGATTACTGTAGTCCTTTATCCAACTAGCAATCTGTATCAAAGAGGTCACCGAATCCGAATCGATATTTCAAGTAGTAATTTTCCACACTTCGATGTAAACCCGAATACAGGATCTCCATTTGGACAGGACCAACGCTTGATAGTTGCGGAGAACACCATTTATCATAATCGGGAGTATCCTTCTCATATCCAATTCCCTGCTATTCTATAATCTTCCGCAAAGCTAGGAAGGTACCAAAATATAATGAATCAAATAGGAGATTTACCAATTGTATACTTAGAAGGATCTCCCCGGGAAAGAGGACTCTATCACGGTAGAGCTCTGGGTGATGCTATACATGACACATTGAGGCTTGAGCGGGAGGCGCATGGGGTAGAAGAGAAGGACTGGAATACAATACTCGGTCGAGTAGATCCTTATAGAGAATATTTGGAGAAAGAGCACCCCGATTTGTTTCAAGAATTAGAAGGTATTGCAAGCGGAGCAATCACACCACTCAATGCCATCATCCTGATCAACGAAGGCGCAGATAATTATTGGAACCAAGGTTGTTCTACATTAGTTGTCGAACCAGCAGCAACCTTGCCACGTCACATACTTGTTGGGAAGAACAGAGACGGTCCATACCTTAGGCTAAAAACTGATGCTCTATTCGTTGTATTTCCTAAAAACAGACCCAGTTATATTACGATCGCAGGCGTTGGTACACTGGCACGAGATGGTATTAACGAATATGGTTTGGCATTATTTGGCAATGGGCTGGCAGGGCCGAACGATGACCAGGGTAAAGGTATAGCTTTTGCAGGACTAAGGAGATATCTCCTCGCTCAATCAACAGTTAGCTCAATTCAAGCGACTCTTGAACAATTACCGAGGAGAAGCTCATTTAATTACACAATTGCATCGGCAGTTGGCACTGCCATTGC
>DASQQK010000127.1:0-20428 GCA_035643435.1 Nitrososphaeraceae archaeon | reverse complement strand
GGATTTACCCCGATAACCTGGAAGGTGAGTCTTCCACCAAAATATGGAACCATGACATTATCACCTTTGATGAGAGGTACACTTTCAAGTGCATCTGCAAGATACCTTTCATCAATGGGTGGAATAGCTTCGAGCGGTGCTACTATAACCTTTTCAGCTGGAATCGCTTTTATCTTTCTTACAACTACCGTATCGCCTATAGCAACACCAGCATTATTTCGTACAAGACCATCAACACGAATTATTCCCTTGCCTTCATCAGAAGGGTATAGCGGCAAGCACTTTGCCACCGTCCGGCGTTTGCCTCTAATCTCGATAACATCTCCTGTAGAAGCGGTGAGAGAATCCATAGAATCATAATCAATACGAGCTACTCCCCTGCCAACGTCTCTAGTATAAGCCTCAAGTACTTTAAGACTCGAATTAGTTTCCCCCATTTTACTAATAGGTATGCATTAACTCCTTATACATTTTATTAATATTATTGGAAATAGTTGTGTTGTGGAAAGAAATCGGAATCTAGAATTTGGTATGGCATGATGTGTGCTAGCTCTGCACGCCTACAACTTGAGATTGATTCTCATAGCTCTGGGGAAGCTCAGAGGTCTTGTCAGATTAATAAGTCAAACGTGATAAAACATAGTACCCATAATCTAATAAAATTGCTGTGCATCAATACATCTAGGTCATACATTTTTTTGAGAAGAAAATATCTGTGAATGAAAGCTTATGCGGAGAATGTATGAGTAAATAAAAGATCAAATATGTATGTATGAGTAGCTATAACTATGGAAATGACGATTGTGGTTGTGATCGATAGCCACACTAAGGTGGCTCTGCAGATACCGTGAATTGAAGATTTGACACATTGCCATTTATGTTTGACAAGTCGTACTGCAATTCCTCCAAATACTTCATGGCTTCAACCGAATTATTTTGTTGTATCGCCTGCATTGCATCATTCACATGCATATTCGCACTCTCGATAGAACTCGAGATCAGGTCAGTTTCTTGAGACTCATCAAATGGCGGCTGAGGACTAGTTGAATATAGGTTCATAGGCAAAATTAGCCCTATAATAATAGCAACGGAACAACTAGCAACACCAGCAAACAATCCCTTTGCCCGATCCATTAAGATAAGGGTTAACTGAAGTAAATATATAAACCTACTACCACCTGATTGATCATGTACCTAGACGCTGGATTTCTTCCCCGACTATGGCCTTAAGTTCTCTTGTCTTTTTTTTAGTTCATGAAAAATCCTATATTATGCTAAGTATTATAAGCAATTATGTTAGCTACAACGACCAGCCTACCCACTATTCAAGATTTACGTACGATTACCAGATCTGATTTACCAGTAATGAGTGCATTGTCAGATTTGTTACGTCATAGCCTCGAACAGTATGTCGAGATTGATCCCTTTACTTCAAGGGATCCATTCGAAGACCAAGATGATTTCAATTATTACATCATAGTTGATAGAACTGAACCTAGGAGAGTAGTGTCATTAATTGCAGTAAAAAAGGACCATCTTCCCCAACTATCGTGGGGCAACATTCTAGGGGATCGCCTAGCTAAACTTTCGATCCCAAAATCTGATGCACATATTTTGAAATCTGAAATTATGCCGAAAGATACTAATAATTTTTACACCTACAGGCGTTCAGGGGTAGTATCTGGATCAGTAATGTTCGCATTTCAGATATGCGGACGTAAATATCTATAAAATTAATATGATTCCTCACACTGACGTATATGATTTGATCTACATAACCGGTTCTCTCTTTACATACAGTTTCCCTGCACGATCCATCTCTAATCCCATAATGCTAAGAATTTGTTTAGAGTTAACGATGCCTTCTCGTTTGATAATCTTCTCTGCCATCTTTAGTCTATAACTAGGTGTCCAGTGCTGGCCGATCTTATATTTTCCTCTGATATCTTGGGGTATAACTTTGATGACACTGACTGCGTGTACTGACCGCATTGACGGATTTAGTGGTTCATAAAATCCTTCTGTCTGGTATTTGTCCATCAATCTGTTCAATGCAAAGGCCTTTTCGATGAAGTTCTCAATTATGAAAGCGATACCTTTTATTACAATACTGATATAGAGGGTATCCGCTTGTGATGCATCTGTTGGATGAAAATAATATGAGGGCAGAAAGCAGATATGCTGATCCACTTCAAACCCTACTTTTGAATTTCTCTTAATATTCTCAATTTTCTCTCCAAATGGGTGTGAATGCATATAAATCGCAGCCGAGTTGATCGGAGTAGAATATTTACTCGTTTTTAGCCCAACCCGTGTTCTTACGCACACAAAATTCATCGGTATAACTTGAGGAAATCCATCAATATCAATTGAGCATATTCTTCCAACAGGTTGGCTATTCAAGAAATCAATTATACGGTGGTCTGATTTTATCTGGAATCTATTTGTCAGTTGCATATCATTTTACTCTGTTTATTATTTCCTTTCTAATAAGCTAGTATCAATACCAGTATCGCCTCATATCGCTGTCTATCTATATAGATTGTCATGAGCCCCGATGTGGGTATAGTACCCACGTTTTGGGCAAGTGCTTTCGCTGATGTTTTCCACATCTTCCCTCCTAAATATCGATAATTTCGTACATCAACCTTAGCTGTTTGAATGGTATAGAATAAAGAACTCTTTTGTTCTGTCAACTGCACCATATAGTCGTCAACTACCTATCATCAGGTCTTGAGTCGAAGAAATACACGATTATGACAGTCTTCAAACATCGGATTTACCAGCTTTACCTCACAGTGCGTTAGGGCGAACTCTAGCACAATTGCTAATATCGTTTTTAAAATATGATTCTTTTATCGCAGCTAACATCTCAGTTATAGTTGGTGGACCTCATATTGAACAAGGAAAACTTAATAGTAAGTCTAGAAAAATTCGAGATCTCACCGAATTGTTTCTATCTTACATTCTTCCAATCATTCTCTCACAACTAGTATTTGTTTCATCAAATACTATGTCGAATATGGATGATCAAGGTATTTTTGGTAATATGATCGAAGTAATAACAAGTTGGATAGCTAAGTATGGTTATCCATCGGTATTCGTCGTTGCTCTATTAGAAAATCTGTTTCCACCTATACCAAGCGAATTAGTCTTTCCGTTGATCGGATTGTCTGCTCAGACGAATGATCTTGGAATAGCAGGTGCAATGGAAATGGCTATCATTGGGGCTGTAGGCTCGACAGTAGGAGCAATATTGATATACTATATCGCTTTGAAGATAGGGTTGCCCACAATAACCAGGATTGGGAAACGATATCACTTAATTTCAGAATCTGATATAAAAAAAACAGAGAGGTGGTTTGCTCGACACGGTGAACTTGCGGTATTTCTAGGGAGGATGGCTCCAGGAGTTCGTGAATTGATTTCCATACCAGCAGGAATCGCTGGAATGAATATTGTTAGATTCACTTTTTTTACATTTATAGGTTCATGCGTTTGGAGCTTAATCCTTACTTTAATGGGATTTTTCATCGGAGACGCATGGATCAGATTCTACGGTGATTATTCCCAAGTATTCGATATATTAGGGGTCACATTGATTGTCGTAATAGTTGTGATTGTCGTCCTAAGACACTATAGGGGTAGACTAAAATAATATATTTGTCGACTATTCAGCACATGATTTATCCGAACCTTATAATGATAGTTGCTGAGCGTGAAGCTTCTATCCATTAGTATCATTCGGCTCATTCAAGAGTTATTTGGCCTTTCTAGTAACGATATCGACTAGATAATCACATCCGCAGTGATTATATCGAATATGCTGGCATGAAGTTAAATGCAGATAAAATGCCGAGTATTACAATGTATTCAATATTTATAATAATGGCTTTGGTCTAACGTAATTGGAGAATGTTCAGAAATATCTTTAGAAGATGGAAGCCCAAGGGAAGCATGTACAGTCTAAAATGTGCCCAGTGCGGCAAGGGTTTTCTTTCCAGTTTAAAACTTGAAGCTCCGATATGTGGGAAGTGTCTTCAAAAGGTGAAATCACTTGATTCAACGGTAGATCAAGACAAAAAATGCAGCAATTGTGGAAAGAATGGAGTTCTATATGGAAAAAGTATGTGCTCTCAATGCTATTTTGGTTTCTCAAATTCCACTAAAGGTGAGGAACAAGGAACAAGAATCCAATAGGGCGGAGTACACTAGTGGGGTTTGGGGGAGCATATTCTAAGATGCGCTGTCCCGATGTTTAGCAGGGGCATTATGACAACGGCTGATAACGCCTTTTTCCTAAATAAGCTGTTAGTTTCAGGACCAGTACTAGAACACATTCTGAGAAGGCGCAAATACTTGAATACGGCTATTCCCTCTATCAACCACATAAACATTCCCAGATGTATCCAAAGCTATACCGAGGGGATCAATGAATTGCCCTTCACCGCTGCCATCTACTGCCCCATTTTGTTATAAAATTACCTTCACTGTCAAACTTCTGCACCCTGTTATTGCCTTCATCAGTGACATATGTGTTTCCTTCTGACCTGCATCTACTACGTAGATATTATTCGCGGAATCAGAGGCTAGCCCAGCAGGAATAATAAACTGTCTATCCCCTGTGCCTGGCGTTCCCCACTTTGTTAAGAGATTCCCCTCACTATCAAACTTTTGTATCCTGTTGTTTTCGCCAAAGTCACCTACGTATATGTTGTCTTAGGCATCCCACAGTCAGCCCCGTACGCTCTTTGAAATCTCATCGTGATCGAATAGAGCACCAGCATTGAAATCGAATTAATTCGCTATAAAAAACTATTAGACCTCCACTTAATATATGCCCGTACTTAATAGTGATCAGCACTCAATGCAGATATTGATAGCCGAGGACGACCATGACATAGCTACACTTTATAAGAAGGCTCTCGAGAGGAGAGGTCACAATGTCACCATTACATCAAATGGAGAGACCTGTCTAAAGAGATATTTGGATGTATTGCATCCAATGACCTTCGGCCTCTCATCATCTCAAAACGCCATGTCTGAAAGGCCAATAACAGCAACAAACCAGGATCCTTCTTTATCGACACACCCTGTTGTATTCAGGTCGTTTAGCAAGTCAGTACCGTATGATGTTGTTATTCTTGATTACAGCATGCCAAGCATCAACGGAATGGATGCAGCCAAAGAAATATTGACAATAAATTCCCATCAGAGAGTTATTTTTGCTTCCGCATATGTGAAAGAAACCCTTGAACATTCTATAAAGGAACTCAAGCAAGTGGTGGAACTAATTCAGAAACCCTTTTCACTAAGTGAATTAATTGATATCGTCGAGGATAAGGAAATATACGAAAATTTGAGAACTCTTAACATCGACATTGAGCTTGTAAAAGCTGCAAACCCGACCCATGAGCAAATCCTAGATCTTTTGGAAAGATTAAAGAGAATCCAGAAATATCGGACATCTTGATTTTCTTGTTCATTAAAAAGGAAAGGCTAAATTGTTATTAATAGTGCCCAGTGTAATGAAAAACTACAGCGCTTGCATTATGTGATCATTTCTTACAACGGTAGCATTTTTAGTTAGATATGATAATAAGAAACAAGGTATCTAAAATAAATGTCTCTATATAAAAGCAAAAGGCTTCCTAGGTCAGCCCGAAGGGTACGTAAGCCATTACAAGCGAATTGGATAAAAGGCCCCGGGAGGGGGGCAATGCTCAGATGTACATACATTAAGTGTTCCTACGAATGGGAATACTATGGTCGCCGGAAATGGGCGCAGTGTCCTGCGTGTCATAGTGTGGTGAGGGTGGCATCGGCCAAGAAGAATATTGTTTATCAACACGATGGGTTTTGAATTCAAATGAATGGATAGGTTGAAAATTATATAGATAGTTGGTGAAGCCTTATGGTCTCCAGGTGAACTTGTTCGACTGTTTGAAAAATTCGTAAGCGTTGTAAAAAGTCACCTTTTCAATTTGTTCAATATTAAAGTCCATCGACTTTCTCATTTCTCTTGCCACTAGCGGAACACTCAAGGGGTCTGACACACCCCAATCGGCCGCACTGTGAACCATAACCCTTTCAGTACCGTATTTCTTTATTATATTGATTGCTCTATCAGGGGAAAGCTTAGTATATGGATATACCGACAATCCTGCCCATAAACCGAGATCTAAAGTTTTTTGAATAGTCTCCTCTACATTATGGTCTACCAATATCATTTTTCTCTTATACCTACTAGAACCATTCAATATTTTCTCAATCCTCTTAATGCCTTCCACTTTGTTATTATGCGGTAAGTGAATTGTCATTAGCAAATCCTTGTCCGTCGCTATGTCCATCTGCTTTATGAATACCTCTTCTTCTAGTTCATTTATGAGGTTATAGCCAATCTCTCCTACGGCTACTACCCGTTCCCTGTCGAGATATCCTTTTTTTGTCATCGCGTCAATCGCCTCAAGTCCTAAAGGTCTAGCATTTGCTTCCTTAGGATTTACTGAGATACAAACAAAATGTTCAATACCGAATTCTCTTGCTCGTTGAGTCTCGAAGGTGATCATATGTTCCCAGTAATCCTCAAAGGTACCAACAAACCTCCTAGGCCCTCCAAGCCAAAATGAAGGTTGCACTATGACCTCAATGCCGGCTTTTGACATCTGATCATAATCATCCGTTGTACGCGAATACATGTGAATGTGGGGATCAAATAATCTTGTCAATTCTAAGCTATTACCTTTCTCATATATGTGGATGTAGTATAATAAACATACAAGAGGAAATTAGAGTTTAGCTGAAACACACAACGTTGTAGTCTAAAGGTATCATATGCACAAATTCGATGAACAAACCGTAATATTCGTGGCAACGTAATGCCGATAGTTTAGATCGTCGTACCTGCTTTTCATTGTGACTAAATTCATCCGTTATTCAAATGGGATATGCTCCTACCTATACTACAATTCATTTGCGACAAAGCTGTATGTAGGTCGAAGTGGAGAAACTCGGGCTAATTTCCTTAGACGTAAGCCAAAAATTATCTTACCGACTATTAAATATTTTATATCTGCAAGTCGGAATAATATAGATATAAGATGAAGTTTCCCAATTTTTCCTAAAAAGTGTTTTAACTATTAGATACATGATCAAATTTATATATTTTAACTCTCACAATATATTAAATGGACTATGTCCAGTGAAGATATGATGTTTGCTAGTTGGGATAGGATCATTCTCAAGAATGCTCGGTCGAAAGATAATAAAGAAATGGGAAGTATAATTGCTGTTGATGATGACAGCATTGTTTTGAATCAGGATGACATAGAATATAAGATTCCAAAGGCTTATGTGGAAGGGTATAAGGAGAACGCCGTTTTTCTCGGACTATATGGGAAAGACATTCAGTATTACCAAGTGACTGATATCCCTTAGAGCCATTACAGATTGACCCTCAATAAGATTACTACTCTGTTAATTTATGTCTTCCAGTGGCAAAATTCTAATCAGTACCGTCTATTGGCAATAAGCCTGTTAAGTCTGCTACTTTTGCACTTTGTTAATTTTTCAGCGGCAGAAATGTTCGATTCAATATCATTTCCTCCCACCAGTTCAATAATCTCAAGGTTTATAATTGCATTGACTATTGTATTGATATCGATCATTCCCCTTTCAATAGTACACAAGGGGATTGTTCCAATTGCAATAGTTGGCATAGGATTACCTTTGTTATATGCTGGCACGATAATACCTGTTACTTCATCGTCAATCATATCTGGAAATTCTAATGAAGTGTTGTTCGTTGCTGAAGGATACTTTCTACTTGGAGTATCAATGGTAGCATTTAGTATTATTAGTGCGTACAAACCTTCCATACTGTACGTTAAGAATCGGCCAAAAGACACAGAAGATACGAGACAAGAAGAATATCCATTATGGGATAAGAAGGATGGAGGTTCAAATCATATTGTTTCTGTAGGCAGATTTGATGATGAGGTCAATATCCCCCTCAAGGATTTGATGAGCGAGATGGAGTCATACTTGTTATGGCGGTACTCATATCTCTTAGTCTCGATTCATGGAATCCGTTATCTTGCGAATACTAATAGCTACGTTCCATATAGCTCTTTTATAATGAGAGACAAAAGCGGACGAATGATTGGAAAGGACAGATTTAGCAGTTACCTAGTATAGCTCTTTTATTTGGCAAAGCCTAACAAGCCTTGGAAGCCGATACTTAGATCTTCATAGTTACCGTCCAATCCTTTTCAGCCACTGGGTTTATCCAAATACCAGGAATGGTAGCTAACAAATCTTTTAAAGATGATGAGGGATCCAATTTGAAAGAAGGAATGATAATTGAATCATAATAACAATGGTAACTCGAATCTAATCATGCAGATATCAGATGAAGTGGCGCGTTGCACTAGTTGCGAACTCTGTCATACAAGGGAAAAAGCGGTACCTGGCGAAGGACCGGCGTCAGCAAGGGTCATGTTCGTAGGGGAAGCTCCCGGCAGATTTGAGGATGTCGAAGGCAAGCCATTTGTAGGGCCAGCAGGAAGGATCTTGGAAGCAGCACTCTCGAATACTAGTATATCCAGGTCTCAAGCTTTCATGACCAATATTGTAAAATGTAGGCCGCCTGGGAACCGAAAACCTAAACGTAGTGAAATCATTAGGTGCAATGACTACCTTAACAGACAAATATCGATTATTAACCCAAAAGTTGTATGTATCCTAGGAGCTACAGCATATTCGTCAATCTTGGGTGGTAAAGAAATTACATTAAATCGAGGACAGTTAGCAAATTTCAACGAAAGAAATTATTTCTTAACGATCCACCCTGCAGCAGTTTTGTATAGAAGAAGGTTGCTGCGCGTCTTGGAGGAGGACTTGCTGAAATTGTCAAAAATGATCATAGAATGGTGATGGCAATAATTGTTGACATATGATCCACCCAATCATTTTGGTTTGAAATAATAATGTTAACTAATTGTTGTACTACCAGACAATTTGATCTTAAATCAATATTCTAGTTCCTATTTTAGTATCCGATTCAATAACTTTGATAATGTTATTAACGCTAGCTCGTAATATCACAGTAGGGATCTTTGAGCGTTCTATTATCCTTAAAGCAACTATATCCATGAGATCGTACTTCCCTGCCATCGAGCTGTTTTTACCTAATACCTCCATACACTTGTCAATGGTAACTCTCTCAAACGCCTTTGCGTGTGGGTTAATTTTTGGATCAGTATCGTAAAGCCCATCGACATCAGTTGCGTTGACAAATATCTGAGCTTTGACCTTTTCAGCGACTAAGGCAGAGGTTGCATTAGTGCTCTGACCAGGGTGTAAACCTCCTAAAATCACCGGTCTTCCTGCCTCAGCTGCAATCGAGACTTCCTCTAGATTTGTGGGTATTTTTGGGTAGACAAAACCCTGTACTGAATGAAGCAATAACTTAGCGTTAAGCCTCGAAACTTCTATCCCCAATAAATCTAGACTTGCTTCGTCACTTCCAAGTTGGCGTGCAATATTGATGTAATGCCGAGCAATATTTCCTCCACCTGTAATGACTACTGGCTGTATATGTTTATTCAATTTAGCTATCATCATTCCATATTCCTCAATAGATTTCGACTTTGCGTTACTACCAAAAATGCTACCGCTAAGTTTAATGACTGCCTTTCTTCCCCTGAACCGTCTGCTCATTGTTAATATGACCCCCCTCAGCTTGGGTCCTCAAGCACTTTATGGATCGTTGAAGTAACTGCATTTCTGCTCCCCGCAGTTGTATATATCCTCAACATATCTAGAAATCCTGTGATTGAATTGATGACAGGAATTTCTGAGACGGGGGTATCATATGCCCATTCCTTGTCTACAAGGATAATGGAATTGATTTCCTCTTTTGAAGGAGTAAGTGGCATTGAAGGTGCTCTCGAAGCATCCACGAAAACAGTGTTTTCATGGACTCCTGCAGCATTACATATACGGTGTCTTAATTCTTCTAGTGCATCGACGTTCATCTTGTTATACAAATTGTCTTGCTTATGTAAGAATTTTTCATACACACATTTTAGTAAATGTCTATCCCGATAGTCCCTAGCTAACTTTGCTACATTTTCATTCATATTACATGAACAGATTTGTTGAAGAGTGATTTCATCGGTTAGGCTGAGAAATTTGTCAAGTGAAAATTTTGTGATTTGCAAATGGTTGTCTGCTTGTGTTAAAGAATGAAGTAACATTACTTCAGCTGATCTAACAGTCTTATGGAAATAAACTGCTTTGAACATTTCATATCTTGATATGAGCATTGATTCAAATGAATAAAGTGCAGATTTATCAATTGCCAAATGTCCTGTTGCTACCACTTCAAAAGAGGCTATTAATCTATGGTAGTCAATCTTGCCATATTCAGCTCCGGTAAATAAACTATCCCTTGGCAAGTAATCCATGATATCTGCGGATAAGCTACCGGCTATTATTTCATTTAAGTAACTTGATTTGGATTCACCAAATGATAACCTGCATATATCTGAGGGAGCGAAGCCGTGACCTCTTAGAACGTCTCCAATCTCACTTTCGAGTATAATCTTCTTCCCCACATCTTCATGCGTCATACTGCATTTACTCTCTAAAACTTCTTCGAAAAGATGAGAAAATGGCCCATGACCGACATCATGCAGTAAAGCAGCTAGCCGCAATTCCTGTATATTGTCTTCATTATCCATGAAGCCCTTCTTCAGAAGGCTCTCTCCAGCATATCCTGCAACGTGCATCGTTCCTAACGAATGTTCAAATCGAGAGTGCTGTGCACTGGGATAGACGAGGTGAGCTCCAGCTAGCTGTCTAATCCTTCGCAACCTCTGAAATATAGGGGTGTCTATAAGGTCTCGCTCGACAGCACTGAAGCTAATATATCTATGAACTGGGTCAGTAATTTCGCCGATAAACCTCATGCAAGGTAACTCATAATCGTGGCATGTTCTTTTATAGATTATCTGTAGTAGACCTCGTAGCCATCGCTAGTAGATATGATATGATATTTTATCTGGATTCTTTTTAGCGCAAGCATTTGTCGTTCTTATGCCCTCTTTAGGCAGCTCATGGGTGTCAATAGCTACCACCACTTTTTTTGGAACGATTCAAATTGAGATATTATAATTTTACACTCGATATAGCCGCTTTAGTCAAAAAAATATAACATTACGACTTAAATTGCTACTATCAGAGAATAATCACACGAGCGCAAGATCAATAGAAGTACAAAAAGTTTTACAAAATATCAAGAAATATTGTAAAATTAATAATGACAGTAGCGATGAACAGCTCATAGAGTACATACACCAAAAAATACTTCTAGCTGGTATTCAGGAAGTTCATTTATGAATCATAACAGATCAAGATCGGTGGTTTTCGATAATCTTTGCAATAACACAGAAGACCGTGTTTTGGTACATTTAGCTCGAGGAATAAAAGGAACTACCTATGTAACAGTCTTTATAAGTCCCTTAAATTCCTCTAACCCATCCTGAAGCATCTGTTGAACAATCTTGCGTCCTTCTTCCAAAGCCAATGGCTTTGACTGGGCTTTAGCATAACCGTCCCTGTCGCAGATGAACAGCATCATCTCATTTCCCTTGGTCATTGAGCCCGCAAGCATTTCTTCACCTACAGGTTCGAACCCTTTATCTGTCTGTTTGATCGTATAAGTGAGCATAGCGAAACCAGTATAGTTAAACAACTTCATCTGTGCTTCTCTTGATCTCTCGGATCCCAAAAATGCCGCTTTATGATATTGCATGTGTTGATAAATTACCTCTTTGGCTAGCTAAATGTATGACTTTCACATTTACCAATCCTTTGCAATTGGAGCAGTATTTGTATTTGTAGTATCGATCAAAGACTTTAATGATCTGTACCTATTATAATCGTTAAGTAGGATCTTTGCCAAATGTTTTGTAATATCCGTAACGCTAAGCAAACCACATATTCTATTATCTTCCTCTAGAACGACCAGGTGCTTAATCTGATTCTGTTTCATGATTCTGGATGCGGTATCTATAGAATCATAGGCCATAATAGTGATCAAAGGTGATGACATTATTTCCTCTACAGTGAACCTGCTTGCAGATATATCTTTTAAACAAACACGTCGAACCAAATCTTTTTCGGTTACGATGCCAATCGGTTTTGTCTTCTTGTCTATTACTATTACAGAACTTATCTTTTTTTTGACCATGATCTCAGCAACATCTCTGGCAGTTTTGCCGGATTCAGAAGTGATTGTAACTGTATCCCCACTCGACATTATCTCGCTTACTGCGCTCACGGCTATCATATAGCTCGTATACCTTTTTTAAATTACTGAATATGGGGCAATAAAGCTGAGCTCACCTCAGTAATAAATACGAGAGTAGTTCAGCATTTCTTCTTCATTAATCAAAATTCTTAGATGACAGTCCCTGCATAGCATATACTTTGAAGACGCATGTAACTCTTTTCTGCACCTACTACAGAATTTTCGTAGCATTCAGATAATATACATCTACTATTGGGATTTAACTCTATACCTATTACGACCGTTTTAGCTACTACGTGTCATAACACTATTAATTACCTCAAGATCCACAATCAGCAGATATGGCACATTTCGGTTTGCTTACGAATCCCTCTAATGAACTTTTAAGCGAAATTAGAAATATTCTTTTTCTGGGTTTCGAATATGTAGAGGTTGCAATTGAAGGGCCAGAAGGGAGTCCTCAGGTATTAATCGATAAATGCAACGAAATAGCAAGACTACTCGACAAATTTGAATTGAAACCGATTGGTCACACTGTACCATGGGTGGATTTAGGATCTGATTATGAATACATTAGACAAGCATGGATTCTTGAGGCAATGAGTAACATTAAAGTGTGTAAACGAGTCGGAATAGACCTTGTTAACTTTCATAGTAATCTTAACAGTGGGATGTTTAAAGGTGAAAAAAGACAAAGGCTTTTGGAGAATTGGATCAAAAGCCTTCGCGAAATTGTCAGATACGCAGATTATTATGGCGTACGGATCATGTTAGAAAACGTTCCCCTTTCTAAAGGAGTACATAAGCCTGAAGAGTTTAAATACATAGTCGACAACGTCGACGGATTGCTAGTTCATTTAGACGTACCTCACGCCTTCACATCTGCAGGCATGGATGGAATTATGAGATATATTCATTACTTCAAGGACAGAATTGCCCACATTCACTGGCACGACAATAACGGAATAAGGGACGAACATCTTCCCATAGGACGTGGACTTATAGATCATGAGTTGATAGTAAAAGAATTGAAATCAATAAACTATAATGGCACCATTACTCTGGAAGTCTTTACTAATAATACTGATGCCAACGCATCCGCAGAACTATTAAGAAAGCTTTGGTCGGAAATTCGATAATGCTGCAGAGCTCAACTCGTCAATGTTGTTGACGATAAAGCAGGAGAAAATCTGATAAGTGGACCTTGCATGAGGGCTACATGAGTTCTTTTCTAGCAAATAAAGATTCTTCTATAGATTATCTATCCTCGATAGGAATGCAATTAAAACCAGACTTATTTCTAAGTAGTTACTTAAAATTTACCTAAATACTTGTATTCATTTTTAATACTGAGTATAGAAAAATGAAAAACAGGGATAGAGCGGAAATAAATGCGATGATCCTTGATATTGCAAGTCACGGTAGCGTTACTAAGACAAAGATTATGTATAGAGCGTACTTATCTTACAACAAACTCGAAGAATACCTAGACGACTTGGAGGATAACGAGTTATTAGAATACGAAGTTGGAGCTCAGACCTATCGCACTACCGAAAAAGGAAAACGCTACCTGGAAATACATAGCCGAATGAATGAACTTATTTCTATCAATAGAGAAACAGTATATTGAATTTGCCCTTTATTTAGCGAGCACATTCTTTAGGTTGTAAAGTTTGAAGATAATCGCTGGTAACAAGGCTAGGGCTACTTATCGGATTCATTCGTGAGGTAGAGAAAACTGAATTACCACACTTATTATATACATTGACAGCAGCATTATACCAGTCTTTATTCCTATTTCTTTTTTGAACATTGGTATTAAAGCTATTATCGTAACAGAAGTTACAAGTACCACCTGAAATGTGAGTACTGGGGTTAGCTCAATTACAGTAAGAAACCCTGCGTGATACATTGCTCCAAAAACTGCTACTCCAAGAAGTAGCGTATTATTTAGTATTTTAGATCCTAACACATTTGCAATTGCAATGGATGCGCCTAATGCACCCTTTCTTGCAAGTATCATCAACGATATTTTCTCAGGCATTTCTCCAGCAATAGGACTAATTATTACCGCAAGAATTATCGCAGAAACTCCTATATCAACCGAGAGTCCTTCAAGTGCATGGATAAATGGACCTGCACCTATTACAATTCCGATCGTTCCTGCGGTAAAGATCAAAACAGGTAGTAAGGTATACCTTTTTAATCCTGCAATTGTACCAGTGTCACGATTACAATCTTTTTCCTTAACCCTTTTCTTAAGTGAATCCTTTCTACTACTTTCTAATATATCATCTTGGAACTTTCCCACCTTATTTGACATCTCTCTAGATGGGATTCGAGGATTATTTCTTTCTAATCTCATTTCAAATAGGGCCATAATAAGATATGCAATAAAGAAGCCAATGAAGATTAGACCATCCAAGAAATTATAACCATCAATAAACAGCAACGCACTCACAACGGCTGTAATAAGCAGGAAGATCTTGTCTAATTTGAAAGTTCTAACATTGATTGCCTTTAAAGGAGATTTGGAGATGCGGGTTGTTGCGATAATTAGCATAAGGGATAACCCCAATGTCATCATCAATAAGTTACTACCTAAACCTGCTCCTATGGCTACTCCGTAAGATCCGGCTGCGGCAGCATAAATAACGATAGCAATTTCAGGGAGGGTTGTTGCTATACTTAATATCGTCCTTCCTACGAACTTAGCGCCGTATCTAGCTGAAAGATGTTCAGCTCCATAGGAGATGGCCCAGCTTGCAACGACTAGCTCTGCTAACCAAATGACCATCGATGTTAGGTTATCCAAGCTCAAAATAAGGCTTCTATCTGACCTAAGTGATAATACAGATGTAATATATTGATTTCCAGCTGCATATAATTAAGGAAGCATTGTCTAGGTAGCTGTGCTTATAACCATAAATCCAAATATCACAACTGATCTGGTCTCATGCATACCTATGCGAGTAACCCAAGTAATATATAATTACCATATAAGGTAACTAAACTTAAATTGAGGGGGATTTCGCTCTTAAGTTCTAGATCGATCTGCAATAAGACATTGAATGTCGCAATTCCTGCTATACACCTCACAGGTAGTGACTTAAAAGTCTCGCATAAACGGATATTCCATGCCAAAAATGATCTAGCGCTGTCTAACCTTTTTATTACCTAAAGGTATAGAGTGCCATATATGCCGAACAAGGTTTGTGTACTCGGTGCGGGCAGTACGAAATATGGTAAGTTAAATGAAAGTGTCGTGGAATTAGCATTGGACGCCTCAAAGGAGGCTATAACATCTGCCGGTATAGCCCCCAAAGATATACAATCTGGCTACATTTCAAATGTCTTCGGAGTTTCTGACAAGCAGGTTCATATGGCACCGGTTATAATGAGCAATTTAGGCATTCCTTATACACCTGGCCTAACCATAGAATCAGCATGCGGATCTGGCTCTGTAATGTTAAGGGAAGCATATGCGAATGTGGCTGCAGGGTTTTATGACTGCGTTTTAGCGGCAGGTGTTGAAAAAATTACTCAGGTCGGAACAGTTCAGAGTACTACGCTTTTTTCATATTGTTCGGATTTCTTTTATGAGGGAGGTAATGGAGCTTCTTTTCCTGGGCTTTTCGCGTCAATTGCAAGAGCTTATCTTACTAGGTACAAGTCAACAGAAGAGGATTTAGCCTACGTAGCCGTCAAGAATCATGAAAATGGAATACTAAATCCTAAAGCGCATATTCGTAAAAAGATATCGATCGAGGATGTAATGCAATCTCCTGTTGTGGCATCTCCGCTAAAACTATATGATTGTTGTCCATTCTCTGATGGTGCTTCAGCACTCATTCTTTGCAGTGAGGAATTTGCGAAGGAAAAGGGCAAAAGCTATGTGGAAATAATCGGATCGGGCCGTGGCGCCTCCCCAGCCGCAGTACAATCTCGCGAGGACATTACAACTATACCCAGTACTGTCAATGCTGCTCGACAGGCGTATGAAATGGCTAAGATAACACCCAAAGATGTTGATTTTGCTGAAGTGCATGATTGCTTTACCATTGCTGAAGTTATAGATATTGAGGACTTGGGGTTCTTCAAGAAAGGGGAAGCTGCAGGTGCCATCCGATCTGGAGCAACAAAGAGGAATGGAGAGATTCCAATTAATCCATCAGGGGGATTAAAATCCAAAGGTCATCCTATCGGGGCTACAGGCATAGGTCAAGTTGTCGAAGTGTTCGAACAATTTACAGGGAAGGCAGGAGATAGGACAATACCCGACGCAGAGATCGCAGTTACCCATAACTTCGGGGCAACTGGGGCAAGTGCAGCTGTACACGTTTTCAAGAAAGTTAAATGAGCTAATTTGTCTGAATCAAGAGATCCAAACAAGATCACAAACAGGAGAAGCAGGTTCGTAGAAGCAGCCAGCCGTGGAAAGATTCTTGCGAACAAATGCGTTAAATGTGGTTATTCAGTTCTTGAGACAGTATATTTCTGCGAAAAATGCTCTTCTGACGTATTTATTACAGAGGAACACGAAGGATTGGGCAAAGTGGTTACATTCACAATACAAACGGTTGCTCCGGAAGGATTTACTGATGCGGGCTCGTACGCATGGGTCGTATTTAGAGTTGATGGTGCCCCTTTCAAAGTATCTGGATTTCTAAAAGATATTCGTGTCCCATCAGATTTACCAATTGGTTCAAAAGTACGGGTGACTGGTTTTGATGAGAAACATGGTTTGCTTTTAAAGCGTCTTTGATAGGTCGTAATTCATAATAACGCTCCTGACCTAGCCTATAGATTAGCTTAAGCGAATTAGCAGGTATATAGAATTTAACATTCATTCTTACATCGCTTTTTTCAATGTATCTGCAGGAGATGGAGCAGCATCGTCAGCGATTCAGTGGAGAGATTACAAACGCAAGTGTTATTGTAAATACCCAACTTTCAAAACTGACTATGCTGGAAAGAAAATTCTCGAGTATGGATGAAAAATTCAGTGTTGAAATCTCCAATCTTATGAAGAACGGTAACAACGCACGGGCAAAAGCACTTGCAAACGAACTAGTGAACATTCGACGAATAAAGAACATTACTAGAAACATGAATCTCACCTTAGAGATGTTAGTAATCAGGTTTAGCACTCTCAAAGATTTTGGGACGATTATGGACACTATTGAACCTACTGTTGATATGATAAAGAATATACAGCGTGACATATCAGCCATAGTGCCTGCAGCAAACGGGGTACTCTCCGAAATCTCAGAGATTTCGTCAGAAGTTCTAAACGAAAGAACAAAGATAGACGGAAAGTTTGCCATTCCAACTAGTGTAGATTCAGATGCAGTGGATGTTCTAACCGAAATCGAGTCGGCAATGGAACAAGACGCTAAAATGAAATTACCCGAAATACCTACAGAGATCAACGAAACAACGATCCACTCATCCGATAGCATAAAGATGAAGGGGCTGTTAAAGGAAAGTCAGGTCATGGTCGAAACTTGAATAAATAACAACTTATGACGTAGGTCATATTATATCGATAGTAAAATATAATTTACAAAGTAGTTTTAATTGTGTAGGCTGGATATCGGGTGCAATGGAACAGTTGAGTCGCGATTACTCATTTCAAACAGAGAACAAGAGGTATGGAATTCTCGAATCCGCCTCAAAGCGAGTGCGGATGATCTTTTCTGTTATGGCCAGTCCTAACAGAATTGATATTCTTAGAATACTAAATTCAAAGGGGCCTCTTACATACTCTGAATTAAAATCTCTTGCTGGGTTTAAATCTAAAAAAGAATCTGGAAAATTTGCTTATCACTTGCGCAAACTGCTCAGGCAGTCATTAGTTGCTCTGAATAAAGGAGAACGAAGATATACAATAACCAACCTGGGGAAGTTAGTATTAAGCCTTGCAAGACAAATTGAAGAAAGATCTATAGTAGAAAGTGGGAAAATGTATGTTAGGACGGGCCATAATTCTATTGAGGAGTTTAATTCTCACAAGATAATCCAATCTATCGTTAGGGAGGCAGGAATGCCTTTAGAGCAAGCTCAGAAAATCACCGAAGAAGTTGAGAACAAGATCTACAAGTTCCAGGCTGCTTATCTTACGTCTTCTCTGGTTCGTGAAACCGTCAATTCCGTTCTTATGGAACATGGCTTTGAAGAGTATCGGAGTAAAATGAGCAGATTGGGTATGCCTAGTTCTGACGTTCTAGAGCTGGTGAACAATGCGGAAGGCATTACAAATGGGATAGAGGGGATTATCAATAACGCTTCCATGTCAGTGTTTTCGGAGCACCTATTATTGAATTCTCTACCCAAGGACATTTCAGACATGCATTTAAGTGGCGAACTAAACATCTCAAATCCTGGTGTATGGGGTATTGTTCCTGATGTTGCCTTCCTGAACATCAATGAATTTTCTGAAGTATTACAAAACTTAAATGGCAAGTTTTTTAACGTATCAAGAGTACGCCTCGATGAAAAGTCCGAATTCGAGGCTGCATTACAATTGTTCATGGCCTTGATGAGCAGAGAGGCATCATCGGAGGTAGTGCTCGAAGGTATTACAGAATTTCTTTATAAGGATAACATGAATCGTGAGGATGTCGTATCATCTTTTGCGAAGTCTCTTATCTCTTCGTCTGCCACAAGTTCCTATTCTTATGGCCTACCTTCCTTTACGATTCTATTACCTGTAAGCGCTCTCGACAAGAATCTGCTTAAGGCCTTAATCGATGGTTATACAAAGTACGCATACCTGACTCCATTGCCGAGGGTTGGTCTGGCATTAGATTACAGCAAAAATTCCAACTTGGAAGAAGACTCGCGGATGATATCTTCTGTAGTGATGTCAGGAGGTAAGATAGCCATCATGCAAAATGGAAAGCGAACTAGCAATGGCATTCAAAAATCATTAGACGGTAAGGAAACACGGAGTGTTGCATCTTTGCAGTCAATGTCGATTAATCTTCCTAGACTCGCATATCAGTCAAACAAGGATGAAACATATTTTAGGGCAAAACTCGCACTGGCAATAAAACCCGCATTAGAAGCGATGTATATAAGGAAGAAGAACATCTTGAATACGATCCGAAAGGGGTTATGCCCTGTAATGGGGAGTGCTAATTTCGAGCATCTCAGCACATTTAATATAATTCTCAATCTCACCGGGCTAAAGGAATCGGTATATGATATTTTGGGATATGATCAGAATTCTGCAGATGAAGTCCTGAGAAAAGTACTCAAGACCTCAGGTGATGTAGCTTTGGATCACGGGAGACAAATGGATAGTGAATCGGTAGGTATCTCAATGATAGATGATGACAGTAGCACAAGATTCTCTACCTTGGATTCAGAAAAATATGGCAAGACCATCCTATCTAATGGAATAGAACAGGCTAACCACTACTCCCAAGGGATTACTGTGAATGGAAAGGAGCTTTTGTTACAACCTCAAAAAGTACTGGAAGAGTGTATATCCATTGATAGTCTCCTAAAGGGTGGATTGTCAATGTCAATCGATCTAACTGATATTTCTATGCAGGATGAATTGAATAAGACAATAAACGCAAGCAAAGAACTCAGATTCTTTCGCCCATTCGTGCGATCCCTGGTCTGTAGAGGTTGCAGCAGGCGTTATGTCGGGTCAGATGTTAAGAAATGCGAGGCCTGTGGATCGGTATATCTAATGACAGTTTGATTTGCGTTCTATAATGCTGATTCCTGTCCCGCTTCATTCCATCAATACGATGCAAAAGCGTAACAATACCGATGGTTATCAGTTGTGGCAGAAAATAGCATTATTAATAACACTCCACTGCAATGTGCTCCCATCACTGCAATTATGCTTAATTTCACGTTTGATTTGGTAATACTCTAATTGATATTATTCAATTCCTACAACTAGGAACCTACACATCAATCAAATTCCCAAAAAACAAAAAAAAGAATGTTTGTTGTTGTGATTATGGGATTGATCTGCTGTACAGCTTTCCTTCTAATGCTAGTTTGTACATCTCTGCTACGTATGGATTCTTGGCTGGTGTTTCGGCTCCAAGTTCGACCAATCGTGCATACACCCTTACGACATATGCT
>DASQQK010000126.1:0-4427 GCA_035643435.1 Nitrososphaeraceae archaeon | reverse complement strand
CCCCATTTTGTATCCCGCTCATCTATGATGCTTCAGCTGGGCAAATGGGCTTTATTGAAAAACTAGGAGAGAGTAGTAGTCGGTTACTAAAACAGCCTGCCCAAACTCACCTGTTAGGTTCTTCCAAGTACGTATACCCTCTGCTTCAGCACTCTTCCTCCTAGACGGCAAGATTTGTTATTGAACGTAAACTCTACTAGGTGTATAATGATCAGATACTTCATTATTAGTCTACTGCAAATACCATACTAGACTCTCGTCGCCACTCCACTGGAACCCCATTGGCAGAGACCATTGCACTTAACCCGCCCTGTGGGTTCAATTGATAAGCAAAGAGCAACACAAATTGGCTGCCAAAAAAGACGCGTATGACTCCAAATTTCAGTCATGCTTCTCCGGGAAGCACGCGCTAGAAATAACCGAAATACTGACTGTCAGAGGATTTTCTGACGGGCAGCACTCTGTAGCACCGTCTTCCCCAGATTTAATAATCTTATAAATAAACTGTTATGAATACTACTCGATAATATTATGAAACAACCATCGTATGTGTGTGTGACTTGTTCCCAGAGTTTTACTAGGAAGTCTAGCGGAAAGAGACATAACCTCAACATTCATTCTGGAATGGGATGCATAGTTCGGTTTCTAGATTACATAGTTGGAAGGGTAAAAGGCCAATACGCTGCAGCCGACCCCTTGTCTTTTAGAAAAAATAAAGGCAACAACTTTAGAAACCTTCGTCCAATCAAATCGGACTCACTTCATCTGTCTTCAAAAAATTCGGATGCAGATAGCATTGCCGCAGCTGATGTTCATGATTTGTCTTCAAATAACCGGCCTTTCATTCAGGAAAGGAATACCGATCATGATCCCTCCTCGACATTAGCTCTAGCAAGAATAGTGCTAGAGCTATGCGCAACAAAGAGTTCAACTGCGAGCAAATCTCACGGAATTATTCTCCCTGATGGGACCTATGCTATACAAATTCATTCCTTCCTCACCCAGCAATTTAGTAATAAGTACATTTTTGGATACGTTGGATATGTCTGTCCTCTGTGTGCCTACTATACAATAGATCAGTTAGAATTTAGGGGAGGCAGCACTTGGTCTATTTATCACAAATGCATTACGGAAGCAAATACAACTGGTGAAAAAAGAGAAAGTGTAAGCAGTCGGTATTTCAAAGCTTGTGACGATAGGCCTTATTACCTTAATTTGTTCACCAGAGCATGGCTGAATAATAATTTTCATATATTTGCCATTAAACTACCGTTTCTCGATTATATGGATCGAGAGTTAATCGAAATTCCAGATCCAGTAGAGCCATCCAAGTCAATTTGCATTTGCGTTTCCAAAGAGGAGATCATAGAGTTGGGCGATAACAGAGAGTACTGGGCTGGCAGGGCAATTGCCAATGAAAGAAAACCTATACCCATAAGTGAACGGGAGATGATGGATTTCCTTTCTAAAACTGACAATTCGACGTTCGGAATTTTTAAAATCCGATTGACTAATCCGCCAGGATGGAAGAGCGAATACTTTGTAATTTATCTCGGTAAATGATCTGCATATATCTTGATAGGGAGCGAGCCAGCATATGAGGATAATATAATGGCTTAGATAATGAATATATCGCAAGTAATAGAGGTGCACAGATTGGATTCGGCTTACGATATCATAGTCAAGGTAAATGTATTAGATTCAGATAGTCTTAAAAGAATCATCGATAATCATATCTGTAATAATAGGGGAGTCTCATACACACAGTAATATCATATACTAATTAACCAACTATTTATGATAATCCATCGATTCGGATTCATTGGTGGGAGAATATGCCTAATGTAGTGATGTTCTAAATGACCAGATGGATCCATATATCCCAACGCTTAAATACAAACATCTTATTGAATCTCCAATATGACAAACTACTGTCTAGCACTACCATATCTACCAGGAGGAATAGAAGTAGCAAAGAACTTTGCTGAAGAGAATTGTGGTCATAACCAAGAACATGATGAATTCTACAAAATCGCCGGTATTTCGCGTGAGAACGTCTGGATTCAGCGCAGTCCACCGGGAAGTGGTGCACCTGATCTTGAAGTAATTAGTATAGAGACCGACGATATCTCTAAAACATTGAAGGAATTTGCTACTTCAAACCATTCATGGGCTGTCAAGTTCCGTGAATATGCTAAGAAAGCGTATGGAATAGATTTTGCAGGGCCGCCGCCGCCGCTCAATGAAATGATAATTAATTGGGTGCAATAGAATTAGTAGAAGGGTGATCTGAAAACAAAATAGTTTTATCTGATACATTACTCAGTTCGAGTGTATAATCGGTATCCCTTTCCAAATGATGCGTCATTACGATTCTTCCATCAACTTCTTTAATGCATATTCAGCAAGCTTTTTCCATTTTTTGTTCTCAACAAAAGGAACCTGAAACCAGGAGTACATTGGAGCTTTATTTTTGAAAGGATTTAGTACGAAGCATTTCTTCAGGTTGAATATTTTTGGACTAAACTCCCTCCCCAGTCTGAAAATCATCTCGTTATTGTGATAAAAAGCAAATACCCTGCTCTTGTATCTTAATGCTGGAGATGACATCATTTTCCCAAAGCTTACTGAGGAATATTTGGCCGCCATTTCCTCCCCGATTTTCAAAAAAACAGCATAAGCTTTTTCACTACTCACGTTTACATAGTGGGACCTTAGTTCTTATATATTTAGACTCAAACTTTCAATGATTATCAGACTCATCGAAAGCGGCAACCTGCCTTTATTCTTATTTCATGGAGGTATTTGCTAAACAAGTAGGAGCTTCACTACTTATTTTACTAATCTTTTTCTCTAGTTCATTTTGAGGCACATATCCAATAATTTCGCCTACTTCTTTTCCTTCACAGAAGAATTTTATTACAGGTATACCCTGTATACCATATCTTGATGCCAATGCATCAAGTTTGTCAACATTAACTTTGACGAATTCAATATCTGGATATTTACTAGCGATTGATTCGAATATGGGTTTTAATCTCATACAATAAGGACACCATGGAGCCCAAAAGTCGGCTGCCAATAGTTTCTTTTTTGATATCAATGAATCCCATTCTGTTTCTTGTGTAACATCTGAGGACATACAATTATGTTTTAGATCACAATCTTAAAAGTGATTCCTCTAACGATTCAATCTACCATTTAACTGTTAAATGTAATGCACAATTGAGTGACTGCTGTTGCAGCAGCACCAACATAGTAATACATATGCATATCTGGGAGTTCATTAATGGCTTATTATAGCAACCTATTAACATGCCCTTAATCTTATCTCTAAAGTTAAACTGTTTGAAGTTTTCTTTAACTATTGGAGATAATCAATAAATCATACAATAATACCAAGATGATAATATGAAAGATAATTCCGAATATGATCTACATCTTGATAGATTTGAAAAAACCCTTGTATGCATATATGATAAAGACAGAGACGTAATAATATACTGGGAACCTACATACAATGGTTTTAGAGGCACATGCAAAGAGTGTCCGAATAACTGGCCAGAATCTTGACAAGCTAAAACTTGTACGGATTGTACGAAGTAGATAAGAAGATAGTATAGGATAAACGATTCAGGACTGAAAATTCATGAAGATAGAAGGTATACTTTTCAGACTTGAATGAATAATTAGTATCAATTTCTTGTCATTAAAGTGAATGCATAAAGCAATCTGAGAGATCTTCTTTCACATTAGCTTAGTTTTATTCTTGGACTTCTAGTTCTTCTAGTTCATATGTAAATAACTGTTCTTGATCTATTGATATTAATCTAAGCCTTTCCTTCTCTGCCCTTTCATTATTGATCCACACAGAATTAATGATCCCTGCACGACGGCCACCTATTAAAATGGACCCTTTAGGATAACTCATTAAAATATATACCTTCAAATTATGTTTCCATTATTAATCCATTAAACACCTTAATTAATGTAATAAAGATCGAATATCTGCAAAAGCTTCAATCTGTGTCAACATTACCATAATCATCCTCAGGCAATAAGTACCAATCATTATCAGAGTAGTAGCAAAAAGTTTACAAAGATTAACTAAAGATACTCTTTATGTTTCCAGAATGGAAAATCGGGTAGTGTTCGGCTCTAGTTTCAACAAAACAACCTATTAATTAGACGCAACACAAGGGGCTGTGACCGCTTTATACAGTACAAGTATCAGCCTAGTTACGGGGTATTAATTTCTACGCTAAAAAAACAAAAAAAAGAATGTCTGTTGTTGTGATTATGGGATTGATCTGCTGTACAGCTTTCCTTCTAATGCTAGTTTGTACATCTCTGCTACGTATGGATTCTTGGCTGGTGTTTCGGCTCCAAGTTCGACCAATCGTGCATACACCCTTACGACATATGCT
>DASQQK010000125.1:0-2788 GCA_035643435.1 Nitrososphaeraceae archaeon | reverse complement strand
GAGCAGATTTGGTTTCGAAGTGTTATGTTCCTGATAAGAATACTAGAGAAATAAGGACATTAATAAGACATAGGATAGATCTTGCTCGTAGAAGAACACAGCTAAAGAATAGGGTGCATACCACATTAGATAAGTACATGCTAAAATACAATGGTGATTTATTCAGTCACAAGGGACTCGAGTGGCTTGATGCACAAAATCTAACTATGATAGATAGACAGATAATAATAAACTCGTATCTGAAGGAGATATCAACAATTAATGAACTCATGAACAATGTCGAGAAGCAGATGGCATCTATAGCCATGAGTGACAAACGAGTAGACCTATTGCTAGGATTTACTGGAATAGATTACTACGGTGCACTACTACTGCTCTATGAAATAGGAGATATAACAAGATTTAGTAACCCAAAGAAGTTGGTATCATGGACAGGTCTTGCTCCTTCTCTGTATCAATCAGGAAATACCATGTGGACAGGAAGAATAACAAGACAGGGAAACAAACGCATTAGATGGTTTCTAACAGAAGCAGCTCAGATGGCTGCCAGATTCGACCCAAAGATGAGAACATTCTATGAAAGAATCTCAAGAAAGAAAGGGCACCAGAAAGCCCTGATTGCAGTAGCTAGAAAAATGCTTGTAAGCATATACTACGTATTAACAAGAAATGAGTTGTACGATGGTCATAGAGAAGATGTGAGAACAAGAAAGATTAAGAATATGAATAGAGTAGCAAGAAAATAGGCCATTATGTCGAAAGAGAAGGAGCTTACGCTAGTGAGCAAGAAATCACACATAGCTGGATATATATCGTCTACAGTTAATAATACATAATTTTAGAAGGTGATTCACAAAGGAAATCTCGATACGCACATTGAAACAGCAATACTTAAGAGGAGTTCACATGGATTAGCTGTGAAAGCCTCTTCTATTGTATATGTTAGCCTTTCAACGGAAGAGGACATCCACAGGACTAATCATGTACGCATTGTACTTATACTTTCTAGGACTGAGTTTCAGGAGTACTGCAAAGGCATTGGATCCATTTGTGGAAAAGAGAAGTCATGTTGCTGTATGGAATTGGGTACAATTATTTAATCCCAACAAATTTTATCTAAAACAAACCAGAGTTACTGCCTTTATTATAGATGAAACAATGTTGCAGATTGGTTCAGATTATGCATGGTTATGGGTTGCTATAGAACCAGTACATAAGCAAGTTCTTGGAGTATACGTCTCAAGACACAGAAATATGCTAGTTGCCGAGTCATTCTTAAGATCATTGATCAAGATTTACGGTAAACACACGGTATATTCAGATGGTGGAACATGGTATCCTGAAGCATGTTCTTATCTTGGTCTTGATCATCTCCTTCATTCACCCTTAGAAAAAAGTATCATAGAAAGAACGATCGAGTATTTCAAAGATAGAACTGAAGCATTTGATGATTACTATCCGTGCAGACACAAAATTGAGTATGATCTGTCACACGTAAATAATTGGTTTGGTCTTTTTGTGTTCATGCATAACGCAGACATTCTACATATCAAATTTATGAAGCTAATACGAATGATGAGAGGTGAAAGAGCTTAACTTAACACAGCCCAGAATTGGGTAAAAAGCTTAAAATATACCTCAAATATTGATAGGAGCAATGTCAAACGAAAAGAGCTACAACAGAATAACAGTCTCAATAGCGACTGCGTTAATGATTGCAGTGACCGTTTCGGTAGGATTTCAAGTTGCACAACCAGCGATGGCACAGAATATGACTGAGGGAGCTGGACAGGCAGGCGAGAATATGACCGGGGCAGGTAATCAAACAGGTAATCAATCAGGTGGTCCGTTAGAACAGCTAGGCCAGATGCTTGGCTTTGGTGGTAACTAGCAATAAAGCCTAGTCTGGTATCTGTTCTTAATAATCGTCCCCTATCTACGATCTTTTTTTTAGTTTTAATCTGCAAATGAGTGTAGAATCTAAAATTAGGCCACACAATCCAAAATTATATTCATAGCCCAAAATTATATTAGGCCAAAGCGGGACTAGTAAGTAGAGGAGAAAGAGCAATAACAGACCATCAGGAGTTCAACGGAGCATCTAGCCAAAAACAAGAACTACCAATAACGCCTGCTCCAGACCAGATTAGAAATGATTCGGTTACAGATGGTATACAGCATAACGTAGATAAATTGGTCAGGGTTGGCGGCTTTAGTGACGTTTTTGAATTGGTAAAGCAAGCGGTAGAACAAGTGTACGAGTTACACCGAGCAGGTCTTTCTCTCGTATTGCAGGGATTGCCTGGAAACCTAGGAGCCTACCATGTATTAGGCTCCAACATGATCATTGTGAATAAGCGGATCTTAGGTTTCATCAAAGCAATAAAGACTCATGAACAGTACAATTCATACTTATTCACTGTCTTGACCCATGAATACCTACATAGCTTTGGCATCACCAACGAATTCCGCGTACGGAGCATGACATATCGAATATGCGCTTTATTTTTGGGAGAGGGACATCCTGCAACAATAATGGCAAGATATGAACCATGGTCGGTATTTCCTGAACTCGGATCACTCCAGAACACTTTTGATCGTGAATTTGAAATAATAAAGGAATTCGACGGAAAGAGCCAATGCTATATTTCTTAGTCAAAGATTACATGCCGAATTCATAACAATTGCAGTCTAAAACAGAGAATAACAAGAAATAGCTCAAGATATCGTGTGGCAGAGTAATGCTAACACAAGATAGCAAATACTAAAATCATTCAGGTTTTAGTAT
>DASQQK010000124.1:0-2476 GCA_035643435.1 Nitrososphaeraceae archaeon | reverse complement strand
TGCATGATGAAGGTGTTCTGAGTATGTACTCCTCTGATAGTCAGGCAATGGGCAGAATTGGCGAAGTAGTAATTAGAGCATGGCAGACTGCTGACAAGATGAAGAAGATGAAAGGAAGGCTGAAGGAGGAAACTGGCGATAACGATAACCTAAGGGCCAAGAGATATATCGCCAAAACGACTATTAACTGCGCGATCACTCATGGTGTGGCTGATTATTTAGGCTCACTTGAGACTGGAAAATATGCTGACATTGTCATGTATAACACTGGATTCTTCCCCGCAAAACCAAAAATGGTCCTCAAGGGCGGATTCATTGCTTGGTCGATAATGGGAGACCCCAACGCCTCGTTACCTACACCAGAACCTGTATACTACAGGCCCATGTTTGGAGCTCTAGGAAGAGCTGTCAAGAACACATGCTTTACTTTCACTTCAAAAGCAGCTGACAAATTAGGAGTTAAAGAAAAACTAGGACTAGAAAAGATAGTATTGCCTGTAAGAAACTGCAGGAGTATCAGCAAGAAGGACATGATGTGGAACGATAAAACCCCTGAGATCACAATAGATCCCGAAACTTATGAAGTAAAACTCGATGGTACCGTGGCGACCGTGGAACCAGCAAAGGAATTATCTTCAGCTCAGAGGTATTTCATGGCGTAGGTTAATCTTAAGTCCCTCACTTTTTTTCCTTTTTTTAACTGAATCTTTCCATACCTAGAATCTATTATGCCTGACAATCAGTCGTGGCAGCAAATTCTATAAATTGGTAAAATATCTGCAAATTTATTGTGCTGCGGTCTAACTAAGACTAGATAAACAACAAACAATATCCCCTCGACCCGCTCATCTGGGAATTGAAGTATTACCTTAATCTTTATTTCTTGCTTATGGAAATAGTGCTTGATGTCGAATCCTAATTATGGAGTATGGAAACCTATGGCCGAAAGTGTGGAGTTCAATGCCTTGGAATCGAATTCCAATGCCGTTACTGCCGTAGCAGATACAGTACGGACGACATTGGGGCCTAAGGGATTGGATAAACTCTTGATAGATCAGGCCATGAATCGCCACGTTTCTAATGATGGGGTCACAATTCTTCTTTCACTACGCGCAATACACCCAGTGGCAAGAATGATAGTTGAAATAGCCGAGCGCCAAGAACAACTAGTTGGCGACGGCACAACTACAGCGGTGGTCATGGCCGCCGAGATGATCAAAGAAGGTAAAAGATTGGTAAAGGAGCTAGGTGTACATCCTACAAAGGTTGTTGAAGGTATAGATAGTGGAGTCAAACACACATGTGATCTACTGCGAGAAGACGCAAAATCCATTTCCATCTCAGACCTAGGACTTGAACAAGTTGTCAGAACATCTTTGTCTTCAAAGCTGGATGGATTGAAACTCTCAAAGCTCGTGATATCTGCATTGAGAACGGTTGGTGAAAATGCGAGATATCACAATAGATATGATTTTGACAAATCCATAATGGTAATTAGACGTACAAACATGGATGATGCTGTCGTCAATGGCATAGTTTTGGAGAGAAAGAAGATGGATCCTGATATGCCAACAGAAGTTAGGGAAGCAAAGATCTTGATAGTAAAAATGGATTTGAAACCAGTCAAGGAATCATGGCTAAAAGAAGGAAGCAAATATGATGAAATCTTGACTATGGAAAAGGATCGAGTTTCGAAATCAAAAGAAATAGTAGAGAAATTAGTATCCACTGGAGCAAATGCAATACTAATAGCATCAAATGAAGTCGATCAAGTGATTGAAGATCTGCTAGTTGCCAAAAAAATATTTGCAGTAAGAATCTCGACGGAGGAAATCGAATATGTTTCAAGATACACCAAAGCACGGCCGATCAGAATGATTGACGAGTTGAACAATGTGGGTGATTCAGCAAAGGGCGAGGAAGAATTGTTGGGATATGCAGCTGTAGTGAGGGAAGACGAAGAGAATGCTGTAGTATATATTGAAAATGGTGAAGGCAAGAATATAGTAACCATGATAGTTTCAGGTTCCACCAAGGAAACATCGCTTGAACGTTGGAGAGCTGCAATCGATGGAGTGAATGCTGCGGAAGCGGCTCTTAACGAAGGAGTGGTTGCAGGTGGAGGGGCGGCAGAGCTTCATATTATAGAAAAGGTGAAAAAACTGAGGCTCAAGGGGCTCGAGCAGGTTGGACTAGATGTTGTTGCTTCGGCTCTTGAAAGTATCATGCGACAGATATTGACAAATGCAGGTTATAATGGATTGGAGAAAGTAATGGCCGCAAAAGCATCACCGTCTGGCTTCGGGATAGATATCGATTCTGGTCATCCAGTTGATATGTGGAAGATGGGAATATTGGATCCGCTAAAAGTAAAGACGATGGCACTTGAAGCCGCAGGTGAGATATCCAAGTCAGTTCTCCGAATCGACAGGAATTTAGCCGCCGAAGACCTAAGTCCTCAATCTCTCTCTGATTC
>DASQQK010000123.1:0-2065 GCA_035643435.1 Nitrososphaeraceae archaeon | reverse complement strand
CTCCATGTTCATCGATTCCTTTTCGGGGCCCGCTCATCATTACGTCTGTCCTCTCGATTTGAACATGGCAGTCTGTTAATTAATCTTCTTTAAGTCCTTTTCGTAGGAAAAATCTGATATATCTGATAACATTATCATTGTTAATCTAAATAAGCAATTGGGATGTCTTTCTAAATAGTAGTATGACACAATCAACTAGGCTGGACTTGAAAACATTAGCGGCGATAGCTGGGATAACGATAGTTGTACTAGGGTCACTAACAAATTTGAAGGAAGCAACAGCTACGAAGTACGAGAGCAGCCAAGCTAGTTCGTTGGCAAATGGCTGTGGAAACGGAGAAATGCCTCTAAACATATTCTGCCAAAACCTTGCCTCTCAAATAGACGGTGATGGTAATGCAATAAACATAATTGCCTTACAGCCATCGTCAAGTGGAGACGATCTGCACCTATTACCCCACTAACACACGAAGCCCTAATCTCTTTTTTTAATGCTTATCCGCATTATCTATTTCGTAAATTAGATTAATGGTTAATTTCATGCATATTACTACAAGTAACGGAGACATTGAAATAGAGAACAGAAAACTTTAGTGCAAGTTAGTGATCATTAACATTGGGCTGATTATCCTGCCTCCTAAACACGAGGACTACCACAGAGATACCCTAGGCGAGAAGTATTCGGTTAAAGTAGATAATCCTCTCGCTTCGTTTCCATGGTGGTTCGAGCTTTACAACAGGATAAAATTATTCTCCTGGTGGCTAAAATACAACGCAGGTATTGCCCATCAAGCAGCGCTTAAAGACAAGATAATCGAACTTGCCAGCTCCATGGGTCTGCAAGACCGGTGGACTGACAGAATTGTAAGGCACGCAGTATCAGAATTTTCAAAGAAAGGACTAGGACCGGATTACTACGGCTATCACAACATAGATCATGAACTTGAAGCTACATACTTTGCATTATTAGCACTTGACGCACAATTGAGAGCTCCAAGTACTGAATACAGAAAATTTAACGATAATGACATTAAATACCTCTTTGTGGCTGCACTTTTTCATGACTATGATCCTCTAAAAATATCAGATAAGCCGCATGAAGACTCAGTTGAATATTTCTTGAGACATGACAAGAAGATAAAGAAATACATTGATGATATTGGTATTAGCTTAGATCTAGTGGTCGCGGTTATATACCGTACTACCTATCCTTTCAAAGGCGAGAATGCTAAACATGCAAAGATGAGGATGAATGAATTATTTCTTGATGCAGGGATACCAGAGAATGATACTAGGTCAAGGGAACATTATGAATACCTGGGATGCTGTTGTCAGTTTGTGAGCGAATGGCTGGGTATGCCCTTGGGGATTTTGAACATGCGAAGATTCTTGCAAGACGTAATGCTCACGCGTTGGGATGGCATCCTTCATTCATTAATGAGGAGTCTGTCAAATATTTCAGTGCCCTAAAGGAGGAAAAGGAAATGACGCAAGTTGTATTACGTTACTTACCTGAAGAGTACAGGAATAATTTCTATAACAATGTCGAGTCCTTCAGAGAGGCTTGGGAAGATGAAAACAAGACAAGAAGTTCTATTAGGAAGAAAGAAGTGTCATTAGTTTGCAATGTAGAAAGGAGTTCTAAAAAGGGCATCTCCTCCGAAATTGAAGATGCTATTTTAGATATATATCAAGAATTGCATGTCCCATTACAGCTTGACAGGTCTCAATTTCTGCGATCACTTCATGATCGTAACACGATTCTTATAACTCTCAAGATAAGGGATGGATTGGCTTTCATCAACCCTAACGATAGCAGCGTTAGTTATTATAACGATTACAAAGAAGATTCTGTTAATGGCAAAATAGTTGGCTATGTAAAGGGGGGACCATTAGAAAACTACACACTTAGAAGAGGCACGCACGACGAAAATTGGGGAATGCGTAACACTGCATACATGGAGTGGATCTGTATCAAGCCGGGTTATTGGGGCGAGGCTGGTGGTCACGAGCTTAGGTCTAACTTTCTACGGGAAGCAAAAATTAATGGATTTGAATTCGTAAC
>DASQQK010000122.1:0-9060 GCA_035643435.1 Nitrososphaeraceae archaeon | reverse complement strand
TGTATGTATAATATATAGAACATCTTTGACGTATGAAATTACTGTGGAGAATGGGGTTGGAGACAGTAATGACATATGAAAGAGTCCAGCATTTAGTCGATATTGACAAGAATATATATGCTGCTTTTGTAATAGATCCTGCGGGTAATATATCCGAACTTTATATTGACCCAGATTCGGATTTAGACAGGTCAATGATAGGGAAGATAAGATCGGTATTGGATATACGATCTGCTACTCTTTCTGAGCGGGAGACAGTCGAAGGGCTTCTTGGCCGCCATAAGTGGGACGTATTGGAGTACGATAAATTAAAATTTATCAAGCTGTATCCAAGCGGCAATCTAGATCATAAAATGATCGTTGTCATTGCAGCATGCACTAAGGATCCTGGGGATGTGGTAGACTCAGTTATCGGTTATATGAATGAATCTGAAGACGAAGATATGCAGCCTGTCGATCTTTTTGATCTGTAATGGATAATTAGTGACTCCTGTTGACGACCTGAGCAACAGGAAAATTGCTTGCATATAAATAAAAGAAACGTAATTCCTACTCACATCATAAAAAGAATGCAAAGATCTGATCGGGCGATAGACAGGCGACATTTTATCGGTATTATCATCATCATTATTTATGCATTCCTCATTTTTACTGTGCCACTGTTAGTCCATGTACATATCGCTCCAACGCTGGCATTGATTACTCTTATAATGTTTTCAATATATGTACTACTTGCACTCGAGATCATTCACAGAAGTGTCCTAGCAGTCTTGGGGGCAATTATAGCGATTACTTCTTCTATCGTGTTTGGCGGTATTACTGCTGCCGAGTCGCTAGATTTCATCATCGGATCTATTGATTTCAATACTATAGGGCTCTTACTCGGGATGATGATTATTGTTGCGATACTGGGCGAAACAGGTATTTTCTACTGGGTGGGAATAAAAGCTGGAAAGCTAAGCAGAGGAAATCTGTGGATCTTAATGCTGCTGCTCTGTACCTTTGCAGCCACAGCTTCTATGTTCATAGATAACGTAACGACAATTCTTCTTATGGTACCAGTAACGTTATCGATAACCAGAACGCTAAAAATACCTCCAATCCCATTTATAATTGCTCAGGTACTTGTTTCAAATATTGGTGGCGCAGCTACACTCATAGGAGATCCACCAAACATCCTGATTGGTTCAGCTGCTGGAATAGACTTTAATACCTTCTTGATTCACATGGGCCTACCGATAGCTGCTATCTATCTATTTTCTTTATTTTTGTTGAGAGTATTTTTCAGAAAGGAGCTCATTGCAGATCAGAAAATTGAAAAGCAGTCCAGTATCGAAGAACTTATGGAACGAGACGAGGAGGCCATTATTGTAGAGAATAAGGGCACCCTTAAAAAGGCGCTAATTGTATTGGGAGGTGTTATCGTTTTATTCTCCCTCCAAGGACTCACTCATGTGGAAGTCTCTATAGTAGCTATTGGAGGGGCGGCTGTTCTACTTGTCATTACCGGTGCGAATCTTGACAGAATACTTAAGGAAGTAGACTGGCCAACTTTGTTCTTTTTCGCCGGCTTGTTTGTTATAGTCGGAGTTGCGGAGAATGCAGGTCTGATCAATACACTCGCGAACCTTGCAATTGAGATTACCGGTGGGGATCCGTTTCTTACTTTCATAATGATAACATGGCTGGGCGGGATTGGTAGCGCTTTTGTGGACAATATCCCATTGACAGCGACTATGATCCCCGTGATACACTCCCTTAATCTGGATCCCACCCTCGCAGCTGCCTTCGGTCCCGATAGCGGATTTCAAGTAAGTCCTTTGTGGTGGGCTCTAGCATTAGGTGCAGATATTGGAGGCAATGGAACTCTTATAGGATCAAGTGCGGGAGTGGTTGCGATCGGTTTAAGTGATAAGTTTGGCCAGCACATTTCTTTCAACAGATGGTTTAAGATCGGATTTCCATTCATGTTAATTACCTTAGTACTTGGGACATTCCTCCTTCCAGCATATTTGTTGTTATTAACTGGATAAAATCGAGAGCGTTTGTTAGCAAACCACCCACAACGTGGCGTTACTTCAGACTTCAGTTTCTGTTTGTTGGTATGTGTTTCTTTGTTTGGCCCCAGTGTGGGAAGATGTTTGTAATTTCTGCTACAGATCTATCTATTTAGAATCATTAATAACTGGCAAAAAGAATGCATAAATCGAGCATGACTAGGATCGTCTCATTCCTGCCTAGTTCTACTGAAATCCTTTATGAAGGAGTCATGTAGTAGGTGTCACACATGAATGCAAATTCCCAGATGACGCAAAGGAAAAAGCCCAGGATTATCAGCTCCCCGTTTGAAGCCTCTACAATAACTAGTGCTGAAATAGACAAAAAAATAATAGAACTAGCAAACCGGATCCGCGAGCAATAATTGGCCTGGAAATACTGGCAAAAATAATCAATCCCGGGAAGTATGCTCATCTTGTGGTACCATCTAGCTCGTTTGAAAGAATTGCAAATGCCGAGAAGTCGTGGGACAATGGCAGGCAGCTTTTTCCTGCCTTCTAAAAGCCTAGGGGAATAGCCGAATTCTACGCCTGTAGTTGGACTCGACTCCATACGTACTTATAATATGTTAAAAGATATGTCGAGCTGAAAGAATGTAATTGAGTATTATACTTGTGGAATAATTCATTCTACTAGTAAGGAACCATTGTCCATCACCTAGATGAATAGTTATTATTAAAAGAAATCCACCTTTGGTCTAGGACAGAGCTTTCAACCTTATATATAATACATATACTACATAGTTTTTTGATTAGAAATGAGCCAAATAAAAAATGCGCCAAAATCTATGGTAGGAGTGATTATTACATTGGTACTGATGTCAATAAGTAGTTTGACGACAATACGCTGGCGGATCTTCAATCATGGAGTTTCAACAAGAGGACTCCAAAGTAATAATAATGGTGTTTAATTTAGACATTATGGAGGCCAATGAAGTACCTGACCGATCTAGATCAGCATGACGCACTTACAGAAATGAATATCTATCACGACCCCTTTACTATATATGATCTACTGGCATTGGTAGGAATAGTAGACATTCTTGGAATAATTTATCATGTTTAGTCTTTGGTGGTGGTATAGATGAGACTTTCGTTATTAGTTACCATTATTGGAATACTAGTTTTGGTATGCACAGTCATTACTGATTCATCATTCGCTTCTCAAAATACCTTTAGGTACCATCTTGTTAGCAGCAGCAACAATAACAACAACAATGACAATGACGGTAATGGAGATCCCATAATAGATCGTTTGCAAATTTGCTGTTCATGGTCAGCGAAATTATCTGATGGGATTTTGAAGTATTCAATAAACGTAAATGATGAGGAAAAGAGAGAGGTGATAGTAAACGCGATCAAGGAATGGGAGAGGAATATTGAAGGGCTGCATCTAGTTGAAGAACCTAACCCCCAAGCCTCGGACATACAAATTGTCTTCGGTGATCTTGATGATGATAAAACAGGAAACCGATACTACGATTTCAAGAACAGAGTAGATGAAGATTTAACTCTGATACCGTCAGCGGGTTGGACGCAGTTTAAGTTTGACAAAGAAGGCTTTATAGTTGGTGCCAAAATAATCATATCTGAAGCTGTTATCAAAAAAGGTTTCGATGATTATTTCATTGAACAGATAGCAAAACATGAGCTCGGTCATGCACTTGGTCTTGGTCACTCTAACAACGAACGAAGTTTAATGGCTAACTTGGTTCTTGAAGACAAGACGGCTACTATTTCCGAATGCGAGATCAGTGGTGTCGTTTCAGCAAATAGTTGGAAGTTTTTGCAATCAAAACATAAGCCAGAACTCCCTAATGGAATGTTTGTCCTGTGTTGAACGTATGAAGGAGACCGAATTCCTTTATAGCAAAGTCCTTTGAAGAACTTGCTCTTACAGGGAGATATATGCTTCTGGCAATTTCGCTCGAGCAATCACTAACTGATCATCTATCTGACCAGCAGCACTGGACAATGAGAGTAAGTAAGAATGCGAGATGAGACACTGCCGAGCACAATTCTTCCGAATGTGTTTTGTCCTCTCGTCCCTATAACAACAAGGTCAATATTACTCTCTTCAGCATATTCCAGTAGTACGTAGTCAACTGGTCTGTTACTGTTGACGAGCTCGGGTCGAATAATTAACCCCTTTTCCTTTGCTTTATGAGTGTACGTCTCAAACCAATTTTTGGCACCATTCATTTCTTTTTGTCGTTGTTTCGACTCAGTTGCTTCCAGTTTCGGAACGTTATGTTTTTCTGGAATGTTAACCACCGTTACCAAAAACAGGTCAGCCCCATAGCCTGCTGCTAGGTTCATCGCGTAATCAGCTGCCCTGAGGGAATCATCGGAACCATCCACAGCAACTAGAATCCTAGAGATAGATTTTTTCAAATTATTTATTCAAATTGAACTTTGGGCACGTTTAGTAGGCTTTGCATTTGTGGACTCGCTATTTGCAATTACAATTATGGAGAGATGGACGGAACCTCGAGAAGACTTGAATTTACAATCGTACCCCGTATTTCCCCATCTGGGAAATCTACAGTATGAACGTTTACATAGGCAGCTCCTTCATTGATAACGCCAATCAAGTTGCTAAAGTCCTCACCGCTAAGGGGCCCCTCTAGATCGGGAGCAGTTGCGTTACCGGCTGTCAAGGTACCAGAAATGTCTCCCTCAGGAGAATCAGATCCATTATACAAAGTGAGTGCAACTGGTCCATTCTCAGACTCATCACCTTGATGAATATGAGCCCCTAAAACATTATCGATGGCGCTCACGTTAATCGTAAATGACAGCTGAGTGTTGTCTTCAGAAAATTCAAAGGTAGCAAGACCTGTGGCTTCAGTGGATACAGGTAGTACTTCCGAGTCACCAGAGAGCTCTGCGTAATAAGAATTCTCCAGGGCGAAAACAAGATTTGACCCCCAGAGAAAATCTAACATATGGACACCCAAGTATCCCACCAGTGATGCAACGATCAGGCCAGTCAGGATCTTTGAAAATGAGTGAGACAATTGATTCTTCCAAGATATCCAACAATCCCATAATATAAAAAATCTCTGCTCGCATTCATTGGAGCCTAACTGCTGAATCGACAAAGATCATAACATTTCTGGCACATGACTACTGAATCGACAACGATAGCATGATGAATACAGGAAACATGGGTACGTTTATTTGCCACAAAGACGAACGGAGTCAACATGCTGAATCCTGACATAAAAGTTCATTCTTTTTTGCTGCGGCGTTCGTCACGCTGACCGCCGTTTTATTTGGATCAATATTGTCTTATAATCTAGAGACACAGGTGGAGCGTCACATCAGTTTGCTGGCGAGTTCGCCTCCGAGTTTCAGGAATAATCCGGCTAGTGATGAACCTATACCCGGGTTCAGTGCGTACGAAAATACTCAGTACGAAATAGGTATCCAGTATCCGACTAACTGGAGCTTCCAGGAATACAATCCTTCTTCAGATCTAGTGGCGTTTAATGTCGTGTCATTCTTTCCCCCTATAGGACAAGACCCTAGCCTTTCATCAGAGCTGAGGTTATCTATTGAGAATCTGAAGACTCCTATAACTATCGACCAGTATTCGAGGGACTCTGTTAACTATTACAGGAGTAATAGCCAGAACTTCAGTCTTATTTCGTCGACTACCGCTGACGAGATTCTTTCTGGGAGACCTGCTTACGCAATAGTTTTCTCAGAGGTGGTAGATGGAGTGGAACATACCAGCTATGAAAAGGGGACTGTTGTCCCTGACGATGGTAGAGTTTATTACGTCACTTTTACTGCACCGGCGTCAACATTCGATCAACTATTCTCCATTGCCAACAGAATGGTAGATACTCTCACTTTGGGGCTAGATAGTGGTGCCAATGCGATGGAGGAAGACAGAGGTGATTTTTCTACGCTTCTCCCCCCGCCCAGTGACAGCTTTTCTGGATTAGAAGGGATCCAAGGGACCGCAGAAGATCTAGATACGCAGGAATTGCAACTCTTTGTGAATGCCTTTGGTGATAGCGTTTTCAATGGATCTTCTGTTTTTGCTGCTTTCGGAAGCAGCATGGTCAATGGAATAAAGATTATCGGAATGAACCTTTCGGGAGAGGATAGCAATGAACTTGGTGGTAATGACCTATCATCCAATAAGCAACTTTCGGTAACCTTGTTAGGATCGCCAAACGACCCACAAATTGGTGGCGGAAATTCCTCTGTCACGGTGGTAGCTGCAAGGATACAAGTTGACATAAGTAAAATGATTTCACTACAACGTTTGCTGGGGCTAGCTTCAGCTACAGAATCGTCAGATAATGGTCTTTCCCCGCTTATGGGAGGCGAATTTGATGATTCGAAAGGAGGAACACTTCAACAAGGTTCTCCTAATCCGTTTGGATTTCTTTCTGATTTCCAAATCGGAAGCACTAGTCTAGTTAACCCCGATTGGACAGCACCACAGACAGTCTCTATGTCTTTACTGGGTAGATCTGAGACTCTTAGCGGTTCTATCATATCACCATCGTCGGGTTTCTCTTCCTCACTTGACATCATAATCGCAACTGTGGTTCCCTATACGGGAGTATCCACATAACCATCGTCGGGTTACTGGTTATGTTAATGGTGTGGAACATACGCCAAGTTGATCGACTAGCTGTAGAATAGAAAGTATGTGGTCAAGCCATAATATGCTACAAAGCGAGTGACTGGAAAGTGATATATGTAGCAGAAACATATATTATTAGTTGGATAGGACCAATGAGTGAATTTGCATTCTTCCGCTTTATGAGTCTGAGTCTTCTCAGTGAGGAGGAAAAGAAAAGCAAGGATGAGATTATTTCCGTAACGGAGCAAGTATTAGATGCCAGAGGCATTGAATGTGATTCTAAGATTTCTAAACTGTCAGAGGAAAAAATACGTGAGATTTTAAATGAAGTAAGAAAGAGACGACGCAGACTTTCCCGCAAGGAACGTGAGAAAGAGACTGATGAAGCAGTTGAATCCGAGGATGCAGAATCAAGAAAAGAGCTTGAAGAAGCCATCACTGAAAAATCTGGTTAGCCGGTGCACTGTAAAACCTAGCTAGATAGATAAATGACCAAAAATAATAAAGGGGATAAAGAAGATAACAATAATCCAGAAGACAGTAGGATCGCCGTTGAATCGAACCGGGGAAATAATGAACAAGGTAAAAATTACGAATCTGGTTCGGGTCCTGAAAGGTGGATACTCTATCTTGGAATAGGAATAACAGTAATGGGGGTAGTGCTTTTAACATTAAGGTCTGTCATATTTAGTTTGGTGCTGATAATAGCAGGGGTCTCTGTGTTCACTTATTGGCTGTACTCAAATGCTAGACTTAGCGGTGGCGGCAGACCCAGCATCATTACGGGTGCTGATAAACATGACGAAGAATGCATATGTTCGATATGTGGGCACAGAGTATCTGGAATGTGTATTCAGAATAGATGTCCTTGCTGCATTTTGATGAGAGACGACAAGATTATTGGTCACTCTAATAATCCGCTCCAGTAGATGGCATTACATTAGTCAGTCGTTCAAATCGATTGAGAATTGCTTACCTTATCTGTGAGAATTGAAATGTTGAAGATAGCTTTGGCCTTCTGAGGTTATGACTAGCTCGTCAAAGTAATTTTTAACTATATAGTGTATCTGATGCAATGCGTCCAAGCAGGTCCTAACAAGTCTCTTGTCACCATCAAATCTTTCTGCGATCTGATCTTCATTTTTACCCTCAGAAACGGATCTAAGTATGTAGGCTAATACTTGGATCTCAGTTAGATTGCTGATATAGGAGTTTCTATGCATCCAAATCACCCTTAAGTTTATTCCACTATTAGGCGACACTGTAAATAATTCTTGACACTTATTGACAATGAGATTTGGCAAGGATAGACCTTGATGAATCTGCTCTAATTCTTACGAGGAAATCAAGGGTGGCTGTTGGAAACTTCTGCGAGATTGTTTCTGTAATATGACTGTCCATATTTCCGAGTGGATTCATCTTGAATAATAGAAAAGGTACTTTCCTGCAACCTGTAGGAGGTACATTGCATTAATCTCACACGGGTGCACCATTGAAGGTGTCATGTAACCAGAGGGGATCACTCTGCCTATCCACCTCGCTCTTTGAGAGTGTCACTCGTTATTAGAAGGTATCCATACGACCCAATGTTCTTGATTCAGTTACATGTATGTGATGATTGTATTCGAGGTGGCATAATAGCGAATACGGCTCATCAATCCGTTATGCCCTGCCGCCAAGAGAACATCCATGCAAGGTGAAGGGAAGAAAACATCGAGAAATAGTGAGCCCAGCTTGGCAAGGAATATAGATTCATTTAACAGATGAGAAGACATCATGCAGGAATGTCTCAGCGAATTTTCTCAATAAGGCATCCGAGGCTGTTCCTTCAGGTTCCGACTTTATCAGTAGAGCGCAACAGAAAGGAAGCCATAACCTTGGGAGAAGAACTTCCCTTTCCCGAATTGTAAGCAGGTACGATCTACAGGTTGACAGTGTAATGCAATCATCTAAACTAAGAAGGGAGTTATAGTTTAGATGATGTCGTCAAAAACAACTATCTTGTGTGATAGTCTTCGAGAGTGTCAGGTGGACGTTTCTCCTGTTAGTAAACAGATATTTGAATGTTAGTAAACAGTAACTGAGTAGTACAAAAAAAGGGAAGTTGATTTTATTACTTCCTGTTACTTTCCTATACACAGACCACTTGGATTGCTTGTCTCACAGCTGTTGTCTACATATTGATTTGCATTGATGTTTGTTGGTAGTCCATTTGCATTGTTAAGGTCAATTACGTTCTGGTGTGCGTTATTAGCTGATACTGTATTCTGTTTGCTCTGTCCATCAAGAAATACTCCGTTCTGGCTTCCAACTATGTTGTTCATTCCTATCTCTGACTGTTGTGTATTGACAAATGTTACCCCTGCTAGCAAGTTGCCATCCATAAGGTTTGAG
>DASQQK010000121.1:0-9734 GCA_035643435.1 Nitrososphaeraceae archaeon | reverse complement strand
CTGATGCCTCGTATGTATAGGCAATGAATATTTTGTTAATATTCTTTATGGGGGATATCTATCACTTTAAGTACTTGTTACTTATATCGAATATTTTGGTCCAATATCTATTAATCAACTTTGTAGATTCAAACACACCTGACCAATATGAACTTGATAATTTTATAGAGCTGTCTTTAATCTTGTCATTCAGTTGATCTTGTAAGTAAAGATCAGCATCCTTAGCGCCTATTATCAACTGATAAGAATTTGAATTATCTATTACCGGTTGAAAATCTTGCAAATTGACAGCATTAGCGTTATTTATCATACTAACATTACGACATGAAGTATGAATTCTCTCGTCTGTCCTCATTGCACATGATGAACATGCAAAGCATAAAATGTCATTACATACATCACAATATGAGTATGGTATAAGATTAGCTCCGCATCTTACACAGATTGTAGAACCCATAGCTGAATATCTTTCAGTAGACCATTTATGTCTTCAGAATGAACAAAATTGGTACAGTTGTTAATATCTTTGTTCTGGATTATTTCAAACTTAACAGGTTGCGTTATACACATCAGTTTGTTTAGTACCTATAATCATCCAACTGAAACTTAACTAAGTGTTTTGTTTAAGGAATATTATTCTTTATGAAATTCGACCTCTATTCCCCTGGTTTGGCTATGCCCTATCCTGAATGATTCGTCAGTTGATATCGGTATTATTTCTGTATCATGGGCTTTACAATTGTTGCAGTTAGGAATTAAAGATGATTTCTCATCAATTATAAAGTAAGATGCACACCAGTAACATGAGTTACAAATCACGAAATAAATTCGGTGGTCACTCTTTATACCCATATTATCAGAAGAGAGTCTAGTTCTTTTCATCAACAAATCATATACTATATTATGTCTAACCATTTTCGAAATATTTTGATTGCAATCCTGTTATTATAGTTAGCCACACCGAATCAGTAAGAATTTGATCCTCAATATAGACTACATAGTGGTAGATTAAATATCAGATTGAATTAAGTCAAATGAGTTTGAAGCTGCTGCTGCAATTAACACACGAATTTTATGTCTTATGATTAGGTTGACCCGAAATTGATGCAGTGTCCCAAATATGGTGCAACATGGGAAAGCCCAGATGGAGCGGATGAAAAGCAGTTTGTACTATGCAAAGAGTGCTCCATAAAACTGAAACTGAGAGCGGATAAGTCAAAATAGTTAGTAAGTGATGTAAAAAGGTTAGAGATAACTGGCTGGCTGCTCAACAAGCATCGAGGAAGACATGACGCACATAAACACTTTTTGGCTGGGCAATATGCGAATTGATTGAAGTGTAGGATATGAATAGGTAGGAAGCATATTATCAGTACCCAGAAGCGGACCGAGACTCATAGAAAAATGGCTACCTATTATTAACTATTGATGAGGACCATAGTCTTGGCCAACTGAGGCTGAAAACCCTACGAATTTCAGCTGACATGCACTTAGGTTTGTTAACCTCTACCAACTGTCGATCCTTCATGGCGGCTGTTGATGGAACACTTTTTCTGGTCTTATCTTCAGGATGATCCTCTGTTCCTTTAGTGAATGATAAGGGTACTTGTCCATGCCCAGATATTTCTTTGCAAGTCTATCAGCGTGCTCATTAGCCCCTTCTTTGATTTGCTCAGTAACTATCCCTCTAATTGTAACCATGTTATAAGGATTATTCTGATCGGATACGGAAATTGCAACTCTCGGGTCTCTTGAAACATTCCTTTGCTTTACCCTTCCCTCGGCCGTGTTAATTAAGATTCTATTGCCACCTTTATCAATATCAATCCAAGTGGGAGTAACTTGAGGCGAACCATCATCCATTAGAGTCGATAAGTATGCAAAATTTCTTCCTTCAAGAAGCTGAATTATTGGTTCAGTTAAATAGTTCATGGTACCTAATTCTAACAATAGGTAAAAAAGTTTATCTGTAAGTCCCAGTACCGAAGTTAGTCAAATTTCCGTTCGTGTTGTATAACAAGGAAATATCAGATGTGTAAGAATCGCTCAATAGGATCTATATTGATGTGGATTAAATATTGGGTGCCTCACAATGTTATGATGCTTAACACTGAAGGTTTTTGGGATTGCAAATGATGTAGGTATATAGAGAAAGTGAAAACTATACAGAATGAATAAATCCACTTAGTCAGTATTTATCCCTGACAATGCAAGAGCAAGAATATTTTCGCCAAATATGCTCGACAATAATGCACAAAAACAAAACAGTCATTTTTGTTGCTGTCGTTAATAATCGTGGCAAGCTTCTATTTGGACAGTCATCTACAAGAAATTGTGTTACATGTAAGAGAGGCGAAGTGATTAGGTCTTCGTCGTCACAAGATGCATCATACTTTTGCGTCGGGACCAAAAGTGAAGCTTACCAGTTCTTTAACAATTGCCTCGTTCCTCTCATAAACCTTAGCGCTAATGATGATACATGTGCTGCAAGCAAAGCTCAGAAAATGGTAATACCCCTATATGACATGATTTCACCAGTAAATATATTTGTGAAAGTCTGAATTATGCCGCTGAATGAAAGAAAGGATAGATTCCTGTGTGTTTACACTGATCGTAAGGATATTGAAACACAGATACTAGCCTAGGCTCGATTTAAGTGAATTAAGGCTGTAGCCCATACTGAATTTCACAATAATTAATTATTATCATCCGAACTGTAGTTCATCGGGATCTAAATTCAGATCCTAGCCATATTAAACAATAGCTACAATCATATTTATACTACATAGCTCATTTATTTATCATAGTTGACACCAAGTTTGATGCCAAACTTAAACATACTCAATCAATTCTAGTCAGTTTTTGTATTGCATCTCTTCATAGATGCTGATGGATCTCCTTCCGGACTAGTTGCATGGTACAATCATATCTAATTTATCATTTTGTTCTTATTGATTTTAAGATGAAATATCCATTAACTACTGGGCAATATGGAATAGTCATAATACCACTTATGTGGTCGGTTGTTCCCATGCTTGATCTGGCGGACAGGCATAATTGGAATGCCTTAGCATGAGGTATTATAATATTCAGATTCCCTCTCTCTTAATAGAGTCAGAGAACCAACAGCCTAAAGTGGTAGGTGCTCCCGTGATCTCGATAATATCCTTAAAATCTGAAAGTTTCTTGAGCATATCTAGGGAAAGCTTTTGATTTGTAACATAATGAGTGCTACCATCATATACCGTGGCCATTGCCCCAGTAGTTTCATATATAAAATCAATAATCTTTATCGAATCCACTTCTTTCTTTGTATATACTTCTAATGTATACTTAGGCGTAACACCTGAATTATCTCGCAGTCGTGTTAAGAGATCATAAATCAGATCTGGATCAACGTTTGGCAAATATCTTTGAAATAAGCATTGTAGGTCGTCAAATTGCTTCCTAACTTCCTGCATTTCAATTGGCACAATATCAGACATTATCTGTAATCTGCAATCTAGAACTCACCACTCGAGAAGAACATGATGAACCTGAATCTTTGAAATCATCATCATGCATGAGCATATAAGTTGTTCTCAGAGATTCCAGATGGTCTCACCTCCGGGCATATAATAATATATTCTCTACATTATTTATCGTTGATGGAAGTGCTACTCCAAATACCTAACAATAGATTTAAATGATTGACCGGAGTTAGTATTGAGAATTATGCAAGTACACCGACTCTTTTTAGATGACAAAGATCTAAAGATTATCAGAATTCTCTCAAAGGATTGTAGAGAATCCTTCATGAGTATTGGATCTGCTATTGGGATGACTTCCAAGAGTGTGAAAGCAAGAGTGGATAGAATGATTTCTACGGGGGTAATCGAAAAATTTGTACTTAAAGTAAACCCAGTGGCCCTTGGATATGGAATTGGTTGTATGCTTATTGTACGAGAACACACCGCAAATATCGATGATATAATCAATAGATTGAATCTCGTTGGAGATGTATCAGTTCACTCCAAATGCATGGGAGGTATCTCTACCTTTTGTCTAGCTATAAAGGAAGGGCATGAGGATAAGCTCAGACTCCTACTTGATTCGCTTAAACCTGCTAGTGTTCGGATCATGTTTACGGGTAAACTAACACCTTCAACACTTGCATCATCAAATTTGAGTAAAAAGCATGAACTTACAGAGACAGATCTTAGGATAATCAAATGTCTCATATCGAACCCTCGGATGGAACTGAATGATATAGCTAAGGAGACTTCTATATCAAGTAGGACGGTTAATCGGAGATTAACGAGATTGAAGGATGATAATATGCTAAAATTCTTTATCTTGTGTAATCCTGTTCATACCGTAGGATATATCCAATTTGCTCTGGTTGTAAATACACTTGACAGGTCGTATTATCATCAAATAGTTGAACGGATTTACGGACAATTAGGAGAGAATATTCTTTTTCAACTTCCTGTAACTGATCCAGATAATGTAATAACTTTGCTTTTATTTAGTCAAGACATTTTCGCCGCTGATGGAATCCTAAAGAAGGTGGAGTCATTGGATGGTGTTAGGAGGGTTGAATTATTTGTACTCACCGATACGACTTCTTATGATGAATGGATGCTAAGAGAAATAGACAAGAAACTGAATGCCGCTAGTACAAGACGCGCTATAGAGTTGGGGCCTCTATTAGAAATCAGCGATTAGTATAAGTATGTGGAATCAGGACTTGACTCATTAATGTTAAATTTTCTGAGTACTGTGTGCTCAGTGATGGTTGTCATTCCTATCGGAGAAGGCCAAAGAAAACACGTTCCTCCGCGACATGTAATCTCAGACTGATATTGTGCTTAACACTGTTACCTATTCTTCATTGTGACTGGTCTCCAATAGTGGATTCTAAACGATCAATTTGATCATGTTTGTTGTTCCCACCTCAGATAAATTCATTGTGCAGAACATAATCATATGATCCCACGGACGTCAGGATGTTATGAATGTATATGGTTAAGGCAGCTATTAATCTTACCTGTCCGTTATTCGGAGATTTACTACCGTCAATGTTAAATCATTGAAGGGGAAATAACTTTGTATGGCTTGTAAAGCAAGCAATGACTCCGAATCTCATAGATTTCCTTACGATCGGGTACTGACTAAGGAATCGGTTAATAATATAGATGCAATTGACAATCATATCACTACTTATGATGAGCCTCAGCTCTTAGAAAAAATTCTAGTAGTCGGACTAGGCCAGCTTGGCTTGCCAGTAGCGAAGTATCTTGCCGACAGAGGCTTTGATACTTATGGATACGACATCAATGACACGGCTATGGATCGGGCTGCTAAAATAGCTTCTGTAAGGAGAGCTGCGAATCTTAAGGAGATTGATGTATTCATTATATGTGTATCTACCCACAGACCTGAGGATATGTTTTCTCCGCAGGTAAATGGATTATTATCCGTAATTAAGGAGATTTCAAGTGAAGCTAAGGATGGTGCACTTGTTTCAATAGAGAGTACTATCCCAAGAGGGACATCCAAAAAGGTATTTGATATGCTAAACCATAGACTACACGTTGCACACGTACCTCACAGATACTATTCGTTAGAAGAAGAAGATCATGGAATCAACCAGGTTCGTGTTATAGGAGGAGTATGCGACTGTTGCCTTAAAAAGGCCATGCAGTTTTATGGTTATTCAATAGTGAAGAACGTTGTTGTAAGTGATAGAGAAGGTAGTTGTAACAGTATTGTCCTTAACACCAGTGCTACTGACAGCGGTAATGAGATAGCCAGTGGCAGTGTACTCAAAGGTATCAAAAGTTTGGAAATACCTTTGCACCCTGTATCTAATATAGAGATAGCGGAAATTTCAAAGATCGCTGAGAATGCTCATAGGTATTTGCAGATCGCATTTGCAGAGGATCTGTATCTGTACAGCCAGGCAAATAGAATAAACTTTGCAGAGTTGAGAGATGCTCTGAATACGAAATGGAATGTAAATATACTTGAACCTAGGGACGGAATCGGCGGACATTGCTTGCCTAAAGATACCAAGATGTTTTTGGAATCATCCCATTCTCAAACCAAGAGTAAAATATTACGGGCAGCTATTGAAGTCGATCAATCCTACAGGGAATATAGACAGGCAAGAAATATTGCTTCGAAATAGAGAAACCGCTCGGGGAATCAAAGGATTCTTGGTGTGCATATACGGTCAATTGCGAGTGGATGGTCGTAGGATATAGAATTCACCAAACATGATCGATCAATCAGGAAAAAATACTCCTGTCTAGGTACTGAGTATATAGATCTGTCACTTGGTGACTTAAATTGTCATCTATTTGGAGATACAATACCGCCATTGCTATATAAAAGGACATCAATATTGTACTGATGAAAATCCAACATGAAAGTGCGATCTATTATGGGTATTCATCCCTTTACGATTATCAACGTAAGCAAATGCATAGAACGAACTCTACAGTCAATGGTGTAGATAGTACCGTATCAAGTAGTCACACTTATGAATTCCACCAAGTAGACAGAGCCCCCAACGTATCTAATCTGATTTGAAGAGGATATCTTTACCTTGTAAATGTAAATTGGGATGGGACGATACCGAAATATCTTTGATAATGTGTAATACTCATTATAATGCGTACCTAGACGCGGGGCTTGATACTGCCGCGGAGGAATTTATCAAGAGTGTAGCAAGTCCCAAGGGCTCACATTTCTCTGATCGAATACAAAAAAGTATGAAGTAGACTGATCTAGATCATAAAACCGAAGAGGGACAATTATGCATATTAGATGCCATTTTTCATGTTTTCGTGTAGCGCTTTGGTAGAATTATAGAACTTAGTATGTAAGGGAGGAAAAGGATAACTGTTCTAATCGTCTGTAGATCGTTTCCAGAAATTTGTCTGATTGCAGTCTAATACGAATAGGATCACGCTATTTATCAGGAACAATATTGATAAATTCAGGTCCATGCCATTTTGGGGTCCACAAGGTAATGCGATCCCCATCTTATAGCAATTAATTATGCAATACCTTAAATTCTACATAGTAGTATTTAAGATCAAGTACGGATTGAGAAACAGATGTAAAAGGTGTTTTAGAGAGTTAACTTTTATGGAGACTGACCTATTTAACGATGATGATAATGCTATATGTAGAGACTGTTGGATCAACGAGAATTTTGAACCAATAAGCCATGACTGACGAGAATTACAGTTAAACTGTATCATTGAAAACCTAATGGAACTATGATTTACCTAAAGCTGCAAACATTTTCCTATAGATAATATAGGACAAACTGGATTTGTTACCAATTCAATACTATTACCTTTCCGCTGAGACCAAGCAATTTAAATACAAAGAATTAAGCTAATAATTAATGGATAATTATGCTATTCAGTCGAAAAGGGTGTTTCCTGTAAAAGCCTTATACTATGGCAATGAGGCTCGTAATAATGAGGGGCTTAAAGGAAGGTTAATCATTGTCGAAGGAATAGATGGATCTGGAAAATCAACACAAATTCATCTATTGGAGCAATGGCTACGATCTAGGAATATCGCTGTATTTCTTACAGAGTGGAATTCTTCTGATATGGTTAAAGAGATTACTTCTAAAGGAAAGAAGAAGGGAAAGCTTACCCCAACAACATTCAGCCTATTACACGCAACAGACTTCGCAGATAGGTATGAAAGAAAGATACTTCCACTTCTCAGAGCAGGTTATATAGTCTTAGCGGATCGGTATGTCTATACAGCATTTGCTCGAGATATAGTGCGAGGATGTAGCAGAAATTGGGTCTACAAAGTTTATAGCTACGCCTTAAAACCAGATCTCATATTCTATTTTAAAGTGCCTATAGATGTAGCGATTGAAAGGATTCTTGTTGGACGGCCAAAATTGAAATACTATGAAGCGGGCATGGATTTGAATCTCAGTAACGATCCTTATGAGAGTTATAGGATTTTCCAACAGAGGATAATTGATGAATACGATATTATGGCTGAAGACGAAGGATTTGCAGTGATTGACGGTACTTCTGCCATCGAGGAGCAACAGGCAAAAGTGCGCGATCTAGTTAAAGGTATACTCCCGAAAAACCAACGTAAGATTGTTGAATCAGAACCTATCAGCCTAGGAGTGGCGGTATGACAAGAAAAGCACCATCACGAAGTAGAAGATTAAAGACTACAGGGACGCAAAGACAAAAGATTCGACCAACCGGTGAACATGTGAATGATGCATACGTTTTGAGGTCCCAATCACCATCCTATTATGGAGATGGAATAAGGTACCTCCAGAACGATACTCCCCTTACGGGGAAGCTTATTGTTATTGAAGGACCTGATGCTTCTGGCAGGACGAGTCAGATCTCTATAATACAACCGAGGTTAGAAGCCGATGGACATGCTGTCGTTACCACAGGATTACGTAGGTCAGAATTGATTGGTGAGGGGATACTAGAAGCAAAAAGGAATTTCGTACTGGGTAGGAGAACACTCAGCTTATTTTATGCCGCCGACTTTGCGGACCAACTTGAAAATAAGATTATACCCGCATTGAGAGCTGGATACATCGTACTTGCCGATAGGTATATTTTTACATTAATGGCAAGAGATGCAGTAAGAAAGATTAGCAGGACATGGTCACATGCATTGTATGGATTTGCGCTAAAACCTGATCTAGTTTTCTATCTAGACGTGGACCCTAATGAGTTGATTCATAGAGTCTTCCAAAAAAATCTTTCTTTAGACTACTATGAATCAGGTTCAGATGTTGGACTCTCTGAGGACATGTACGAGTCATTTATTATGTATCAAAACATGTTGGCAAAGGAGTTCCGTCGAATGCAGAAGAGATACGGATTGATTCCCATCGACGGAAATCGTACAATTGAAGAAATTAACACAGACCTACTGAGGCGAATTGGTGATTTTCTTAATACAACTGCTGAATAAGTAAGAGATATTCACATAAATGATTTGATCAATTTCAAATACTACCAGTGACATTCAAAGAATAAGATACATCAGATGAAGTTCCATTTAATTTCCCAGTGAACGAAATATTATGAATCCCAAGGGACAGCACGTTGGATTTCAAAAACTCCAGTCACCAGCAGCAATCCCCGAAACGTTTTGAACAGCTATATGAAGAATATTGTCTTCGGGGACCTTGCTCTCTTCATGGAAAGGATCATTTCTTCTGTAATACGGAGGATAATATGCACAATTTAAAGTAGATCTATATGACATATATTGAAGTGACTACCTTCTGATTGTAATCCCCAATTATCATATTATAGATCGCTGATGGTCTGCAACCGTCGGTATACATCCATTTGAATTCTAAATCGTATAGATCTATATTCAACTATTGTATTAATTGATTTCATTTGCATCAGGTTTTATTCTAGCTGAGTATTACATTGAATATACTCGACTAAAATAAACAAATGGTCAAAATCCTATGCATGAATACATTAGAGAAACATTGTCCTGGAAATATGACATTTGTAAATGTTGTAGTTATAGGACTTTCCTTACATGTGTTAAATGTAAATATTGCTGGAGTTGCCATTGGAAAAAAGAGCGCCTAGAGAGGAATGAGTTATTAAGAAACGGGATTCAACTGAATGAGAAACAAAGAGTAGCCGATATGGTAAAAAGTAGGGTAGTACCTGCTGGCACGCCGTTGCAGCAGCAACATGAAA
>DASQQK010000120.1:0-4145 GCA_035643435.1 Nitrososphaeraceae archaeon | reverse complement strand
AGCTTCCAGCGTCCAGGATTACCAATTTACCTGTGCTGATTTCATAAGTGATATTAGTAAGGACTACAAGGACTGGGTCGATAGATATCAACTCAGTCCCCTGGAGTCTGCTAAAAGGAAGGAAGAGATCGAATCAGTTGTGATGACCACTCCCGACTGGATTTTCAAATATGGTCTCAATATAAAAAAAGTTGATATCATTATGAATGATGGCATAAATAAAATGGCCGAATATACTGCGGGATATCCGTTTGATTACAAAATTACTGTGGGATCTGCAACGCGCTTTGTAAAGCAAAAAATACAAAACGTTGCCTTGACCGTCAATGCGGTGCCAAGAGAAGGAAGAATGATTAGGCTTGGCAATTATCAAAAGGGACAGGTTTTTCTAATCAGTTCAGAGAGTGACGTAAAATATTCAGTGAGTAACGAGAGTTTCGTAGGAGGGGATATACTTAATGACATGGTCGTGTTAGAAACTTCATCTTGCGAGAGTGGCGATCTCGTTTCCACTACAGTTGTTGTTGAAGAGATTCAGGATTCCTATGTGACTGAGAAGAGAGGATACACAACACTGATTCTTATGAGCTAGCTACAGATCTTGTGGCTACACGGCTCTTTAAGATTATGCCTTCTGAAGAACTAATCAGCCCATGTGAGGTGCCGATTTGCCGATTTGCTTTGGTGGTCGGTCCAACCTTAGGTTTCAAGACACCGAAAGGTTGTTAAATAGTCACTCATAAATCTCGTAAGATGCGACGGTCGTCCAGTTTGGTCTAGGACATCAGATTGCCAATCTGGTAACCCGGGTTCAAATCCCGGCCGTCGCACTTCAGCCCTGAATCTGAGGAGCTTGTGCCAATGGCGCTAAGCTAGTTTTTAGTCCTTTTTGGCTCTTGTCCATGTCCTGTCTGCATATTTTGATATTATCTGAAAAGCCTCTTCCAGTCTTTCCTTTTTAGGTAATTGTATTGCAAAGATGTTCTCAGACACTAACGATGGATCAGCAGCAGACAGTACTATCAACGCGCTATCTAACATCGCCTCAAAAAAAGACGTCATTTCATTTGCGTGGAATAAAAAAGAATACTCCACTTCAGCATCTAATATTTTCAGATTGACTTGAACAAAAACATCCCGTTCATTATGATAGATATCCAGGTTTGTATCCACAGCCATTTTCTGGCCTGGGGCATAGCTAACAAATTTCCTGAACTCCTCGTTTCCCACGTAAATGCAAGGTACTTTCCTGTTATCGAACTCGATAAGTGAAGCCCCTCTGGTATGTAGATTCGAATAGAAATCATCATAACTGGAATACTTTTTCCTGTTGCTCATGAAAATGAGACCTTTCACATTTCAAAGGCGCAAATGTTAACGGTTTGCATTTACTGTTTCTCGGAAATATTCTGTCAATTCTATGTTATTTTGCATTCGCTCATAAATATACTCATGCGCTTTGCAAAGATAAAAGGGCATCTGGTTAAGCGAATTCATTAGGCTATAGTTGCTTCTATCCCATACCAGTTCAAGCTGAACTACGAAATCTGCATCCTTACCGCAAACATTACATGAGATTGAACCATCAAGTTCATAGTTCTCAAAATTATCTTGACCGTACCGCTCACCAAAATTTCCTTCTTTCAACACTGCATGTAAGCAGTACCCACATAAAAGAGTTCTATTGTTCGCATGTGCGAACCCCTCGGACAGCTTTCTTCACAAGCAGGTTCTTTTGTTAGGGGAGCTCTATCGATTTTGCAAGCATAGATGCTCGTTTAATATCCTCATCAGAGATCTGGCTACTTCGATATTTTGAACTGAAGTAAATCAGATCAATCAGTTTCGAATCATCAATACTGACGTTCTTTACTTGAGGTCTGACTTCTTTTTGTACGTCAAAACGGCCTGGTCTATCTGACAGAACCAAGACTTTATTAACGCCATTTGAAAACTGGGACTTACCTTGATTGATCATAAACAATTTCTCTTTGTCCAAGGCCACTGAAATAGCAATTTGATCTCCTTGTGAGTTGTGGTACAATAGATCTACAAACTTCGCGTCGCCATCAGGGGTAGCATGAGAACTTAAGAACCGCTCGCCTTCAGTGCACTGAACAAGATCTTGCACTGCATTCTTAACCCTTATTTCTAATTCATGGATGTCCTTGGACATTCGTCTGATCTTCATGAAGTCTGAGACAGGAACTGACATTATGCTTCCTTTAATCCTCAATCCAGGGAACGCTCTTCTAACTGTTTCATCTAGTGCCTCCTCGTCGATGCTTTTCAAATTTCTATCACTAGCCAACTCTGTTGCATGGTAAAGGATATTTATCATAGAACGAACATTCCTAAAATCAGGAAATGCATCATAGATCATCTTGATATTGCTAGACAATTCAAGCTCTGATTCTTTGGTAAAAGAGCTAGATTTTTCAGATCTTACGTATTCAAGCACTATATCATTAATCTCACTAAATGTATTTGAACCTGCAAGATCGATCATGTAATTTGCTTTTTCCAATCGGTCATATAGAGAAAGATTTCTTTTTCTTATTAGGTCGTATGATGCAGGGGTCATGATGAGCATAATCATGCTCGAAGGAAGCACAAAGTTGATGATTGCCTTGATAAATTCCATTGATTCACCTTCTGAATCAAATTCATCAAATTCAAATATGGTCAATTTGTTCAGCAGCCTTTTGTTTAGATTTATTAAGGAAGTGAGTAGTTCCAACATTTCACCGAGTGATACAATCGAGCCGACCCAAATCTTTATCTCATCATTGAGTAGGTAATAGATCAGCTCTTTCTCTCTGTCGGTAAAGTCTTTTCCCAATAGTTCGGAAAGTATAACTTTATCTGTGACCTTAATTCTTTTCTCTAGTAACATCCTGATCTTGTCTTCAAGGGATTCTCTCTTGATCTCCGATATCAGACCATGCTTGAATAGCCTCTTGACAAGCTTTGACTTTTCGCTTTCATGTCTCGACACCATTATCAAAGCAACAGAAGCTGATCGCAACGCTTCTAAATCATCGTCTCTGAATCCTCCAAAAACGGAAGACAGAATGACGGATTTACTTCTAGGCAGTATCTGCGAAAAGTCAACATATGATATCACACATTTGGCAGACATCTCTTCAACCGTCTGCATGTGTAGCGCGAGGTGAGTCTTTCCGGATCCGACATCTTGAATTACCGTGACAACACGGAGGTCTTTCTCTGATAGAGCCGTTTTGGAACACACATCATTCATACAAGAAAGTATTGCATTCTTTGCTTCCTTGTGCCGCTCTCCTCCTAAGATTGACGAGTCTGAAAATCTGGGGGTTGGGCTGCTGTGATATGGATTACGCACCAAGCCGTATGGATACATTTCAAATACACCTCACGAATCCGTGTACCATTCCTCTTAACTGTATCCCTTCCTCACCGCCCGTGGAAAGCTCATATTTATCAAAATTGTTAGAAACCACTTCTTCAAAAGAATGGTAAAATTCCTCTCGAGAAATATTCATCTTTAAGCAGATGTCTTTTCGCAAATTACACAGCTCGACCCACCCAATCGAACTTGAAGCATTGGATAATGCTTGATCGAATTGCTCTTTGAAAATATCGTAGTTAATGTTGATGTCAGTCTTCTGGGTCCTCTTTTTAGTAATTAAGTCATTCGTTTCAATTACTTGTTCCATGGACCTTTCGAGAACCTTAATCTCCTCTGTTATCTCTCTCATTTGTTGGGTAACAATATCTAGTCTCGTATTGCATGAATCGAATTGAGTGTTCAACGAATCCCGTACTGAATTCATCGAAGTGTATAGGTAAGAAAATTTTTGATCTGTACTCACCAGCTTTTGTAGGTAGTAATTCTTATGCCAATAGTAGGTTGAATTACCTTTTTTTTCTGTGTATATTTCCTTGCTTCTAGCTAATTCTAGGAGTAGTGAATCGAGCTCTTTTGCTTCTTGAATTTCTCGACGGAGTTCTGTCTTTTTTATTCCCTCTATTCCCTTGGCTTCTATGGCAGCGACTATCTTCTCAAGTGACATACATTGATGCTGAATTAAGAACGGTATTTAAGGGGAAGAGTAATGAAATCTGACCGGTTTAATTAATATAATTATACAGATAAGAGCACA
>DASQQK010000119.1:0-3275 GCA_035643435.1 Nitrososphaeraceae archaeon | reverse complement strand
TGAAAGTTTCTTTGGAGATGGATGGTGCTTCTTCTACCCCTAAAGGTTCTGTACTAGAAAACTATACTTGATCCTTTCAGTATGATATTTAGTATAAAGAGTAAATAGAAAAAGCACGGAGAGTGCGTTTTCTATTTAATACTGCATTTCGAGTCGTAATCGATAAGACTGACTTCAGACACCGACAAGAATAGCGTCAAGGGGGCACAAGTGATTCATTGCAACTAGTAACGCTCGAAATTCTCAATCACTTACGTCTAATGATTCAAACAATTCTACTAATTCATTTGGGGCAGTAATCATGGCATCATGTCCTCTCATTAATTCATGATAATCCCAACCTTCCAGCGACTTTAGAGACTTGAATTGAGAATGCCCGAATTCACTAAAACATATGAAACTTTTATGAAGAATCCTGGCCTGCACGTTAGTTATTCTGATTGGTTGATCATGAGTGTGCCTAGGCATAGGTGATAGTCTAGTACTCATCCATTTAATGTCATCAGGATCTGTCACACCAAAATCATCTGGCTTTAGAGGCGCAACTAACCATTCTTTGCCTTCTTCCCTTAGGGCTCTTTCCTTGTAAACAGTTTCTAGAGCAGGCGCCAAGTCAAATGCACTCTTATTATCTTGCGGTATAATCGCGTCAAGAAAAACAAGGCGTTCAACCCTATTAGGAACTTTTTCAGTTACACCTCCAATAACCATGCCTCCATAACTGTGACCAACCAAGATCACTTCATGAAGATCTTCATACTCTAGCACTTGAGTAATATCAAGTATGTGTGTATCCAATCCAATACTCCTGTTTGCAAGATGACTTCTTTCACCTAGACCGGTAAGGGTTGGTGCATACACGTTATGTCCGTTTCTGATCAGAAGAGGAGTTAGTTTCTTCCAACACCAGCCGCCATGAAACGATCCGTGAACCAATACATATGTTGCCATTTCCCAATGAACACTAATCTTGCCATTTGAATATGTTTCGAAGTAAACCATTTTCAATAATATCTCCTGTCTACGGACAGAATTTTTCATCAGATGAAAGTGCAGTGTTTTTATCCATAGTCGATGCAATAAAAGCAGAAGCTAAACTAGCTCAGGAGAATTTATTAAACAATAATGTATCATTAGCTAGCGCACATGCAAATAAAGCATCAGCCCTTCTTACGGCTAACGTAAATGACGAAATCGTTGAAACAAATCAGAGGTTAGCTGATGAGCTTAATACAGCTTTGACAACCCTCAAGACTTCTATAACATCGGTTCAAGGTAATGAATCAGTTAATGATATGAATTTTGTATTTGGGGATATTGATGCTATTCTTGATGAGGTTGTTACTGCAAGGATAAGTCCAGAGCAACTGAATAACTCAACGACCCAAGTACTGAGAATAATAGAAATACTAGACAAAGTGCTCAGTAATTATGGAGATTCTTTCGCCGTTGGATTTGATATGACAAACATGTCTAATCTGATAATAGATGAAGGTGTCAATCGGTCTCTGATAAATGTCACAGATTATCAGACTTCAAAAGCTCTGGCCGAGAGAGCACAAGAACTATTTAACAGCGAGCAAATGAATGCATCTATAGCCGCTTCTGAAATCACTGATCAATCAGTTGATAATATCGCGTCTGTATTGGAAGAACTAGTAACTGACATCGGTAACAGAACGCCACCGAAGGAGATTATGACAATAGTTCATACAAAGTTGCACCCTAGCTTTCTAGCCTCATTTAACCTCAACCCGGCTATTCACTAGTCATCCAACTATTCACAAAAGATCCAAAAACTCCCCCACAACACGTTCAAGATACTTTATCTAGTGACAAGGACATAAGAATGAGTACGCATTCCAAAGTCATTCTTTATGTATTGCTTGGTATTATCTAGCATAAAATGGAGTGGGACGATGAAACATAGCTTAGCGAATCTGGTGGGCAAAAGCAGCTATTCCTGATATAATCAATGTGTTCAGACGAGCATTACCTTTTGTTCGTAGTATTATTGTAGATTGTTATAGTCGCACGACGAGAATCAATAAATTTCTGGAAGAATTTGAAAATAGTCGAGGCCAATAAGCTTCATTTTGCTCGCACACACATTCATTCATTCACTTATTCTGCAACGACAACAGATCGAAGGATAATAAGAGCGTAGACGCTCTCAACCTCTTTAATCATAGATCTCGATTCAATGAATTGAAAGCCGGAGAGAAAGAATTACGTGAGAATAGACTCAATTAGTCCCAGCCAGAATTTCAGCTCACATAAAACAACAATCTAAATCCGGAGGCCTTTCTTCTTCTTCACTATTGATATTTATTATTTTGAGGTTCCTTAGTGTGTTGAATTTGATCATCAATAGAAGTACGGATTACGAAAAATAAACTTCCTTTGCTTTAAAATATATGGTGCAATATTCACATTGCCTATCTAGAGAAAAAATTTCGCCCTCCATCGTGACATGTTGATTTAGATGAGTTTTTGCTATATCGACACTATTTTGAATCTGGGTTATAATCCTTTCAAGATTTGTACCAACCCTTTTGTTTCGCATAGTTCTTGTGTTGTAATACATGATAATTCTTTATAATTATTGCACGATCAGACATTTCACGAAGGGCTATGGGCTTATCCTGGCAGGAATGTCCCTATTTATTAGGTTGATTGTCCTTGCATACGTATCAGTGGCTGAGATTATTAAGAGGAAATTCTTCAAACGAAATTATCCTCAGCATAAGAAATGATACAAGCAACTTCTAATTGGTATCTTTTATGGGTTTGAGATGAGAATAATGGTCCTATCAACCTCCTCGCGATCGGCTAAGCATTAACGAAGAAAGCCAGACAATGACACCATCTATGTTCGATTCGAATTTCGTCACCCTCATCTATATTTGATTCGTATTCAACTGCATTTTTAACGAGAGGCTACTTGGCGATATCAACGGGGGCTTATGTAAAATGATAAGTTTGAGAGCATTCCTACATTGCTCTAACTGTCGTATGCATGCAGAGCCACGTGCAAGGCTTGAACTACCTTATTACCTGCAGCCGGCATCCCAACAAGGATTGCTCCAATAACTTCATTTCTTGTCACATCCAACGATTTAGCATGTTGAACATGAAATGGGATACCGCTTGTAAGTCCCAATGCCGCCAACACAGACAAGTAGGCAAGGGATTTTGTTTTATCATCTAACACATTAGCTTTGTCCAGTTCATCTATGGCTTTCATCCAAGCTTGAGAATATTCAGGAGCATCC
>DASQQK010000118.1:0-2042 GCA_035643435.1 Nitrososphaeraceae archaeon | reverse complement strand
TCTCTAATGATACACCCGGTTCTTTGGCCATAAATGGAATCCCATTCACAAAAACCTGTGGGTACCTCTCATCTTGTGCTTGCTTCCTCTGGAGATATTCTTGTGTATCCAACTCTGATTCTAGCGGTGGACCATTACGTTGATACTTTTCTTTTATATCTTCCTTGGTAAGAGAGGAGACAACATGGTTCTCATCATCATAACCTTCAATATAGTATTTTGGAATGTAGTAACGATCCTTTCGAAGCAATCCTTCTTCAACTTCAATGAACCCAGAGAAAACACTCTTAATTTCACCAATGTTGTGCTCGTCTATCGATTTTACTTTCTTGCCAATGACGTCTTTCCACGGCATTACAAGCTTCTCTTTCTGTACCATAACTTCTCCGAAGTCCTTACCAACAGGACTAAACATAGGAACCTGGTTCTCAAATTCCGGAAATTCTTTAATTATCCTAGATCGTTTCTCGTCATATTCTGCTGGCAGAAAGGCCTTCAAATCCGTGGGAGCGTTATCCCTTTCAAATTTGGTCTTAATATCCTCTTTGGTCATAGAGACCCAGACATGTTCTCCGTCGTAGCCCTGTACATAATATTTGGGTATAAAGTAATAATTCTTCGAAACTATCCCCTCTTTTGTCTGTACGAAATAATTAGTGATTTTATGTACTTTTCCCAAGTCCTGATCATCACTCGATTTCACTTTCTTATCCACAATTGTATCCCAAGATATAGCATTAACTCCCAATCCTATTCGTCGTCTCCCTATATGCAACAAAAGATAAATCACTTTGCATTGTGATAATATGAAGGGCGCCAAATGCATACCTTTTTGTTCTATTATGCACTATATGCTCTGAATATGTCTTCAGGTTTTAGTAGTGAAGGTAGCCCAACTGTGCTTTGGAGTGTCTTGGAAGGGAAGAAAGTAAAAACAAATGACGGAAAGGAGTTGGGCGAGATTAAAGAGTTCTCACAGAACTACGTAAAAGTAGAAAAGGGAACGGTACGAAAACACAGCTTATGGATTCCGAAATATGTAGCAGATGCGTTTGATGGTCATACGCTCTGGCTACTAGTGAGTGAAGAGGAAGCTCTTGAGAGGTTCAAGTATGGAGAAAAAGAGGACGAGCTGGAGGCCCCTTCGAGGGAGCGATATACAAAGGACTTTGAAACATTTAGGGGTACTCCCGCAGGGAAAGATCGAGAATATAGATCAGATCTGGAAGAGAACATACGATTAGTCGAAAATTATGAAAATATAAGAAACTACAAATGATATTTAGTAGTTTCTAAATTCCAGTCTACAGATTTCTGATAAATCCTGTATTAACTATTTTTGTAACAATTAGCAAACACTATTTTCCTAGTTTTAGATATTCTCTTACGATTATATGATCCTCTTCACTGCTATAACCCTATCGTCTACTGCTATAAACAGCAGCTTAGTTTGGATACCGAGATCATTAGCTGACGAAAGAATAGAGACTCCGTAATCTAACTGAAGCTCTGGAGCGGCCTTTCCCTCGATCTTAAAACTGCAATATCATATCCGCTTCCAACTTCCTTAATTGATATTCTTAAATCATATTATGCCAAAAGAGTTTCTGTGATAGGTAAATGTGATTCATGCGGCTTGGAAAACGTAGAAATAAGACGATATAGAATTAAAGAGGGAGAAAGGAAAAACTTGTGTAACCAGTGTAGACCGGCAGATGGTGCGTATGCATACTAAATTTTACAGTTGTTACAGATACAGTTCGCACTCTAGAGACATACCTTGTTAAATTCAGCTATATTATATTAAGTTCGGTCCGAGCCACCTAGCAAGTTTCTCCAATGTGAGCTCGGCTATAAATTATGAAAATAAAGTATAATACCACTCTCTAAAAGAATCGCTTTGAAACAAGGAAAGATCTTTTCCTTCATAGGCGAACAACCTCCATCCAAGAAGTTGATACCCATCAGAAGTAGTAAATGTGCAAATGTGAACTCAAGTATTGATTAAGATACGTCGAGAAGTAGAGTAGAAAAAAGAGCTC
>DASQQK010000117.1:0-6682 GCA_035643435.1 Nitrososphaeraceae archaeon | reverse complement strand
GCCGGCTCTGATAAATAGAGAAATACATCATGTGACCTATCTTGATTTTCAGTTATCGCTATTCCTAACAATCCACGACAACACGTCAATGTGGTAGTATCCACTTCTAATTTTAGAATTGGATCTTGCTGTAAAGTGCCGTTTGAAACAAGCCGTACTTCACCCGTATTCTTCTCTAAAACTAAGATGTTGTCGTTATCAATAAAAGCCATACTTGTAGGAGACGATAAGCCTTCAGTTATTAGCTCTGCTCTTAGATTAGGATCTTTAAAAACAGGTTCAGCAAAGCCTATACTTGTAAATGCAACAATGGATAGATAGAATAACGATACTACAACTAGAATATGCCCAATGAAATATGCATTATCTTTTTCCTTCAAGGATATTTTTCTTGATACGTTCAAACTCTTCCGGAGTAAGTACCTCCTGTTCTCTTAGCTTAGCAAGTTTTGTTAATTCGTCTGCAACTGAAGTACTATTGTGGGCAGACTGTTGGCGTAAGGGAGCATGAACATAACTGTTGCTCTGATATCCATACATTCCAGAACGTATTACTTGAACCAGATCTTCGGCTTTTCTTTTTGGTATAGCTTGAATCACTCCCTCATTATCGGTCTCACCACTTACAATTCCATGAATCATTCCAAGCCTTTTTGAACCAACTATTGCAGGTGCTTCAAATCTGATTTCGGACGAAAACAAACCCTTTTCAAGCTTGACGCTTGTTATTACGTCGTACGGTATATCCAATATGTTTTCCTTAATGCCCAACATATATGGGTCTCTCATGATTATTCGTCTATTGGTTGCATATATGACGTTGGGTGTAATATACGAACCACCTGGTAAAATTCTTGATTGCCGTGCTACCACTATAACCACTTCATTTGGATTTAACATTTCCTTTATCTTCTCAATCTCTCCGTAGTCGTCCTTGTCAAGGGGTTCTATCGAATCATCTATTGGTCCTACTTTATCATTGTCCTTCTTCCCGAAACCAAATGGCATCTATATAAGCCAATTAGGAAATGAAATATTTAAGAAATTTGAATACCTGAGACATACTATTATCAGGGGGGGCAGTTCAGGTTATTCTTTACTTTTTGTTAAGCTCCAATTCTAACCTTAATAATTCCCTAGTTAAGTCAACAGACGATATCCTACCTTTTTTAAAATCCTGGTTCAATTCATTAGCAATATCACTTACATATCTGAAGTGCCTTATTACTTCTTTCTTGTCCAATATCGAGAATTAATATGACGCCCTTTACTCTTTTATTTGTTACACTCAGTTAGGCCGTGAACTTGTTATTGTCATCATCGCTTCTTCTCCTTCTTCTCCTTATTCTTCTTCACCCATAGCTATACATGCTAACCAAATGTCATATGCATCAGACTTCTGGGATCTTGCTAGCTTAGCAAGGTTAATTGGTACGTAAGACTTAGATGTCATGTTGAAATATGGTCTCAAAAACCGCCTGGTGAGCATGAATATTCGGGTGATGGCTATGCCATCCCAAACCCTGAAGAACCTTCTGGTTGGAATAACATATTTTTTATTGAAAACGGATTACCATTATTCGCAATTTGACACAAACTTTTGGTATTGACTAGGAAGGATGAGAGCCTTTGATTCTCTAGCTGCTATGTTGACTCTTTTTATTTTGTATAGGCGTTATTCTGTAGTTGTGTGATCTGGTTTTGCATCTGACTCATCTTTATCATTAGATCTTGAATTATGACTCCGAGATCATTAGTGTCATCAAAATGATGGACTTCAAATAGATGGTTTAGCAGGTTATCCTCATCATGCTCACACAATTGACATTTGGCATGTTTACCCTTTATTTCAACCATGTTAATTATTATAATCTATTATCACTTATTTAAAGGTCCAAGCAACGCAGTTTACATATCCAGTTCATATAGAAGATTGCCCCTGCCACTATAGGGTATACTCAAGTTATATTATCTGCAATCAAATAATCATGTATCATTTTAGAAAATAGTGCTGATTAACCTGCAAAATAATTGAATACTTTTAATTAAATCTTCTCGCTCACTCCGAGCCAAAATGCACAAAGAAGTTTGACTCGGGTCTATTGACACAAGGCCAGGGTTCTTCTCTCCACCCCTCGTCTATTTGACAATCGATGAATTGATTGTTTGTTTCTCATCCAACGAGAAAAGGACTGGGATTCAAAAACGATAATAATTAATACTTTCATTATTAACAAAAAACATGAGCTTTGTTAAAGTTCTTGAAGAAACAGATCTCCCCGCCAACAGCAGCAAGCTTGCATATCTTAATGGGAAACCATTGGTCTTGTTCAACTTTAATGGTAAGATAACCGCACTGGGGAACGTTTGTCTGCATAAAGGTGGACCTCTAAATGAAGGTGAAGTGGAGATCAAATATGATGGAGAATACTATGTAACATGTCCTTGGCATGGGTGGGAGTACAACGTAACAACTGGTAAAGCTCCCCCTGGCTATGATGATCAGCAGGCACTTTATGATGTAATCGTCAGAGATGGCAAAATCCTCGTATCTAGCATGCCTAAAATTATGCCTGTAAGAGCAGAACACAAAAATAATCCCATACAGGATCTTGTGGACTTGCAATACCAGACTTCTTCATCTTCGCTGAATATCCTTGGAATATCTACATCAAATTCAAATGCTGAATTACCAAGAATTTCAACATCTGAGTTAGCATTAGAAAAAGCTCTGGGCTATGCAAAAGAGAAATATAATGCCAGTACTGTAATGTTGAGACTAAGGGATCTAGAGTTTAGGCACTGTGAAGGGTACTATAGCAGAAATGAATTGGCTTGTACTTGGCCATGTTCCATCTCAGAAATGGACACTAGTGATGGTATGAATGAAGTCTACAGGAAGATGATCCTGTGGTCAGATGTCTTGTTTGTATCAACTCCGATTAGATGGGGTAATGCATCCTCTCTTTACTATAAGATGGCTGAACGTCTTAATTGTGTTCAGAACCAGATAACATTACGAGACAGAATATTGATCAAGAACAAGGTGGCAAGTTTTATCATTACAGGTGGACAAGACAACATTCAGCAAGTTGCAGGTCAGTTAATGGTGTTCTTTACCGAATTAGGATTTGCTTTACCTCCGTTTGGATTCATGGGTTGGAGTAGAGGGTGGATAGCAGAGGATATGGAACATAATGTCAAACAGTTTCTCAAATCAAGATACATATCAAGGTCTGTCAAAGATCTTGTTGACAATTGCATAAAATTATCTCGTCAGATTAAAAATGATCCCTGTGTACGTATGGAATCCCCTCAACCTAAGATAACAGAATCACCATCCAAGGTCGGAGAGCGACAGATGTAAATATATCTATAAAGACTGGAACATAGGAGAGGCAATCAAAAGTGTTCATTACTAACTTGCACAATTCATGCAAACTATTAGGACGATGGAAGACTCAACTTATTGATGAAGAGCTTCCACATTATGGACACAATGCTCTATTTCTGCAAAATGATGAAATAACTACTGGCTTGATCAACAACAAGACAGAGATAAAGATCCATTTACTCACTGGACAGCTCTCATATTTTCATAATGAACAGGGACTTACCATAGATCTCAAATCGCCAGTTAGTACTGAAAGTAGTCTCAGTATGCGTGCTACATTAGCCCAATTTTTATTACACGACGAGCTCAAGCGCCTCGAATTGCCATCTGAAATTGATTTAGAGTTTGTTAGCTCAGAAGAGCTTTCATCTTACTACATTTTTGCGGCAAAAGCTAGGAGATGCTTGGAGCTATTTAGAATGAAACTTGAGGGACATTTCACCTTGTTACACTTATGGCCAGAAGGATTCGATTTTTCAGTAGAGTGGTTTACAGCTAAAAAGCCTGATGAACAAATAGGAGTCGGAATAATTCCACAGGACAACATGTATGATTCGCCATATCTGTATGTTAATCCATATCCCTTTGATCAAGAGATTACAAAGAATCGACTGCCATATGGGATATGGCATACCAATAACAATGGCAATAAATGGAATGGGATCAAAGTTGAGTGGTCTGATATTGCAGATTATTCCGACAACAAGATTGCTGACATAGTATATGAATTATTTTTGATCTCAAGAGAAAATTTTAGATAATTACAAGTACTTCATGTGTGTATCTAATCTCAGACCTTATAATTAGTCGGTCAATGCTAGATATCTCATTTGGAGAATGTCAATATATAGGAATGGGTAAGTCTAACTTAAGACATGGTATGTTTCAATAATATAAACGTGAAATATAGATACGCTAGTGAAAGATAAAGAAGTGGAAAAGAAACGAATAGATCATCATTATTGTATCGTAAGAATCTCCCATCATGGTGGGAGTGTGAGAGAACACTTAATTGGAGGATCAGGTAGCTTGATTCCAAAAAAATGGCTGTAAGTGAATCAGAATTCTAACCAGCCAAATCCGATCATGGATTCACCATCAAGAGTAACTCTAGTTCAGACATGTTTATATTATTCACATCAACCTGGGGGAATACCTATTCCCTTGTTCATTATCATATCTATTACAAGAGCCGCGGTCCACGAGAAATTCTTTCCTCCGAGTCCATCTCCATTTTCGGGGTTGTAGTATTCTCTAAACCCGTGATTTTCAACCAATTCAAATACCCCCTGTCTTATTCTTTCAGCTTCGGCTTCATAGCCATATTTTAACAAACCAAGCCATATCATCCAATTTGTGTTAATCCATATCGGACCTCGCCAGTAAGTACATTTAAGGAAATAGCTCTCTTCCAGATCCGAGCTGGAAATCGTAGGTACATGACAGAAACCATCCTTTCCACAGAAATGTGCGTGTTTTGTCCAGCTAACAAATGCATTGACAACATCTTCTGGGCTTATCAGACCTGCATAGATAGGGATAAGCGAACCAATAGTCTTTTTTCGGACCCAATCCTTCTTAACAAGATCATAATCGTAGAATAGACTTTCCTCGCTAGAAGCAAGTCTAACTTGGTCAGAAGGTAAGAAGTATTTGTAAAAGTTCTGTTCAGTTCTTGACATCCACTCTCTTATCTCCTGTTGATCTTTACCTTCCTCTACTATGTCAGCAATTTTAGCCAGGTATTTGTTAGCAGCGTGCAGAATACTACTGAACAAAACGTCTTTAATCTTGAAAGGAAAGTTTTCATACATCTTCTTCTCGTCATAATCATATTTTTTCATCAGCTCTATTAGATAAATGAATTTGTTATACTCTTCATCACTTGGTATAGTATCCGCTGCACCATCCACAGCAATTAGATCCAACCTTGTAAATTTCGGCAGATCACGTACGTTTATCCTCGATAGGGGCTCATCCCAGATAGGTGAATCATCAGTGCCCGATTCCCATGGATGCAAAAGTGTTACTAACCCTGACTTTTCTGGGTCCCTGTCTGTCATGAGGTATCTGTGAAACTTCAGTAGATTCGAATACACTTTTCTTAGAAATTCTTTGGCCTCCGTCTTATCTTCTGAGTTTTGATAAATATAATAGCAAGCAATCGCATGCACCGGAGGTTGCGTCATTCCAGATGTTCCAATATGCCTTGGTGCGTTTGAAGATCTCGTTATCTCATAAAAGTCAGCTGCAGGAAAGTATGTTTTTGCACCCTCGGTAAAGACGATATGGGGTATCATTCCATTCTTCCACTGAGCATCGAACAGGTACTCGAGCTCTTTCATGGCTCTGTGAGGATTGAAGTAGGAGTTTCCTATAGCAATAAAACATGAGTCCCAGCTCCACTGGTGAGGATACAGAGTTGCAGATGGAATGGTAAGTCTTCCATTCCAGTTATTCTCAAGGACTTTTTTTGCCTCTGCAAGCAACTTTTCTTGGGTCATTGACTATCACTCAGAATAAAACTGGTCTCGCTTCTTGATGAATCAGATTACTGCACGAGAATGTCATCGATAAAATGTCAGTTTCGTAGGAACTATATAAATATGCCTTTCATTCCTCCCGCTTCTTTTCCAGTCACTACTGTTTCAGAATTGTGCGAAGTAAGACGAGGATAGAATAGGATAATTCGATAATACTACCTAATATTTCTATACTGAAGTCTACCCAGCTACAAGAAGAGGTTTAGCACTCTATTTATAAGCATGTTTCTTTTAATAGCACTAATTTTATGGCAGCTAAAAAGAAGGTAGCAGTAGTAACGGATCCAGTAAAGGAATTGGCAAAGCTATAGCCATTTCGTTTGCGAAGTCAAATGAATATTCCAGTATCGTGATAAATGCTAGAAAGTTAGAAGAAGCTCATACGGTTTCAGAGGAAATAAAAGCTTTGGGATGTGATTCTGTGGCTATAGAGGCGGATGTTTCAAATGAGAAAGATTGTGTACGTTTGATCGAAGAAACTTACAAACATTTTGGCAGAATAGACGTCCTGGTAAATAACGCAGGTATTCAACAAGATATACCATTCACAGAGATAAGTATAGACCAATGGTACAAGATATTATCAGTAGATCTGACTGGGCCCTTCGTGTGCAGTAGAGAAGCTGTTAAAATTATGAGGCAACAGCAGGATCCAACTGGTGGATGTATAATCAATATTTCTTCCGTTCATCAAGCCATACCTAAGCCACATTATGTGCCATATGCTACCTCAAAGGCAGGTGTA
>DASQQK010000116.1:0-2447 GCA_035643435.1 Nitrososphaeraceae archaeon | reverse complement strand
CCATGCTAACTATTATCCCTAAAACTGAGGCAGATGTGAAATTGGTTTTTATCATTGAGACGTAAAAGTAATGTGGTGAATAAAAATGTTCCTTGTAGTATCTCGATCTGGCAGCTATCTATTGATTTATTAACTTCCTGGCCGTTCATCCATTGCCTCTTGGAATCAGATTAACCACTTTCTCTTCAGGAGGATGTACAAGCCATATAGTCGTGCTATCTAAAGCTCTTTAGCTAGTACAGATACTACTGGCAAGACATTCACCCAAGCTAGAAAGACAATAGAACAGATTATGGATTATCTAAAGAATGAGGGTTATATCATGCCTGGGTATGGTGCGACAGAAGCGTTATCTGCTATAATAACAGCATTTAGGGAAGATGGAAACTTAGCTGTGGATAGAACAATAGCCGCAATGGGACTCTACTGGATAGATAACAAACTAGTTTCAGTCAGACTGGACGAGGAATATATTTCAGCTTACGATAAGTTCATGTCACTTTCGATCGAAGAACGCCAGCGAACAGCCAAAGAGACTGTCGACTTTCTGGAATATTTGGTCAAGAATTTCAGAGTGGGTATAATTCCAACTGCACTCAAGATTGGTGTCATATCGCCAGCGGATTTCGCTTTAAAACAATACACCAATGACATAGCATGGATCCCATCACTCTTTACGTATGGCTGGCCTAGAACCGGAAAAACTACCGTATCGCAAATCCCTGCTGCATTATATTTTCCACTCATGTCCACTTCACGCAAGCGGCCGTAAACCTCGATTAACAGTGAAGCGCGGTTTGGATATTTCATGTGTCAGGATACATTTCCAGTATGCGTCAATGAAATGAAAGCGTTGAATGGGCAGGATCCGAAAGCCATTATCATGGTAGAGATGTTAAAGTCGGCTATCGAAACGCAAGAGGCTAGAAGCGTCATGAATAATACAATAACACATGGCACCATTTACCCAGCGTTTAGGCAATTGAATTTCTCCAGTAATGCTCCTCCTCCTAAAGATGTGGCACTGAGGGCTAGATTCATTATCAAAAATTTCACCCAGAAAGATTCGCATGATAAAGAGCAGAAAAAGATTTTTCATGAAACCATAGGACTGAACGCACATAAATTAAGAGTATTAGGGAATTTTGCGATTAGTTATCTATGCCAACATCCTGAGATATTATTCAAACCAAAGATTGAAGATGACTGGGAAGAAGCTGCCAAAGAGATAATCACCAAGTTCTATGAGCTGGCCGGATTACCAAGACCCAGTGAATGGCTAGATTTGCCACTAACTGATGATGAAGATGATGAAGATTATGAAACTGACGAGATAACTAACACTGCAGGTGCTCTTAGGGTGTGTTTTCTGAACCACTTTAATGAGACCTATAATAGGTATATCCGAAATCTGGGTAATACAACCACAGATAGTTACGGGAGATCGATTAGTGAAACAACGGATCTAGACCTAAGAGAAAGAATAGAGTTCTGTATAGATAAGAACCTAACGCCACATTTTAAGAAAAATAGTAATGGCAAGCTCATCATATTTCATAGCGTCCTCGACGAATTACAGAAACAGGGTATTGAATCCGACCAGGTGAGTTCACTAAAACAACTCGCCGAGATGCTAGAAATGAGATATGGTACATTGAGACAGAATAACAAACCGGTTAAGTGTGTGTATGATGACGACTTGAATAGACTGGCCGACTTTTTGGTGGGAGAGGATTGCATTGAATAATAATAATCATAGCCTATCTATAGCCAGACCGTTACATTTTGGGCCAGGTTACGGTGTACATATCATCAGTAACGATTACGCACGATTTTTGGCTATTTTTGACCACCGTTACCGTAACCTCGTTTTACTATATACACACAAAAAAAATTTTTGGCAGTGGTATAGCAGGGATTGAATGGACGTGAATAAGAACTACAACGATAATTATCAGCTAAAAAATCCAAATGAGATAATATCAAAGTCAGGGAGCACGATCTATAGAATGAGCTGGAGAGGTGACAGATGGGGTTGCAAAAGCTGTTCTAAAACATATGACAAGTGGGGTATGATTGATCATCTATGCAACAAAAATGGTCGTAATTATACAGAGCCTCCGAGCTTGAGCAATAAGCTGCTACTCGAGAATGCTCAAATGGAATAACCGATACAAAGTTCCGCTTATGCTATAATGATAAATCAAATTGAATTAACACTACGTAATGAATACTATAGAGTTAACAATGTTGGGCCCATGAATAAGTTCTCTAACCATTTGGTGCAACGACTCATAGTCTTTCGTTAAAGAACCAGTTTTCTATATTAGATTTTATGTCAATGTTACCATGCGCCCGTCTGCATCTCCCGTTATTATGGATGCTGTAAATTAGGTCACGAATATCGGCATTACTCTGTTTTATATCCTATAGTAAAGCCCAAGCAC
>DASQQK010000115.1:0-6370 GCA_035643435.1 Nitrososphaeraceae archaeon | reverse complement strand
AAGACTTTATAGTAGTTTCAAAGATTTACGAGGCGATCTGTTCAATGTGACTTGAACCCCCAGTAGATCACATAAATATTTGTACGATCTTCTTTTTGTAGAATGAAATTAAAAATTTTTGGTATGTTGTTAATAGTAATTGTTGCATCAATCATGGCTGTTACTCCAGTACATTCACAGAACGTAATGGCATCTCCATATGCTGGTCAGACTCATGGATCTACACGGATCTCAGATGTAGATGTGGCAGAAGCAGCAGAAGCAGATAATGCTTCGATAGCCGCCGGAGCAAATGAGACCGGAACTGGAAATATGACTGGAGTAGAATCTCAAAATGCGCAGTCTGGTTCAATATCAGGACTCGCTGAGGGTGAGGAGACCACTAATAGTGGTACTGATAGCCATGCAGAGGGTGAAGGGACAGGCTGATAGGCAGTATATTCTGATAATCTTCCGTTTATCAACCAGTTAATATTCATTTTTCTGTTATCGCAAAGGCGATAGACTTTAGTATTCATGCATTATTCAGTTTACCAATGTTTAGCCAGAAATTTTTTGTTATGATGTTAGCATTAACAGCATCTGTCGTAGCAATTACGGTATTACATTCACAGAATGTCATGGCAACAGCACGGCTACAGCCGTTAGGTCCGATGGATTCTGACGCTAATCTTGACGTAGCTGAGGCGGAAGAAGCAGGTAATGCAACTGTGGCAGGAACAACGAATCAGACAGCAGCTAATGGAAACACAACCGAATTCCTGTCTATTCAAAATGCTCAGTCTGGTTCACTATCTCAAATCAATGAAACTGCATACACACTTGAATTAAATGGTGTAGCAAATAAGACTATTATGTTCTCAGACAGACCAGAGAGAATTGTAGAAACAGTTAGTACGGCTGATTTTGTGGGTAACTGGAGTGCTGGACCTAACAGTTTTGCAGTAGATGCACCTAATGATGCTTTAATTGTAGAAAATACTCAGACAGGTAACTTGGAAACCGCTGTAATAGAGTCATCTAATCCAGTCTATGATACGGCTACAAACACATTAATATATACGATTACAGGTGAGAATGGAACATCTATCGATCTGCCTAGTGAGTTTGGACAGACTGTGTTGGTCATAGACGGCACCATTCAGACAAACGGTGCTCATCCCATGCATATCCATCTTTAGTGAATCCCTGTGGCATAATACTACACAAAATAACAATTAAAATCAGGCTATAGCAAAAACAGTTCTAATTAGCAACAAATAGTAGCAGATAGAAAAAGCTTTAGCTACCAACAGCCTCTAAATCATATGCAGGTATTAAATAGATTCGATAAAGAAGCTCTCGTGATTCAGATGCACAAAGATGGTAGGACAATTCGGGAAATAGCAGCTGCTGCACACCTGTCATTCGGAGATATAGGCAAGATCATCAGAAAAATAGATGGCCGGACTAATGATGATAGCAATGATAGGAACGATATAGACCTGAGCAAGAAATCAAAATCGACACAGGCACTGTACCTTTTTGAACGCGGCAAAAAACCAATTGATGTAGCAATCCAATTAGACATACCGTATAGTGATGTAGAAGATCTGCAACAAGAATTCTGGGCGTTAAAAAATCTCTATGATTTAGCATGTATGTTTATGGAGATCAAAAATGATCTCACACCATTTGTGAAGCTATTCAAACTATTAGAGCGAAATAAGATGCTAGACAAGAAACATGTCTTGAGGCTGCTTAGATATGCCAATGATGACCTGCCAGCTCTAGAGTATAGATGCCATCAGCTGGGCAGCGATGCTGTAGATCTGCATATTACAAAGAAACAATTAGGAAATGAAGTCGCGGCATTACGCTCAAATATATTTCAACTGGAGGCGTTAAAGAAGCAGTATCAAATGGATATCGCGCAAAAGAGGCATATTATATCGAACTTGGATCAGCGACTAAATCGAAAGATCTATGCATTAGAGAAAAAGCTAGCCAAAAATGACTCAACTATCTGCATCAATAACTAAATGACAGATGGGAGATCCAGATATTCAAATATATACTCTTTCAGAATTATTTATCATACAAATATGAATTATTTTTACGTTAATAAGTCCATAACTCTGATTTGTAGTTATTATACCAATCTACTAGTAGCTTAAGGCCATTTTCGAAATCAATTTGGGGTTTAAATCTAAAGAATTGTTGTGATTTGGAAATATCTGCAAAGAGTCGTTGTACCTCTATAGGGCGGGGCTGCACATGAACGACACTCATTTCTCTTTTAGCGACATTTTTGATTACTAGATCTGCGATCTCGTTTATCGAGATTTCTTTTCCACTGCCAAAGTTTATTCCATTTCTACCCGGATTATTTTCTGACATTAAAACCATATCATAAGCATTTACTGCATCTGAGATAAACAGGTAATCTCTGGTTTGTGTACCATCGCCATAGATTATGGGTGGCTTATTCTGTAGTACTCTATTGATAAATATTGCTATAACCCCCCCGTAACCTGAATCTTTTTGTCTAGGACCAAACAAATTAAAAGATCTTATAATGTCTACACCTAGCCCATATGTTTCATTATAACTAGAGCAGAGCCTATCAGCTGCTATTTTACTTACTCCATAAGGATGTTTAGCCAGCAAAGGATGCTTTTCATCCATGGGTACGTATTGAGCGCTCCCATAAACTTCACTAGTCGAAGCAAATAATATTTTTTTTATATCATTCATTCTAGCAAATTCTAGTATCTTCATAGTACCTTCAAGGTTTATCTTGAATGTCTCTGCAGGGTTTATGATAGAACGATCAACATGAATCTGTGCTGCAAGATGTATTATTGCATCTAAATTTGACGGTAATCTATGATATAATTCATTCCTACAAATATCATCATGAATAAACTTGAAGTTCTTCTTGTGTAGTAAAGTTCGAATATTATTGAGATTTCCATTCATAAGATTATCTAGACCATACACTACCTTTCCGTCTTGAACATACTTCTCACACAAATGGCTGCCTAGAAACCCTGCCGCCCCTGTTATAAGAATCCTCATTCTCTAGCTCCTAACTTCTAGCTCTAATTTGAGATATCTATTCTATATAAAGAATACATTTATTTTGCGATCTTATTTTTGACGAAAATGCTTCTCTGGGCAGAGTACAGAAACTGAAACAATCTTACATAGATTCCCTTTTCTCGTTGATAAATTGAAAACAATTTCGATACAATATGTGCTGGATCGTGTTCAATAGGGAAGGTTTTGAGGTATTGGAGTCGAAAATCTAGAACACTGAGACCACATGCTAATGCTTGCAATGCAGTACTACTAAGATTTGCTAAAAGAGTTTCTTTAACAAATCTGATATCAACATATACTTCATATTTTTTTAGGAAGCTAGGCATATCAGCATATAGTATAGGCGATCTGATTCTATCATAAATTTCGATATCTAGGTTTACACCATTTTCTTTACAATAAGAAATTGCTCGTTGTATATCTATTGCTTCAGTATTTATAGTCAAAGCTTTCTTAAATTTCTCTTCCAAAAGTTCATTTGATTTAAAATGTTGTAGATCAACAGGAATTGGAATATATTCGCCTTTATAAACTAATGCAAGTAGATCTGGAGTAGAAACCAGTACAGCATCAGCTAACATTTGTGCATAATAGTGTATCTGATCCTTGGATAATTCCTGGCCACGTAATTTCCTAATAAAACTACCAATAATGAGAGATCCCAAAGAAAGTCCTGAAGAAGTTTCCTTTGGTTTACTCAATCCTCGAATGTCCGTTCCAAGATATTCAAGGATAATCTTTTTCGATGTTCCAAATCTTCGACGAAGCCTGAAAACCATTTCAATTTTTCCGTGGATATGGATAATATCAGCTTTTTCAGCTTCTTGTATACATATCTTAGTAAAATCTTTTGGTATAACCTCTATAATGTAATCCTTGTAAAACTCATGAATTCCATATTTATCATAACCACTAAATGTTATGACTTTTGAGTCGTGTCCTTGCAAGCATTGGTACTTAGCAAAGATACATGCTACTCCAGCTTGATCCCATATATGCAAAATGCGCACAAAACACTTACTTATAACACTGGTAATTAACTTTGATGCCTGTTATAACAAGAGCTTTATTGATAACAGATCGGGGTTAGGAGCAATAGAGACTGCAGCCCAGCTTCTGTACAAAGAAGATCGCACAAATATTTATGCGGTCTATTGTAGTTCCCTTGTTGCAGAATTGTTGATAGGTCATATGTAAATATCTCGTCTCTGCTACCATAATCCCTTCTAATAACTACCCTACAAAATGATTTTATTCTTTTAATGGAAGACTAAACGAAAAGGCAGCACCATTTTTATCCTTATTGTTTTGGGCCCAAATCTTGCCGCCGTGGGCCTCAACTATATTTTTTGATACGAATAACCCAAGACCTGTTCCTGAAAAGGAGTCTGAAGTAAACCTCGAAAAGAGCTTGGGAAAGAAATCTGAATCTATGCCGGGTCCATTATCTATAATACTAACTATAGCTTGACCTTCTTTTCTGTCATCATTTTTTATTTCCGAGCTTACTGATATTAATCCACCATTTTCAGGAGAAAACTTGATAGCATTACTTAGAAGATTAAGAATAACCTGCGCTATCCTCACCTTATCTGCATTGACTATCAAGTCATTTTTTTGCAATTTTAATATAATCCTTGCATTTTTTTCGTTACTACCATGATAATGACCTTTGTTTATCTTTATGTCGTTCACACAGTCTACTATGACATCATTAAGGTTGAACTGTTCTCTATTTAGCTTAAGTAGTTGACTCTCAATTCTTGTGACATCTAGAATATTTTCAGTGAGCTGCATTAATCTTTTTGCATTCCTAAAAATGATATTCACCCAGCCATGTTGTTCACTGTCCTTATCCGTCTTGGAAAGAAGGACTTCGCTTAGTCCTAGTATAGGCTGCACTGGGGTTCTGAGCTCATGAGCTGCCACATTAATAAAATCTCTCTGCATTTTTTCATGACCTTTTAATTGCTCATTTGCTTGCCTCAGCTGCTTATTTGATTCATCAAGTTCTATTGTCCTTCTTTGCACTTCTTGATTAAGATTGATATTCCATTTAATAAGAAAGAAGATTAATACTATAATTGCAGCAGTTGTACCTGCAAGTAATGTGAAGATCTCTATTCTTTGCATGTACACTACATCATTGATCTCGGAATAAATACTAGTTGTGGGTGTTATTACAAAGGCAAAATACTCAGGTTTATCTCCAACAAAAATCGGTGCACCAGTAGTTAATCGTTCACCCCCACTAAATTCATAGACATCTGAGTCGAAATTCCCTGACATAACGGTATTGACCAGATTGTTTAGAATCTCATTATGTCCCGTCACATTCTGTGTATAATTACCAAAAAAAGGTTTTCCAATAAATGACTTGAGTGGGTGAACTAGCTGAACTGAATCCCTATCTAGCACTGCTATATATTGTGAATTGATGTCATATATGTTTCCATAATGCCTAAAAAAGGGTACAGTTGGAATTGGTGTTGCAATCAACCCTAAGTATTCTCCTGTATCTCGATTTATGATTGGGTAGGTTACAGCTATCCTATATTCTTCAGAACCTAATCCTTTATAGGCATTAGAAAATACAGGTGTTTTTGTAGCCTTTGTTTCATTCACCCATTTGAAGGAGGAGAAATTAGTACCCACATCCGTTTCTATATCTCCTTCTGGAGAAAGTATGTTGGCTGTTGCTATATTGTCTTTATTTAAAAGAAGGAGCTTGTTAATAGGGGTAACAGTGTTTATCTGGGAGTACATGTCTTCAAGTAATTCCATTGTTTTATTGCTAGACAAGTCTCCCTTTTGCAAGAGATCAGAATTGGCTAGCATTTGAAGTCTTGCCATGATTGAGTCCAAATCTGAGCCAATGTGACGTGATAGAGCTGACGTAGATTCTATTTGTAACCTTTTTTGCTTGTCAAATAGCTGGTCCCTCAAATTATCTTCAATACTATTTTGTAGATAAAAAAATAGCCCATAAGAGATTGCAATAATCAAAATAATGGAGGTAATGATAACTATTTTTGTATGTCCTGGGAACTTTAGATCGATATTTTTAAGCAATTTCATAATTAGTAACACACATAATGTAGGCAAATACCGAAGCTAAGATATTTTCTGGAAGGCATTACCTAATATCCAATATGAGAGACTAACAAGTATTTATCGTCTTCTTTGGTGCCGATGCCGATAATGCTTTAAAGATTATAAGCTATAATATTCTCTGGTTTCGCTTTAAGCATATCTATACCTAAGACAGGCTCAAGTGAGGAATGTT
>DASQQK010000114.1:0-4969 GCA_035643435.1 Nitrososphaeraceae archaeon | reverse complement strand
TTTTTGATTCATCACTACTTTCATGTTTACTCACAACAAGCTCGAAGCAAATTTGCTTTGACCAAACCTCTAAGAGTATGTGGGTAGTGCATAAATGTGATGTATTGCCAAAGAAAAATCAAAGAAAATATAACTTCTACTGCACCCATTTGCATCTTCTTTCTTGTTATCTTGCTTATGATATTGACAAGTACGAACTTTGTTTATAGTCTGCGAAATCAATCTAACTATAATGTGACAGATTTACAAAACATACATGACTTTCAAGCAAGAAAAGTCCGTGTAGGAGATATTGATATTGCATACAAAATGTTTGGTAATGGTGACCCAATCTTACTCATTAGTGGCAGTGGTAATGTTATGGATGTCTGGCCTTCGTATATGCTCCAGGAATTGGCATCAAATCACACCATTATCATATTCGATCACCGAGGGGTTGGAAATACAACTTTAGGCTCAAAACCAATCACTATACAACAACTTGTAAATGATACTGCGGGATTGCTAGATGCCCTACAAATACAAAGTGCAGATGTCTTGGGATTTTCTATGGGTTCTTTTGTAGCTCAACAACTCACCCTTATGTATCCAGAAAAGGTCAATAGGCTTATACTCTATGGCGCATCGTGCGGCGGCGGAGAGGGGATTCCTCAAAGCCCTGCGGTTGCCAAAATTCTGTCTGACTTTGTTCATAATCGTACACGGGATACAGAAGAGTTTCTATCTATCACGTTTCCACCAGATTGGGCCAAATCTCATCCTGATTATCTTGAATCTATTCCAACATCTACTGAAACAATTCTTTCCAGTACTCTAGAAAAGCAATTTGATGTAGTGGAAAATTGGCTAGCCACAACCTGGAATGGGGTTTGCGATGAGCTTGCAAAGATATCTAACCCTGTTTTGATCATTACAGGAACTGAAGATGTTGCTGTACCATCTGGTAACTCTTTGATTCTTGCTAAGAAGATACCTGGAGCTTGGCTTATCCAGATTGAAAGAGGAGGACACGGATTGATGTATCAATATCCGGAAAAATTTACAGCCGTACTATATTCCTTCCTAGAAAATACAGAACGAGTTAGAATTGATCCTTATCTCGTAAACAGTTGCATCGCTAGGTGGTAGCGGCTTTATCATTAACCATGTACCAGCAAGCAAAGCTCTAGAAGTTCCGTTGGGAAGTTATGTTAAAATAATCCGTTGTAAAGCTAATATGATTTTTCTGGGATTCTATGCTACTGTGATATATCTTTCACGCAAGGGTGTCGTGACACACAACACACTCAAATGATAAATTCTTTGGCTCCCTTGTTAGATGTTGATTCATTACCATTAACAGAAATATGCGAATTAAAAAGTGTTTCATTTTACGGAACACTACCGACATATAGCCGGTAATCAGTTTGTTTAATGCACCTATTCTAGTTCTGCTTTGATACGTTTCAGGGTGCTGACCTTCTAAAGGAGATGGACTCTACCATATCATCCTAGCATATCATTGCGAACGGCTTGGATCTGTCCTAGAGTCTAACTTGCAACTGATGCAGCCGGAGAAGTTACATAACAGCTGAAGTAATAGGTGAAGTGATTCTACCTCTAAGCATATTCTAGAAGCATCATCTATCACTCAAATGCCAGAATTTTGGTAGAGTGAGTCAAAAATAAAAGAAGAGTATGACGGATTACCATATAGACAGAAGTCTAGCAATGTATTTCGTCAAACCTGATATTACTTCTGTAGTAGCCTCCCCCTCTATTTCTTATTAAATAGGTAGCGTATTCTAATCAAAGGTTATGACTCAGCTAAAGCAAGAAGTTGGTAGTCTCCTCATTCAGAGATTATACGATTATGGTGTACGTCATATCTTTGGTGTCCCTGGAGATTATGTGCTTGGATTTTATAGACAATTGGTTCAATCAAATAAACTTGAGATAATAAATACCTGTGATGAACAAGGAGCAGGATTCGCAGCTGATGCATATGCTCGTATTAATGGGTTGGGTGTCGTATGCGTAACCTATTGTGTAGGTGGATTGAAGGTTGTGAATGCTACCGCACAAGCATTTGCAGAAAAATCTCCCCTTGTAATAATATCTGGTGCCCCAGGAATTAAAGAACGCAGAAAGAATCCACTTCTACACCATAAGACTAAAGAGTTTGAAACTCAACTGAAAGTCTTTGAACATGTTACAGTTGATACTGTTATACTGGACGATCCAAGAACAGCGATAAAAGATATTGAAAGAGTGTTATCCTCTGCAAGACGATATAGTAGACCTGTGTACATAGAGCTACCTCGAGACATGCTGTCTGCATTAATACCAACATCAGTATTATACGAAGATATTCAGGGAGCTGATAGGACAGGAGATAAACTGGAAGCTGAATATTATGAAACAAACCGATCATCGATGAAGGAAGCTCTAGCCGAGGCTACTACAATGATAAACTGGTCAAGACAACCAGTATTAGTTGCAGGACTGGAAATACAGAGATTCAGCTTACAGGACAGACTACTTCAACTTATTGATAAAACTAACATCCCCGTTGTTTCAACGGTATTAAGCAAATCAACGTTAAGTGAGGATCATCCTTGCTATCTTGGAGTATATGAAGGAGCCATGGGACGGCAGGTAGTCAGGGAATACGTTGAATCTAGTGATTGTCTAATTCTACTTGGGGCCATGATGACTGATATTAATTTCGCTATGTCCCCTACACCGATAGAGCAATCTAGATGCATATACATTAGTAGTGAAAAACTATCCATCAAACACCATAACTTTGAAAATATATTTCTGAATGACTTTCTCTCCAATCTTTTAGAAGCGCCATTACGAAAGAGGATAGTTGTAAATTTAGAAAAACAGGATATGAAATCCAGACATTTCATTGCCAAGAAAAACCAAAAGATAACTGTGACACGTTTGTTTGAATGTCTTAATTCCGCTATAACTGATAACACAATCGTCATAACAGATGTTGGAGATTCTCTATATGGTGCTCTTGATTTAATCATTCATCAACAGACGGAATTCTTGTCTCCTGCCTACTATCTTTCTGTGGGATTCGCTGTCCCTGCGGCAATCGGAGCCCAATTAGCCAATTCAAATCTTAGACCTCTTGTAATAGTGGGAGATGGTGCTTTTCAGATGACTGGAATGGAAGTGTCGACCATTGCCAGATTTAACTTGAATCCAATTATTGTTATATTAAATAACAAAGGTTATCTCACAGAAAGAGTAATGCTTGATGGGCCATTCAATGACATACTACCCTGGAATTATAGTCAAATTCCTATGATATTAAATAATCATGGCAAAGGTTTCATCGTAGAAACGGAAGAACAACTCGAAGAAAGCCTTAATGCTGCTATAAACAGATATGACAATGAATTCTGTATATTAGATGTACGTCTGGAAGTACATGATGCATCGTTTGCATTACAGAGATTAGGGAAACTATCAGCAGAGAAAGTGTAGATAATACCCCTGCTGGTAGTAGTAACCCTAGCCATAATAGGCCTGGAATGAATGACATTTTCTTCTGGTGTAATTACCGGCCTTGAGAAGAGCGTTAATGCATATCATCTCTACACCTATCCAAATCTTCGACTGAACAAAGAATTAATCTCACCCCGCAATGTTTGGAGCCAAACCTGAAATCATCTTTTCTAAGATAGCTTGCCAAGCATCTCATTGGCAGCGAGGGTAGACCGTATCAACTCATTTCTAAGTCTGCGTAGTAAGAGAGCGAAGTGAGGAACTTCCAACATCTATTTTGATAGCCTCTACACTATTGGCATCTTAAAGATTCAATATTCCATAATTAGTAGTAGTTAGTACCGAGAAGGCTTTCAAGTTTTGCCTCTGAAACGCTGGAACTTATACGGAAGACCTGCTATATATGAGATAGGTAATTGACAATATATGCTTATCTTATCGATGAACACACAATTCGGTACGCAGACATGGCTAATCCGATAGCCATTAAACAAGAGATGTTAACTAGACAGGACGAAATCTTATGGGTTCATGCGGATGAATTAGCAGATATATTTAGATTGCAAGACATCTTTGGACTACACCCATTGGCAGTTGATGCAATTATTCATGAGAATCAACCATCCAAGATAGAAGAGTATGAGAGATACTTGTTTACCATTATGCATGGAGTATTATCTAATGACGATCTAAGTGAATACACTCTGAGAGAGCCTGAAGGAAATGCACCATTAACATTAGGGCTTATCGAGGATCAAGTTTTCATATTTCTGGAGCATCGTTGGATAATTACGGTTAGCTTCCATAATCATCATTTCAGAGAGAATATACAAAAGAAGATAAGGAATTTTCTTCAGCACTCATCATATTCTTCAGTTCACTCCCAAGCTCGTAATCATTATGATCCTCATTTTGAAAACAGGTATTATCGTACTCCTGTTTCAGTTTCAGAAAAGTTATCTCCTTCATCCGAACGGAAATCATCTGAAATGCTAAGAATATGCGAAATAATCTATCGTCTAGCACTAGAGGAACTGATTTCAAGCTACTATGGCCTACTAAGTGAAGTGACTTAACTCGTGTCATATTTGATTTACAACGGAGTCTAGATATTTGTATAGATAAAGCTTAACATGAGTAGGATACCTTCATTCTGTGAATCATCCTTATACACTTAGACTTACTATACAGCAAAAGAAGATGTTAAACTCCTTGATGAAGACTACCAATAAAAAAGATGAGTACCATAGATATTTGGCTGTACTGCAAAAAAATGATGGTAAAACATATCTGGAGATAGCTATGGAGATTGGAGTTAGCCGCAGATCAGTACAAAGATGGATTGCTGCCTACCTAGACAAAGGAATAGATGGGTTAAGATATAAGAAACCAGGTGGAGCAAAATTCAGGATTACAGATGAAGATAAGGAGATTATTCTTTCTGCATTATTTAATGATCCTC
>DASQQK010000113.1:0-2759 GCA_035643435.1 Nitrososphaeraceae archaeon | reverse complement strand
ATTCAGATCCTGTCCTAAGTTGGGAACCGTCGCTAGGACTCACGGATATTGAATTTATTGATTCGCCAAAGTACGGGGATCAATTTAGAAATAACCTATTAGTCGGTGATATAACAAACGGCAATCTGTACTTCTTAAGAGAAGACAGTAACAGAACAGGACTGGTATTTGACAACCCTGAGATTCAAGAAGATTTAGTTATAAATGGTGATGAAGAGTTAGAAGACATTATCCTAGGAACAGGATTTGAAGGTATCACCGATATTAAAACTGGCCCAGACGGTTTTATTTACGTATTGACTTTTGACCAAGATTCGGAAGGTGCAGGAAGCATATACAGAATTAGCCCTGCTGCAAATTCACTCGTGTGATTGCGACGTGTTCCTGTTTGCTTCTACTTCTACTGCCGCAGAGTAACACCAGTAGCTATCAAGAGTCGCAGCGTTGCAGTTGATATTTCCTTACGTTCCCCTCTGGTTTTGTGAACTTGAAGATGTCTGAAAATGCATTTGCAAGCCAGTATTGTAAATGGCCCACCCAGAGCAACTAGGCGGGCAATGTGACAAGCTGATGAGCAGCCCATGTAATTTCTTCTGACTAGACGATCTATTTATAATTAAGCATACGGGGTTGTTAGATGATCATGGTATGATACCTAGTTACTTTGCCATTCTTAGTAAATCCTTCAGTTTTGCATTGTTAATTGTTTTTGCATTGTACATCCTGGCATATATTTCATGGATTGATTTAGGATACGCTCTATCATCATCCAAGAATACAAATAATATTGAATTAGAAGAGAACCTTGAGATAATCGATACTATTCCATTCAATAACACCTCTTTATCCTCTATTGTGGTTGATACACTTAGGAATCTTGTGTACGTATCTGCTAATCCAGTCTATCCTTATGATAACACGACATTCTCCTGTACAGAAGAAGAAAAAAAAGAAAATAATAGTGATTCTCTACCCACTATCCTAAATTCTATTTCTGCCTGTTCAGCTATCTATGTCATTGATGGAGACTCTGGTCAAATAAAGAATATCATCAGATTGAGACCTGGGGAGCTAATACGTGACATTGACATCAATCCTCATTCAGGTAAGATATATGCAGCAGGTGAATATAACTACCTTGGAAATGATAGTTATGCGGATGTAGACGGACGCACAATTCAGTATGAGGATGATGTAGTATATATTATCGATGAAGCAGCAGGGCCGCCAACAGGAAATGAGATTACAAGAATAAAACTTTATGGAGAAGTAGATGATGGGAAAGAAGGTGATATGTCTTCTATAGCTGTAGACACGCATACCAATACCATCTATGCAGGTATACGCTATTTCATGGGCGGACGTGAAGGGGTATTTGTTATCTACGATAGCAATGACACTATTGATGGCAGTAATAATATCAATATTAATAATAATAATACAATCAAGATTTCAAATCTAGAGTTCATTCCTCTGGGGGAAACTGGGCCGGATCAGATTATAGTAGGTAATAACACAACAACAACAACAATAACAAATACTGTCTATGCATCACTAAAATATGATGACTTTATAGCTCTCATTGACGGGTCGAATAAAACAGTAAAGAAACAAGTAATATTGCAAGATCCTCGGGCGATGTCTCTTAATCCAACAAACAACTTGCTTTATGTTGCTAGTGGGGATAGTTATTGGTTTAATATTATAAATACAACTACAAATGAAGTAATTGCAGCAAATAAACAGATATCATATCCTATAGCATCAGTCACAAATAACATAACAGGGAAAGTCTATGTGGTTGAATGTCATCGATGTAACGTTTTTGATCTTATCAATGGAAGCTCTATCTATGAGTTATTTAGTAATGGTTCAACTGTTACATGGAGAACATATGAAGATATCGACATAGAGGAAAACGGATTGGCAATCAACCCATTTACTAACAGGTTATATGCAATAGGGAATGATATTCAGTCTGGAAGATCAAATCTATATGTAATAGATATATCATCATCATCACAATAGCCAAGACAAGTGGTGATGGTGGTGATGGTGATTGTGTACTGAAGTAGATACGTTCCTTCGTTCATAATTACAATTTTGATGAGCTTGATTATACTTCTGTCATCTATTGGCCACGGTGCACTTACACAAGCACTGCTGGAGTTGAAAACCCGCTAGATCTTATCAAGGATGACATTGATACTAGATCTGATAGAATACTTGATGAATTAATTGACCAGGAAGAAGAGAATAAGCTATTACTACTTAGACCCGAATTTACCATAAGAAATATCAAAATCCCATTAGAAGGAAGACTCGATCTTGTAAAAATCAAACCTAAAATGCTTCACAAAAATGAGGACAATTTTCCATACATTAGCTCCATGGAATTAGCAGGCATAGAAAAGGAGCATGTTGAAATAATACAGATAAAGACAGGCGAATCCAAGACTCCCACTCCGACATGGAATCTGCAAGCTGATGCTGAAACTCTATTGTTAATGGAAACACTGAATCTGAAAGAACCACCTAAATACGCTTGGCAATTTGCAGATAAAGACCGTCATCGAAGAAAATTCAATTTTGCCAAGGTTCATGAATCGATAGATAAATACATAAAGTTCTGGAAGTCAGAAATAGCTCCTTCTATAACTGGGTACTGTCCCAATTGTCCTTTACAAGAAGGTTGTCTTACGTGGGCGTTTGCAGCCAATAGTAAACTTGCTGAAGATGAGATAATAAAGAGAAAAGCA
>DASQQK010000112.1:0-3140 GCA_035643435.1 Nitrososphaeraceae archaeon | reverse complement strand
ATGAATGGTTGCTTCATTCCATTTGGGAGTGTAAATTCTGTCTTAACAGGATCAAAAATTGGACCCTCAGGTGTAATCTTTATCGGTCTTACAATCACATGGGTATGATGAATTTGACCAGAGAATGTCTCATTTGACATTAATGGCAATCTTTCACTGGTTGTAAAGTTGTAATTCCGATCTCTGACATTCTGGGTAGTCATAAAATGTACCCATTTATCTTCATCCACGGTTTTCCCATTTACAATGATGTCACCTACACCCCAAAGAGCTCCGTAAGTAAATATTGTGGGAAATAATGGTGAATCAATTCCAGTGTTGCCATGAATCCATGCGTCTGTGATCACGCCGCCACCACTTTCAAATCCTGGAAATGGTGGCTGATATAATTTCTTGAGCTTAATCTCGTATTGATTTCCAGCAGGATCACTAAAATCGACATTCACTGAAGCATTGTCAATGGTAGTTTCAGGATGGGCAGGCAAGTCGTATGGCTGACGATCCTTATATATGATTTCAAAGCTTCCATTTATAATTCTCGCCTTATTGCTGACTGGTGTTGGTATACTTGTCTGAGTATATTTTGTTCCATTCTCGTTTGTTTCTCTTATGGCAAGTGGCACGCCAGCCATTATTGGAAACTCTTCAAACAACTTCTTTACGGCCCCTTCTGCCTTACTAATCTTGTATTGTCCAGTATTCATGGGGAACTCAGGGGTTCCAAATACTTGTTCATCTAACTTGGCAGGCCCAGGAAGTATCCAATACACTGTATTACCAGGTTCTTGAACTACTTTGACCTCGCGATCTCTTTCTGGAATAGATTCATTTGCAACAGTAGTTGATGCAATTGATGTCGAATTCATTTTAGGCGATGTGGCAGAATAAACAACCGCAGCTGACGATGCAGAAAAGGCCATCAATAAAACAAGCGCTCCAATCACGAGGGTAAAAGTGAATTTATTCAATATCTATATCTATAGACATACGGTCAATAGATTTAATAAATTGAATGACATTTCTCTAATTTGAGTCTCAACTTTAGGACTGAGTGGTTTGAATATAAAGGCTAAAAAATTCAGAAAGCATATTTTAGAAGCACTTTCTGATAATCACATGTCAAAGATACTCGAGTCAACATCGATATCTGAAAAAAGTGCTATTGAAATTATTCAAGAACATAACATGCCGCATTCTTCTGTTTATAGGAAGATTAATCAGCTGTTAAGATTTGGCCTGCTTTGTATCTATAAGTCTGAGATCTGGGAGGGTAAAAAGATTTCATATTACAAGAGCACATTTAGATCTATTCAGATAAATTATGGTGGTTCATCAGACTACACAATTGAAGCTGTTTCTAACAATGATGTTCTTGAAAGAATCTCAGAACGCTTCTATGAAATGGTTTCTGAGTAGTATGGAGGTGTTGTAATGTAATGGAATCTATTCTTGGCATATCAGCAGCTATAGTCTTCATCTCCTTAGCCGTTCCTTTTTATTTTATTGTAAAGGTAAATTATAATAGAAAAGTGTTTATTTCAAGTATTCTACTCTCCATAGTCCTACTGAGCTATGTACTACATGTGCTTCTAGAGTCAGTATGGCAGAATAATTCTGAGATTATCAGAATATGTGTTATAATATCGATCGCTGGGACTCTTCTTGCCTATCTGCTCTTTCGAAAGAAGGAGATACCATATCTTTCTTTTGGAGGAGTTTTTGGCATTGCCTTGTTCTTAGTTCTTGGGATATGGATAGCTGCAGAAGTGATCAGATTGTTTCTTCCATCATATACTATCGAATCGATATACTCTGTGTCTTTGGCTATGATTGGATTTGGAATTTTGTTACTTGTACGGTTTTTTTGGCTAAAGAATCAATATCCTTCTTTAACTCATAACTGAAGCTGTGGCTCAATGGATTCTTAATTGGATTTGGGATGTTGTGTAGTTCATAGAAGTAGCTCCAGAAGCCGATGTTCCTCATACCATGAATGTCGTCTGTTCATCTCGAGTTCCTTTCTGGCTATCTCTAAGATCCTTGAAGTTATGTCCACTCAGGATCGAAAATCCTCTATTTTCCAGATCAGATGTGTGAGTTGCAAGATTCATTAATGGTACCATTAGTGTTCCAATTATATTTATGGCATGGCAGTGGATGAGTACCATTCACTACGAGGTTTGGATCATCATAATATCCTTCAATACCCACCACAGCCTGGAGCTACTAGTATGCCTTGTGACAGGGAAGAAATCAGATTCTGCACGTATATTTCCAGTTGCAGCATCAGGGATATTAGTTCAGGGGGCTCATCCTGAGAAGTTTACCGCACAGCATATTTGTAGAAGAAAGCTGCCAAACCCTCAGGCATGAACTCCATGTCCATAACACCAAGGTGACAGGATCTGCCGCAACAATACCGGTATAGTACGCATCAGCTAGCTGTTGACTTACTCTCGCTAGCTCTGGAGTAGCCTCGAATCAGTTTTTGGCTTAATGCATAATTCATGGGAATTCAATGTAGTGAAAGATAGTCCTATCAATGGCTAATTGATAAGCCACAATCTGTTAAGACGTTGTCTTAACCTCTGTTATCCAATCGCAGCTACAGTTCAGTTTTGCTGCATGGTTCAGTTCTACAGCTTCCCTGCTTGGTGCTTCAATAAGACAGTAAACAACATTTGCTTCAAATTTATATAGAATATTAAGATGCTTTACGCCGAACTCGTCTACTGGTGATTTCCGCAGCTCCATAAGCTGTTCTTCAGTAAAAGAGCCTATTTTATGCGAATCAAGATGTCTCGGCATTGTTCTTCTCTGTATATAATATTGACGCAGTAGCATATATTTTTGCATATACATAGAAATTGAAATCTATGCGGGATTTGGTTATTCTTAACAATGTGAACCCTGAGTCACATAGTCCAGCTTAGTATCATATCATAGGAATGTTGAAATAAGTTCAAATCATTATGTCCAATTAGAGGATACTGGCAGCAGAAATTGAAGGAATTCGTTCTATATTTTTTTGTAATAAGTTGTTGCATGGTCTTACTTGTGCTGTTCATCAATTCATATCCACATATGTCCCGGCAGTTTGTCGCAGCAGGTCAGATTTTCTTCAACATAAACTCATCTGA
>DASQQK010000111.1:0-8545 GCA_035643435.1 Nitrososphaeraceae archaeon | reverse complement strand
CAGGTGTGTTTGAATCTACAAAGTTGATTAATAGATATTGGACCAAAATATTCGATATAAGTAACAAGTACTTAAAGTGATAGATATCCCCCATAAAGAATATTAACAAAATATTCATTGCCTATACATACGAGGCATCAGGTCTTTCATTACCTCGTCTCTATTTTCTAAATGGCGTGAGTAGACAAATATTTAATGGAAATGCATTGATACTTAGTCAATGCACCATCAATGCAGCTGCACCACTTATCCGGATCTGCCAACGAAATATCGTCTACCTGCTTATCTGTCACAAGATCTGAGATAATCATTCTACCATTCCCATTAGGCTTGAGAATTCTGTATATTTCACTAAATGTCTTCACCTTATTAGCAGTAAGATTGATTACACAGTTGCTTATTACAACATCTACACTGTTATCTTCGACAGGGATTTTCTCTTCAATGTCCGCCCTTCGGAATTCGATATTTGTATAACCCCTATCAAATGCACTCTTCCTTGCTCTTTGAAGCATTTCATCAGTCATATCTATCCCTATCACTTTTCCTGCATCCTTTACTATGTTAGCTGCAAGGAAAACATCAATTCCTGCGCCTGAACCTAAGTCGACTACCGTATCACCTTCCTTAATAAAAACAAACTTTGTTGGAGTTCCACAAGCAGCTCCAAGGATAGATGCTTCAGGTATAGACTTTAGCTCCTCAATATTATATCCAATTAACTCAGAAACTTTTGCAGGCGATAATGAAGTTTTTAAAACTACATCTGTAGAACCATATTCCCCTTTTTGCTCTTCAGTGCTACCTAGTGGACCACAGCAAGAGCCACCCGTTAGAGCTACCTTCGCATATCTCTCTCTTACTTTTGCCTTTATCTTTTGCGAATCAGTCACATCGTTATGTTTACCAGAGAAACTATTTAAGTTGTCAAGAGAAGCTAAGTAAAGTAAGTGTAACAATGGAAACTCAAAGAGGATATGCCAAAAAGATCGATGCTAACAAATCTCGAAGTGAAATTCCTATAATCCAAGAAGAGAATTCTTGTACGTTTACCGGTTACGACGCTGACATGCTTATGAATGAAACTGAGAAACTTAGAGGATTAATTACAAAGAGGGGAACTCTTGAAATTCTAATACCACTTTGCTGCACTACCGATCCCGTTCGTTACATAAAGTTCAGAAGAACCATGAAAGGATTTAGTAGTAAAACGTTAGCAATGAGACTCAAAGAGTTGGAAATTAGCGGTATCCTTGAAAGGAAAGCATATAATGAGATACCCCCTAGGGTTGAATATCGCCTTACAGAGAAGGGGCAAGAGCTTGTGGAATCCATTATGGGGCTTTTACAATGGATGAGGAAGTGGTCTCTCTAGCAGATCTAGATTATTAATACGATAATATTACCGCAAAATGGGTGCTGTCTACATGGTATAATAGTTGATTGCGCACAACCTGAATTTAAGAATCCAAACTTAATTGCCCACGGAGGAGTGTTTGAGGCATCTGGTTAGTATAATTGATTCACTTACTTATTGCATGATAAGCATATTGTGAAACCAATTCTACGTTCATCTGAACCTCCTATTTGTTCCTTGAAATTTCTACCGATTCTTCTAGAATTTTGATTAGGCTTTCAACTTCCATTCACACAAGTTATTACTGATATAGTTGGGAGTATCAAGCCATGCAGTTTGTATATTAATCGTCCGCTTACAACGCTACTAGTCGTAAGAAACATTTGTTAGTAAGCAACCAATAAGAGCTTGCTCTGCCAATGTAGTTATGAAAATATGTGATGTAATTCTGGAGCTGATCTTGCTCTATCGCTTGTGTTTCATAGTGATGATTTAGAATAATGAAAATTCCCAAATTGAGTTAATGAACTATGCAATACCCTATATTTTAGATACTAGTAAATGAAAAACTGTAGCAGATGTTTTAGAAAGCTGACTCCTATTGAAACCGATCTGTTTAATGATGATAGTGATACCATCTGCAGAGATTGTTGGATTAATCAGGCTTTTAAACCAACTAGCTAAGCTGATCAGAGGTATGGTCCCCGGAGGGCATATTAAAATTCTATTTTATTACGAAGTGAACTGATTCATCGATCTATCTGGCAGAACAAGAGTTTTTTATTTCGATTTTGTAACTAGACCTTCGTGATCCTTCATAGATTTCAAATTCCAGGTCTTTATGATAAATTCCTGACTGTTTATATGGAAATGGTCTTTCATTGAGCTACATTTTATTCTTAGCTCACGATCATGACAATTTCTTAGTGCATGAATATTGTATATACGATATGTATAAATATGCATATAACCATATATCGTATGGCCAATATGAAACCTAAGGAAGTGACCTCTATAATAGAATGATTCCAATATCAGATGAATCAATCATAGAAGCAGTTGAAAAAGTTAGCAGAAGCGTTGTTAATATAGCTAGTGTTAGAATGGTGCAAGATCAGCTTTTTAGAGTATTTCCGATTCAAGGTGTAGGTTCAGGCCTCATACTTGACAATCGGGGGCATATACTGACAAACAACCATGTGATAGATGACACTGATAGATTACGCGTAACATATGGCGATTCAAAGCAGGTAAACGCTAAAATTGTAGGTAAAGATGAGATAACTGATTTAGCAGTAGTCAAAGCAGAGCCTCTGGAATTCTACAGTAATAATGAAATAAGTTTTCAACCTGCAGTTCTAGGTAACTCTGATGATCTTAGGGTTGGACAAATAGTTATGGCACTAGGAAATCCTTTCGGCCTTACTGGAGCACCTACGGTGACAGCTGGAATTATTAGCTCATTAAATAGGAATGTACAGTTTGAAAATGGAATCCTTGAGTTGGTGCAAACCGATGCTGCTATAAATCCAGGTAATTCAGGGGGTCCATTGATAAATACAAAGGGGGAAGTGGTTGCAATAAACACAGCAAAAATACCATATGGGCAAGGAATTGGATTTGCTGTTCCTATAAATACGGTAAAGTCGATACTTACAGACTTAATAGAAAACGGCCATGTTAAGAGAGCGTGGTTAGGTATAAGTGCAATAAAGGTGGATCCAAACATAGCTAGATTCTACAGACTACCAATTATAGAAGGTGCATTAATCGTTAATGTTGAGCCTTATAGTCCCGCTGAAAATGCAGGGTTACGGAGAGGCGACATCATTGAAGAGATTGATGGAAATAAAATACAGAGTCCATCACAAATATCATCATATATAAGAACAAAAAAGACAGCTGACGATCAACTATCGCTCGTAGTTAACCGATATGGTAGGGTATTTGAAATCCCCTTCCATTTGGTAGCTCGTCCGTAGCTACAAAGATTGCGCAGGGACTCTCAGGCTTTACCTCTAGTCCCATCCGGATTCCTCAGCCTCACCCTCCTCTTTATTTTACTTGTATCTATGAATACTATTGGCTATTAAGGGCATTCTATTAATGGGTATTAATGCATCAGGAATTCCTGTAATTCAAACAAATTTGACAACTCCTTTGAAACCTGATCACAGAATATTCCAAGTAGTTCAAAATCAGCTGGCGAAAAATATTTCTCACTAAACATACCAAGAACACCAATGCTCTTACTTCTGTGGATTATCGGGTAACCTGCAAATGATCTCAGTTTCTCTTTTTTAGCCCAATCTGGATGCCTTATTCTAGGATCATTTGGCACGTCATTTGTGATAGCCGGTTTTTGTGTCTTAACTATGGGACCTATCTTGTTTGAATCTACTGACACCTTTGAAAATTCGCCATCAATATTTTTGTACATACCTGCACTAAATTTTAGAATTAAATTCTTCTTATCTCTATCAAGTAGCCATATACGAGCAAATTTTGCATCAAAGTACTTGACTAGACTCTCCACCGTTAGCTGAAGTTTGACTTGTAGGTCTTCATGTTTTTTAAGTGAGTTAAGAATTCTATATACTCTCCATTTCCTTTCATTCAGTTGTTGTTCATCAAATATCATATATGGTGACGCCTTTATTGTGTCTGATTCGTAAGAATGATAATCGGCGATCAATTCTGCGAATCTATGCAGAAAATTATCACTCTCAAGTTCATACTGTTCTACAGAATCAAAAATGAAATGGCTTATCCAGTCTAGGTCACCAGTTAGCCTAGCTGAATAAACGCAGAATGCTGCATCTTCCACATACCTATTTAATCTCTCTATAAGTACGTGAGAATCTTTAGTAAATCTAAATTTAAGCGTAACCGTTCTGCTTATCTTTTCTGAAGTGAGTGAAGGGTTAAAGATTGCTGAATAACCCAACACTATATTATTTTCTTCTAGTCTTTTTAACCTGTATCTTATCGCCCGTTCTGTTATCTTGTAACCAATATTCTTAAGATTATTGGCGATATCCGCAGCAGGGGTTCGTGCATTCTTGCTGAGGCTTGAGAGTATCACCTTGTCGATTTCATCAATAATCAATGTATCGAGATATTCTATATAATTCGATTCTTATTATGATTTCCCTTTCGGAAAAATATACTTCTCACACTTGTTTTTATCCTTGAATGTAAGAACTATTCTTTTTCCCAAATGGAAATGCCTTCCAAAAACGATTTCCGTGGAAGATATTTACCAGCAACCACGATACTAATGTATGAGAGAAGATTATTTTGAAATCGATCGTGTAATAGAAGAGCTAGCTAAGTCGTATGCAGCTCCGTGCGCTACCAGTTGGTTTAAGGTTAGCAATATTAAGAAGCCATCTCAAGAAGAATATCGAAATAAAGTAGTTGACTTTATAAGGCAGTTTGAACAGACACTAGCAATTCTCTATCCAAACAATAAACAGTCAGAAAGGTTCCAGGAATATGTGAGATCTGGTCTACGAGGTACAATATACGGTATCAATAGTGGTAACAACAAAGAAGTGGAAAGGAGATACAAATATTATACAGAATATAATTAGAAGAAATATGATATAATCTAGGAGTTGATTTGAGATGCTCGACTTTCATAGACTTACGATACCAATTATTATTATCTTGATAGTTGGTGGAACTATCAGTTTTCTTATGGCCTACGGTTTTTATCCTAAGAAAAATATAAACATCAATGTAGCAGGTACTTGTTACGAATTCTTGGACAGTGCTTTTGCAGAATATAAGAACTTGGATGCGAGAAAAGAAATGAGGATATTAGAACTGCAATATCAAGCCATTGAACCGCCCAACGCCCCCATACCAATTACTTTTAGCGGAACCCAAGATGAAGTTGCTGAGTTTATAGACCAGTATAAAATTGATGGAATAGAAAAGCAACAGGTTGGTGATATTAGCAATAATAATAGCTATATCGATAAATATATTGTAAAAGGTACGATAGCGAAACCCTATTTCAAAGAGATACTGGATGATTTATCTTTACAAGATTTTGATCCATTGAATAAGACAATCCGAGGCAGTGTCGGGTTACAACCTAATCCATTCCTTACTTTGGAGGAAGGTAAGGAGATATCAATAGGCATTAATAATTTCATGAAAAATGGAATTCAACAAATAATAGAGGGTAACCATGACGGAATAAAGCAAGCAGAATGTCGTAGTAAGATCCAGTATTAAAGTGGTATTAGTCTATCATAAGAACCTGCCAATCCACTATTTTTGTGACTGTTCTCATTTCGCATTTGTTATTGGACCTCTCATCTCATTACAATATAAAGCGAAAGCCAAAATGTCGTGAACAAAATTAAATGTGAGAAGCCACAAACCTTTTTGAATGGCACACCGCGTTAAGAAAATGAATTTCATCCAGAATAAATGCGAACTGAAAACATATTTTAGAGAAATAAATTTTCGATCAATTTAATAAAAAAAATTGAGGAGAAAGATTTTTATTTGCTCTCTAGTTCCTTGATTCGTTCAGCTACCCCTTTAACCTCTCTCTCTAGGTCGTCTTTGTACTCTTTAAGCATTGAAACCTTTTCTTCCCTAGTTAGAAAGCTTCTGGCTCTCCGAATATCTATTCCACCACAACAATAACTTCCATATGTCATATTGGCTATACGATATATATACAAGGGTGTATTTATACATATCGGATACCCTATATTCCTTAAAACCTTATTCAAAATGTTTGCTTGCAACCTGAAAACAGCTAACCGGCCCTCATTCAGAATTGCCTTAATGGGACTAGGACTGGCATTAGTAATTTACTTTTAAGAGGTAATCGAATTACTATAGAATGGGTCTAATATGAAAAGAAAAGCTTTAGTTACAGGCGGAAATCGTGGGCTTGGGTTCGAGACCTGTCGTCAGCTTGCAAGAAAGGGTTTTACTGTCTTACTAACGGCTCGTGATCAAAAGAAAGGAAATTTGGCTGCTAGTGAGCTGACTGAAAAAGAAGGATTGGACGTCATCTTTTACTTACTTGATGTAACAAATAAAGATCACATCAAAACCATATCCAAACAGGTGGAAAAACAGTTTGGTCGACTAGATGTTCTAATCAATAACGCAGCTATCCATTATGATGCTTGGCAGAACGCTATAAATACTGATCTCAATATTGTAAATGAAGCTATGGTTACCAATGTGTATGGTCCTTTAAGTTTGTGTCAGACCTTCATACCTACAATGGAGAGAAATGGGTATGGGCGCATTGTAAATGTTTCCAGCTTAGGAGGTTCCTTACACTATATGCAGGATGGCGGAGCGCCCGCTTATAGCATATCAAAAGCAGCACATAATGTTCTTACTCGAAAGCTTGCTGCAGAGCTTAAGGGGACAGGTATTCTTGTCAACTCCATTGATCCAGGCTGGCTTGCAACAGATATGGGCGGACATGGTGGAGGATCTGTGGAGCAAGGAACACATGGTATTATTTGGGCTGCATCATTGCCGGATGATGGACCAACTGGCGGTTTTTTCTATGGACGTGGTAAGCCCGTATATTGGTAATGAATAATTTGGAAGGCACTGTTCTAGTGTCGTATTATCCCTATTGATCGTCCGGTATGCTATATGATTCAATAACATAATTATCTTGCCTCATGTACAGAAGGTGAACAGATGGTTAGATAGGTAGGCGACCAACAATAGTTATGTTGTATAGTTCATTCTTCCATGGTCGACCAATATATTAGCAAGGATTGAACTGCCGATACTCTGTGAGTGTAGCAGCAGCAGGACTATAAGGACGCGTTACTAGGCCTGGGACTTCCATTCAAGTCTATTACACTTCGAATTGTCTGATTCATCGCTGATTCTGCAATGTCACCTGCATGCTCAGCCGTTCTTCTTATGTCCTCTAATATCAGCCTGATATTTAGACTAATGGCTCCGGATATCGGTGATTCATTATTATCAATATATGAAAGCACCTCATTTTCAATTAACCGCATATTATTTGACTTGTCAACAATACTATCTGCAAGAGAATAATCCCTACGCAGAAAAGCCTCTACTGAATCGGTAAGTAGGGCCAGAGATTGCCGACTCATACTCTCGATATGGTGCAATATATCCTTGTCAATCCTATCTTTTATCGCGATACACTTATCAGCGATCCCTGAAGCGTGATCTGCTACACGTTCAATGCTCTTTACAGTGACCCTGTAGCTTAAACAATCAGAAGTTTTCCTTAATCCGATCTCATGCAAAATCCTCTCATTTTGTATAGCGACCACGAGATTTCGTAAAATATAGAGACCAAATCTATCCACTTCATCATCTGATTTTATAACTGCTTCTGCCACTTCGTGGTTTAACTCGGCTAACGAAAGTATCGCATCCCTATGCATTTCAGAGGCAATTAGAAACATCCTCCTGACTGCAGTATTTATTGAAAGTTCAGGCAGGCTGAGGAGCACTTGAACAGTAATTTTCTCTGAAGCATCGGAGATTATTTCTGTCCCAACTAAATTTCTCCGTACCACTTCTCTGACAGCATCTCTTTGTGAAGGCAAAATCCTTCCCGCTTTAGCCTTTAGGTTAATGATGCTATAACCAGCCAAATACATTGAGATTACCTTCCGCTTGATCGTAGTAGATGATTCGGTGCTTAGCACAATCGAGTTAGCCTCGTCTGCCGTATTAGGGCTTCTAACGGCGTTTGGAATTATCGAAAGATAGTTGTTTGCTTCTCGAACTATAGTTACGGGATCACCTGCCCTAAGACGCATTTCACTCATCCATCTCTTTGGCAGCGACAGTATGTATGTAGATCTACCTGTAAACTGTATCTTGCGAATTTCATTATTTTCTGGGATCGAACTCAATCACCTTTTGTTAATTAGAGCAGATAAAACGTATTACGATAATTGATCGTATAGGCACTCAATTTCTATATAGTCTAAATATATGAACTTTAAGTCAGGTATCAAGGACGGAATTATATAGTGACTAAATACAAAGTATATGTTAACGCTTTAATAGTCTCCTTCTAGTACCTGGAATTAGATCAACAGTTGCGTACCTAGGCGCTGATTGAGCATGATCCCCTCTGAATCCTATTCCCCATTCCATCCCTCTAATTTGTATCCTATTCTAAATGATTCATCT
>DASQQK010000110.1:0-57415 GCA_035643435.1 Nitrososphaeraceae archaeon | reverse complement strand
TTACTCCAAACTTTCATGCTCACTTTGGAGCTAACTTTGGAGTTTGCCTCTTGTACATTTTCTAGACCTTGAATGAACTTCTGGATTTATACCCTGTATGAATACCATGTCTGGGTCATATTAGCACTGGATATATCCTGGTATTCTTTCGGGCTTAAATGGCATCTGGAAAAACGGACTTGATAGATATTTGAAACTATATATTATATATTGGCTCAGATATGATGTGCCTATTTTTTGGGCTATTTTAAATCTAGATTTGTAAATATTGGAGACGTTCTGTGTTATGTTTGTCCAAAGAAATGTCTAATATGGGAGCTAAACTTAAAAGAGGCCAAAATCATGTTTTCAGCATTCTCTTGTTGTATGCGCCGAGTTGTTTTGGGAGGCTCTGCGAGCTTGTATGTCTAGAGTGGTAAATGACGAGGAATACAGAAAATCGATTGCACCATTCATAACAGATATTGAACATGCTAAACCCGAGTTTAAAAAGTCTATTTTAGAGGATTTATTTATTCTAATGGAATCTTCCAATTCTATGGTATCTAAAAGAGCAGGAGAGATGCACTCCTTATATCGTTGTGTGATTGATTGAGTTATGCTCTTAAATTCACCAGTTTATGCTCGGCAGCCTTGTTATATTAACTTTTTTAGCTAATATATCCTGTATTAACTGGTTTGCGCATAACACCGGGATGTTGTTGATTCTCCAATACCTTCTCCGCAGCTTGCTGTTGGATTGTTTGGATCAATGCCTCAGTATCTTGTGCTTTCTTTTCAAGGTTATTCATATTCACAGTTAACCCCAGTATGGAAAGTAGGCTTTCTAGAATAAACTTGGAAGCTTTGGCGTCAACAACATAACCTGATGTTTCTACCAATAAACAAATACCTTGCAATCCACGAAGTTTTCCAACACCAATAATCAGACCGTTCATTCCTGCAATCGTACCACTATCCATGGCCGAGATATTGTTTTCCTTAAATGTACTCACTATATTTGAATCAGTAGCTGTTCCGAAAATGCGCGGATTATCCACAAATGTCCCAGTAACATATGCCGCCAAAGTGAAAATCTTTTTTGTATTAAACTTTAGAGCAATATCTATGATTTGGTTGGATAGAAAGTATGCAGAGTTGGGATTCTCTGGTTGTGAATCACCTGTCAATAAAAGCATATCATGATTGGAACCAGTAGTAGATGCCTTTGAATAAAATATTGTGTTTTTCATAAGTTCCGCGATACCATCACCTCTAATCATGATCTGTGGAGGGAATGAACCCGAGTAAATATCAGCAAGATGACTTGCATTTAATTCTTGGATTAAATGATCGATCGCAATCTTTCCGACATACCCGCTTCCAGGGAAACCGCAGACCAAAAACGGCGAGTGCAACTGTGGCATGTTAGCAGAGGAATACACCACCTCATTTGTCTGTAAAGAAGATGACATGACTACATTATATAATCAATGATCGATTTTAAAGTGTTACACCTGATTTTGCGTATTATATATATTAATTATGAAAATCAGACGGGTGTTAGTAGAAGGGGAACATAACAAAAAGACTTGGTTCGTCTGCTCAACCATCAATCACCATTCTCGAGAGATCCATTGCCGGTTTTGGAATTTTCGGCTTCAGTTTTTCAAGCGTATCAACTATAATCAAGCTTACTACTAGGTTTCTAAACCACTTTTTATTCGCAGGTATGATGTACCAAGGTGCAGATAAATTACTGCATTTATTTATGATATCCTGATACGCAGCTATATACCTATTCCAGTATTTGCGGTCTTCGATATCTCTTTCAGAGACCTTCCACTGTTTAGATGGATCGGTCAATCTTTCTTCCAGTCTTTTCCTTTGCTCCTTCTTACTGATATACAGAAAGAATTTGATGATCTTTGTGCTATTGTCTGAGAGACATCTTTCGAATGCATTGATATGTTCATATCTCTGAATCCAAATTGATTTATGAATTGTTTTGTGAACTCTTGGCTGAATGATATCCTCATAATGAGAACGGTTGAATATGACTATCTCTCCCTTTGCAGGGGTACTCTTATGAATACGCCAAAGAAAATCGTGTGATAAATCTTCCACTGTTGGTTCTTTGAATGCTTTTACCACACAGCTCTGTGGATTAAATGCACTTATAACATGTCTTATAGTACTATCCTTTCCAGAAGTGTCAATACCCTGAAAGACAATCAGCAAGGCCTTTTTTCCCTCTGCATAGAGTCTGTATTGCAAATCAGACATCTGTTTCTTAAGCACCACCTGTTTTAGGACAAACTCGGCTTCTTTTTCATTGATATTGAAATCATATCCTGGATTTAAATTTCGTAGCTTAATCTTCTTACCTTCATATGTCTTAAGCTTTTCGATGATATCACTAACCTCTGTCCCAGAGGAAAATAACGGCATTAGTTTTTCTATACTCAATGGGCATAATTTATAGGTCACACAATTATGATCGGAGAGAATTTGCTTGATTACGTACCTGCTATGCCCTAATTTACCTCTACTCTACCCCAAACTGAAGCAGCCATTATGAAGTTTTAGGGAGAACAATAAAGAATAAACCTGATCTACATAATATGTTAGATTTCGCAAATACGGAATCAGCCTCAAAGCCGTAACTATAGAAAAGGGCGAACAAGGCGCAAATTGTATAAACGGAATGGCTACATGAATCCGTCAAGATGGGCTGAACTATTTGACTACCAATACTGGACAGTGTGCGTAGGTCACAACATCTGATGCTACACTGCCCAAAAGTAATCTCTTGAATCCAGTTCTTCCTCGAGTACCTACCACTATTAGCTCTACATTCGTATTCTCAGCATAGTTAACTATAATTCCTGAAGCTTTCATTGCGCTTATTATTATCTTGCTATGGAATTTGATAGAACTCTCTTGGCTCTTTATTTCGTCCCTAATTCTTGTGAACCAGGGATCGGATTCCTTTCTTGCTTCATCCATTATCTTCTTTACCGATTCAGGCATCATCTCGTCTTGCATATCCGAATCGTAGTCATCGCTAGTCCTAGAAGATACCACATACAAGGCTGTCAGATCAGAATGATATACATCAGCAAGGCTTATTGCATAACCAGCAGCATCCAACGACGGCTCTGAGCCATCAATGGCTACCATAATCCTTGAAAAAGATATTTCATCCAATTTATAAATTTCATATTGGAATAGATGTTTAAACTTTTACCTAGCAGCAGGAGTTATGCAAGTTATGTCTTAACTTCATGCCGGTGTTCAAATATCTATCTAGGATCTTGAATTATCTAATTAAAACTATTAAATTTTGAAGGTGTATTTGAGTAGTTTTCGTATTAGTTCTCATTTTGTTATTAGAAATGATTCAATACTTATATAAAGTAAATGCCAGTACGGGGGGAGTTCATTTATAATCTATATCAAATTTGGTATTCTTAAATGCCTCGTAAGTCTGATGAATAGTACAAACACAGTACAATCGACCTTAGATAGAGGGGGTTTAGGCCCTGTTATAGTCAGATGCTAACCAAAAGGCGTGGCTGATTAGTTTCAAACTAAGGAGAATCCCTATAATGCCTAATGCTACCGACGAGAAAATCAATAGAGGATATATCTCGTCGATGATTCCAAAGTATATTGAAGCGGTCACACTTGGCCATACCATTTGTGGATTAATAGAAACTTCGTTATATGTATGAGTAATTAAGGGAAAGTATAGCATAAAAAATATCAATCCCAATATAGTTCCTGCTATCAAATTAACGAGTTTCTTTTGTGTTTGTGAGAGTGAAACTCCTAGGGTTGGTAGTGAGAGCAATATATCAATAATTATGATAGGCATCACATTTATCATGTAAAAGGGAATTGTAGGTATTAGATTTTCATTTGGAAGTATTGCCGTAGTTAGATTAATAAAAATAAAGATCATTCCGGTAGCAGAAAGCACACCAAACTTATTAGTTAATTTCCATGAAGTGAATAATATAAAAGATACAAGGAACGGAAAACATAGAGTTGCAATTAATCCTGCTAAAACGGGATTTGGATTAAATTTAAAATAGTCAGTATCGGAAAATGGGAGAGAAACCATATGAATTATGCCAGAGACAGTGATCCAAACAGCCGTAATTGATATTATTATGTACAATGAAGACCTTAGTCCAGCTGAACGATAACTATCCTTATTAGTTCTCCTTGTGCCGATCTTCGTTATCATAATGCGACAATAATTATCTTCTGAAACCAATCCAAGGAACGCCCCAATACCACATAAAACCATTCCTGTTGTAAGGACTGCATGTGATGGACTCAACAAACCATCAAACCCAAAAGCTGTATGCCAAGCAAAATCAAATGGACCAGCCGAAATCAACATCCCAGTCCCTATTAGTACTAGGCGTAAGTATATTGGAAGAGATTTTCCACCACTATTAATGTCAGATGTTCTGCTACGGTGACGGTGATAACGGTATGTCATCAATGATCCAAATAAGACCAATACTACACCAGAGTATATCCCAGCATGAGGTGGAGAGAAAAATGTTTCAGGTCTATTCAAAAGATGGTTAGTGATATCCCAGCTACCTGAACTTGCAGTCAATAAAATACCTAAGCTCACAATAATTAGAGGAAGTGTAGGGTCTGTTTTGATGCTATTTTTGAAATTTTTGAAATTTTTGAAAATTCTGAAATGACTTATCGGTGATGATACAAATGCAGCTCTACGATTTATGCTAAATAAAGATCTGAAAGCATTAGTCATTGTTAGTCGTCGTGCCTAATAATATGGTAGAATCTGGCCCTACTTATAATAATATGGTAGAATTTGGTACTCATCTAATCCGAGTAATTCTATTTAGAGTTCAAGGCAATACAAGGTGTTCATGATGCCTTGGATCATTGCTAATTTGCGTATTATGCCCTAGTTTGGCTTATTGTTCAATCATTTGTTGAATATCCTCTTTAAATCTTTTCATTAAGCCAGATAACGACTTCTGAATTTCTTTTAATCTGTGTTCTGTAGTTTTTTCTATTAAATCGATACTTACTACCCTATAAGTATGATATTGACCACCACTTCTTAGGTTTCTACTTTCTTTCACACAAAAACCTATGCTAACCAACTTTTGCAACGATCTAAATATCGTTCCTTTGTCTTTTCCCATATGCTTAGAAATTGTTTCTAATGTGAGAGGTTCTTTGGACCTAAGTAATGCGATCAATATATCCAAATCCGATGAAGATAGATTGTAAAGACATTCTAACAAGTTAGTACATGTACAATCAGTATCCAAAAAGAGATTAATAGATCTCATGATATGCGTCCTACCCATCCATTACGATTCACATAGTTATTAGTAAAAGCGTAATAAAAGGCTTTTGTACGTGTTTGGCAAAACCGTAATACTTAATAAGTAGATTTGTGATATATTTGTTGTAGGTGAACAACTTAGATCATGCGATATTATAATAATATTAATAGCGATAGAACTAGTGGACATGATGAAGAACTGGAAAGGATAATGCAACGAAAAATGAATGAATTGACTCTTCAAGGACAAAGGAATGATCAAGTCGAGAGTGGTCAGTCAACTGCTACTCCCATTACTTTGACAGATCATAACTTCAGTGAAATGGTTCGTAAGCATCCCTTACTAATTGTTGATTTCTGGGCTCCATGGTGTGGACCATGCCGAATGGTCTCCCCTGTAATAACGGAATTGTCTCAGGAACTGGCTGGAAAAGCCGTATTTGGCAAACTTAATGTAGATGAGAATCCGATGATAGCAAGTACATTTGGTATACAGAGCATTCCTACTATTGCAATATTTAAGAATGGAAAGGCAGTGGATGGGATTGTAGGGGCTGCTTCTAAGTCACATATTATGTCCAAGCTTTCCTCACACATCAGTAGCAACTCTGCCAGTTCGGGAATATATTAGGATTATATCCTCCCAAATCTTTCTTTTCACTTTAGTTTTTTTCTTGTTATGAGATGTTTTAACTATTTTTTTGTCATGACGTGTCTAGGATCCATGTTTATGCATGTGCTCCCCTTCATGAATGTGAGGATGCGAATGTCTGATAAATTTTTCATGTGAATGTGTTTGGTATAACCTACGAATATATGCATACAATGAACTCACACCAAAAGCAGCAGTTCCAAATATTACAATTGTAGCGCCTGAGGCAGAATCGAGGAAATAACTGGAGTACATGCCTAGAAATGCGGTCAAAATCCCTATAATGGTAGAAGCAACAACCATTCTCATAAAGTTATTCGTAAGCATCCTAGCAGAAATGGCAGGAGCAATAATAGCAGCAGCTATTAGGGTTACTCCAACGCTACTCATCGCAGCTATTACAACGGCAGCAAGAATTAATGAGAAGATCAATTCTACCATGTCTGTTCGTATTCCATATACCTTAGCTGTTTCTTTATCGAATAGAGTGAAAAGCAACCTTTTCTGATAGAAAAATATGAAGAGCGCAGTTACACATGTCACAAACACGATAACTACCAAGTCCTGATCTGTTATTCCAAGGATATTGCCGAATAATAGAGCCTCAAAATTCCTTGTATAGCTTCTTGTTGTGCTAATTAGTAGCACACCAATTGCAAAACCTGCCGTTGTGACTACTCCTATTGCTGCATCCGCTTTTATTTTGTTTCTCCTAGTTATCTCATTGATTAGATATGCAGAAACAAAACCCCATACTGCAGCTCCCAGATAGAAATTAAAACCGGCAATATAGCTAACAACAGCCCCCCCAAACACAGCATGAGACATTCCATGACCAATGTAGCTCATTCCTCTCAATATTATGTATACACCCATCAATCCACACACCCCCCCGACCATAATAGAAACAAGAATTGCATCAGTGAAGAATTCGTACGTAAATGGTTCAAGGAGCGGTTCTAAGAATAGTAATGATATTATATGAATTGACGCTAGAATCAAATTATAGATTCTCTAGCGCAAACATTCCCTTCATTCATCGCCATCATCATCACTTTCTTTTTTCAAACGTTCAGGGATATGAGGAGTATCTTCGCTATGGATTGTAAAGGATCTATTGTAATTGGTACTACCACTATATACACTATCACCATTAGAAATAACACTATCTTCGTAATCAGCCAAGCCATACGTTCTTAACAAATTATCTTTAGTAAATATCATTGAAGGATCACCTTCTGCAATTACTCCTCTGTTCATACATATTACCCAGGGGAGTCGTTTTCCTACTCCAATAAGATCGTGAGTAGTCATTATAATTGTCATATCAAGGTCATGATTCAATGAATGCAAGATCTCCATTATCTTTTCTCGAGTATTATAATCTACTCCAGAGATGGGTTCATCCAATACTAGAATGGTAGGCTTACGGATTAATGCTCTTGCAAGAAAAACCCTTTGCTGTTCTCCTCCAGAAAGCTCTCGAATCTGTCTATTCCTGAACTCTGAATTATATATTCCGAGATCGTCTAATATAGCTCTCACCATTGCATCAACATCCTTTGAGAACCACGGCGCAAGACCTGATCTATCCCAGATTCCCATACCAACAACTTCTTTTACAGTTACAGGAAAGTTCCAATCAACATTTTCCACTTGAGGCACGTAGCCTATACTTTTTGCTGGGTATGAATATGAATTATTACCAACATCATAATCATTATCCATAAATCTTATCGTTCCTTTCCACGGTTTCTGTAAACCAATAATTATTTTAAGAAGAGTAGACTTTCCAGAGCCACTAGGTCCAAGCAAACCTACGAACTTTCCTTTCTGAATCTTGATATTTACATTTTCCAGAACTGGTTTGTGTGGTGCGTAGCCAAATGTAATTTCATGTATTTCGATTAGACTATTTGATGCCATATTGCAACCATTTGTCCTGATTTCAGTTATCTTCATATACTACTCATCTTTCATGGGTGACTAAAGGAGAAACGAGGATGAAGTATTAAAACTTTGTTCAAATGTCTTAAATCCATCATATTATTTCCATAATAAATCGTATTTTCTGCGTGAACATCTACACTCCACTAGTGTAGTGCTAGTAAATATAAAAAACCTTAGCTCAATCGTAATCCATTGCTACAAATACTGAAGACCGTAACATGATTTTATACTAGTTTTGTTTCTTTCTCTTCAATAGCAACTGGATAGTGATTCCCCCTGCAATAAGTACGCCTGCTACTGCGAATCCTATGGCATAAAATCCAAACTCATTACGAGGTAGAGACGCGACATCAATTGAATTAACTATGTGAGTGATAGAATTTATGTCAGTATATTTTTGCTCAAAATTACTGATCACTGTCATTAATCTTTCTCCATCAGATACCCAAGCATCATTCTGGGCCACTTGTCCAGCTTCAATCAATATCATAGATAATGCAGTAGAACCCAGAGAATCATTTCTATTACCATCATCTGACAAAATGTTATCCATTGCATCTGAACCAGTAGTAGTTCTAGTCAGGAGTTCATACATGCTTTTCGCAACATCAGAATTTGCATTAGCAAAACCCTCCAAAGTTTCAAAACTAGGATTACTCTGAAATTCTGCAAGCCGATCTCTAGCCCCATACGATTTGGAAACTGCATCATCAAAGCTGTAATCACTAAGATAACCAGTAAGAGATACCGCCACTGTATTACAACTACTAATATCATCTATTATAGAACATAACGAAGAATTAGCCATTATAGCTTTTCCTACTTCTCTGACAGCCGTTGCAATTTGATTGACATCATACTCATCTTCCACAAGCTTTGAGTAGGATGATTGATTCAAATCTTCTATGAAAGATAGATTTATGTCTTCTTCCTTCTGTCCTGATGCCGATCCAACAATAGCGGTACTTGCTGATAAGAACAGAAATAATAATACAAGTGACGTTTCCTGGATCCACGGTTTACTCTTATCAGGCAATTCTAATGACGCTGTACGGGTTCAATGAACAATAATAGGCACTGTGCCATGAACATTTCAAGCATAATGCCACTGAGTTAAAAATAGTCTATTGTTTAATATGGCTCACCCTCGTCTTAGGAAATTCTTCTAACGATCTTGAGTTACACCTCAAGCAAGCTATTTCCTCTTCATCAGTGAGATAGGATATATAATAACATTTGGAGCATTGGAGGCGCTCCAGAGTGCCCCGTAGCTCGAATGAATCGCCATTCTTCTTGTCTAAGACGTGTCGGTTTAGTAGATTGCCAATTGCAATATCGACCAGCTGGGAGATCTGATCAATACTTTCATTTCTGTATCTTAGATACGTTTTGACCATTTCTGATGGAAGTGTACTCTGTTCAAATTCCCGTCTGCCTTTATTTGATTGTCTAAAGAGATGATCCCGTAAATACCAGTCTAACTCTCTAATTTTTACGTCTGTCATCCTAAATTCATATGGGTATAGAATATACATGAATAAAATACTTATTTTATCTCGAATAATAGACTTAAAATAGGCAGTAAAAAGCGATATTTTAACGAACGTGTGTATTACTATACCTGCGGTTTAGCTAACTTTTCAAGAGCTTTGTGTAGCTTTAGGGCCTCCTTGCCATAAGCCTGTAGACCATACTTACTGCCGTCCACACAGCTTATCTGTGCAAAAGTATACTTTACTCTATTCGTGAGATACCATAAAATTGTAGACATTTTCGTTATGCGGTGTGAGCTAAGCAAGTCATGCAATCCCTCCGCGCTGCTATCATACTTACTGGACATGGTTTATTAGTTGAGCGACGAGGAAGATTAACACTACGCAGAATTGGTTATGATGATTCTCTACCGACAGCGCAAGAATAATTAAAGTAAACCAGATATATTATATTATAATGACAAAGAGATCTACTTCATCCTCATCCTCAACTAGATCATCCCCTCAACGAAAAAAAGCAGACCAAACTGCTAAAGCTGTCAAGAATGTAGCAAAGACTATACGAGGGAAAGCTGCATCGACAGAGGAAGCATTCAAAGCATTCAAGGATAGTGGTGCGGTTATGGAGCTTGCTGATTCGATAAAAGCAGCAACTACTGCAGCCAAAGATACAGTTAATGACGTGAGGGATACAGCTAAGCAGATTCTTGATAGTAACGTAGCAACTGAAACTGCTAGTGCAGCTGAAGAGGCACTGTCATCGGCCGAAGAAACTAAGACTATGGTAAAACGAAGCGCAACTCGAGCTTCAAAGCGTCCTCCTAAAAAAAAGACAAGAAAGGTTAAAAAAACAACCAAAGGCGTAAAGAAACCTACTAAAGCTACTGCCAGACGAGCAAGAAAAAAGTTATCAAAGAAAAAGAACCAGACGAAAAGAAAAACGTGACTAGTACCATACCGGTCTATGAAAATAACTTTGTGGGCAAAGTATCTTGTTATCCAGAAGAGGGTCAGATCATAGAGCATCCCTTGTCCATTGTGCGTATGATTGACATGTGGCCATGTACCGAATCTTCTTTCAATACCAATATCTAGATTTACAAGTTGCTCTCTGTTATGCATTACCAATATCTAGATTTACAAGTTGCTCTCTGGTTAATCTAACAGGCAGCACTGTTCCAGGCCGTGCCTTATAATCTGGAATTCCTACTCCCATGGCAATCATAGTACTCTTATTGGCCGCATGGGGAGCAAAGAACTCTGTGACTGCATCATCGAAGAATGTAGTTCCAGAAGCACCAACTGATTGTGCGTAACTTGACAAGTATATTTTCCCTGCAACGATCCCTGCTTCAAGTTGAGCAACTCGATACCCTCTGTTCCCGAGTTCATCAAGCACCTTATGCAGATCTGCCATCAAGAATATCACTGCACTTGCATCGCTAAAGAGCGACTGGCCTAGACAAAGGTATCCCGAGATCTGTCTTGATGCATTCCGTTTCAACAAATCAAACGCTTTAAGTTTGCGATTGTAGAAATAAGCCCCAGATTCTAGACTGGTCACACTATTGGAGATAAAATAAGTATCAATTACTGATGAAATAGCTTCAGTGCTTGAAAATACATCCATTGGTACTCCTTGTGTAGAGCTGTCAAGTATGGAGTAAAGTGTGGAAAGTGAAATCGAGGCGTGTTTATCGAATCTTCTAGTTGAGCCACGTCTCAATATGACTTCGCCAATTGTTGTTGATGGCGGTAGGGTCGCAGCAAGTGAAATATTTTTTCTATCTAGAATAGGTTCTGTTTCAAAGTCGCGATTATGTTGTCCCAAATGTTGTTTAGAATTTGGGCCCGTATAAGGATTATCTTGTTCATACTGGTCAGATAGATCACTACTAGTTTGAATGTCGATCCAAGCTTCGACGTCTTGTCTATCTAAAAGTTTAGAATTTTGGTGCACCTTCCAGATATCAGGATAGTCTATCTCTCCTCCCCGTGACAGTGGCACAATCTTTGGAATAGGTAGCTCAGCAATCTCATTCTGAATATTATTATGTGTCTTGGGATCAGATTTCGGGCAATAGCCAATCCCAAGTGGCGCAATCACTATCGAAGATTCTTTTTGAGCCTCCAAGCGCAATAATCTATCAACAATATCATCAACATACCCCACAATCAGTTTGGCAGGAAGCCTCATCGATGTAGCTGTTGCCAAGAGATTGGCAACAATCACACCACAGTCCCAGAACCAATGACGGTATGACCGTGCCTGATATTTCCAAGCATTTCTCCATGCGAAGGAAGAGAATATTATAGAAAGAGGGGATGTAAGGATCGTATCATATTCTCTTTTTGCTAACGCAGTAGAAGCCAAAACATGCCTATAATCTCCACTTCTCAGCTTAGTTAAGCTGAAATCAGCCGGACCATAATGATACACTCCAGCCGCTAAGTCTGGGCATATGTCGCCGCAAACTATGTATAATTCTATAGGATAAAGAGCTCCAGTAGCAGAGGCAGCTCGCATGAAATAAGTGCCATAACTATATCTCATTACTCTTGTTATCCCAGCAGCAAAGAATAGTATTTCAGATATATCCGTGACGGAAATAGATTTCTTGTCTGTCATTGCACCATATTTTTCAGATTGTTTGACATCTGAGATTGCAGTAATCGCATCTAAATCCGGAATAGGAAAATTATTCATAAGAGGATATTGTACTTGCTCAAGGTATGTTTTGAAGGGTACTGGACGCTTATCATAATCTAAATAATGCCTAGAAGTCATTATGCTGACTTCTGAGTGTTTGGTTGCTTCGTGATAATCTAATGCGTATTGAATCTCTTCATTATTCATTGATCTGTAATGATTGAAGATCACCAAGATAAAAATATCTTTATACTCCTCGGAAATATTGTAATCCTTAATGTCTAATCAAAACGAGAAGGATGGCATCCCAGACAACCCACTAGCTAACAATGCGGCCGACAGTAACCACAATAGCAAGGAGGATGAAAACAAGGAACGAGTTCAATCTGCTGTGCCATCAGATAGAAAGTCTTCTTTTACAGATAGAATCATGAACAAGGTTAGCCCAAGTTCTAGTCGAGAAACAATTGAATATTCTGAATCTGAAAGAATATCCAACAATGTCACAAAAATAATCATAGGTTTGTTTATGTTGGTCGGCTTTATTGTATTAATCACAGCAATTTTTGTTGCGGCAATAGGCAACAATGACGGTCAACAATCACAGATTCTCGGTAATGTGTTTGTAGCAGCAATAGTCGGTGGATTTACGATCGTTGGAACTATAATATATCAAGTTCGTGGCAGATGATGAAGTATTGTGATCGTGCACGATCACATTTTTTTGGTATTGAAATCTGATGGGAAAATACAGAATATTAGTCTTAAAATTCTTATTCATTGGTAACATGTAAGAAATACCAGGGTTTTGATAATGATTTTTTGCTATTAGAAACTGGCCCTTCTAAGATTCTAAGAATGCTAAGAGATCCCAATTGGAAATCTTTCTAAAGCTAGCCTATCTCTTTGATAGCCAATGCATTTTTGGCTACCGAAAGAGAAGCATAACCACGGAGCAGTAGGGTTTAGGATTCAGGTTCATGAAGGACGCTTACCATACGTTTAAGGCTTATTCTTACTTGATTCCCCATCAAGGAAAAAATCTGAGTTCTGATCGGTAACTTCTCTGACCGTACCAGAATCAGAATGGTGAGAAACTGACCCAATTTTAGTGTTAATTCCTTTTTCTTCTCTCTTCCTCTTGCTTCTACGTCTGATCAAAAATACCGTAACTATAATTATAATAATGATTATGGACATAAATGGATAGATACTCGAAAAGCCATTTACAACAGTGAACACATTATTGTTATTGCCATTATTATTTGACGTTGAAGGCTGTCCTTCATATGTTACAGTGTCATTTAATAGCAATTTATGAACCGCTCTAAGGTTATCACTATAAGTAACGTTTAGGTTTACAGGATAATCACCAGCTGGTAGGCCACTGTTAATGCTAATAGGAATACTGAATGGGAGCGGGGAGTTCTCTGAGAGATCTCCTAAATATTGTTGTTGGGATGGACCTGTAACCAGAGATTCGTTCACTTTGTTTTGAGATGATCCTTCACGTGGTGCAGGATTTACTAATTCTATGGTCGTAAATAGTGCGACTGTATTTCCTTCATTCAATAGGTTACCGACAAGAATTGGGGCACCGCCTATGTAATTAATGCCTAGATCGTATGCTCTAATCCGTATTTGACCATCAATGTAAGCACCAATGTTCATAGTGTCTGTCTTGGACTGTCCCCTTTCTATGTATTCAGCCTTTAATTCAAATTCAGTCGGTGTATTAATCACATCCTCGGCAGCATAAATGGTCGTAGATATTGGAAAATTTGATTTGGGAGCCATATAACCTACTCTCCATCTCGTGTCCCCTAATATTTTGACAGAATCAGTCCCCGATGAAAGGGAAAAAACGATATCTGTAAGCGGAAAGCTTCCATTGTTGGTTATGCTAAGCTGCAGGTTTTCTATCGTACCTGCTGTGAGTTTTATAGGGATTTTGTTAGTTTCATCTTCACCTCCATTTACATCGCTACTATTTTCATTGGATACAATATCTTGATTACTGGATATTATCACTGGATTTATGTTGAGCACTGGCTCTGGTGGATTAGGAGCTATGATCATTCCTATCGAATAATCAGAATTGGTACGGATTCCATACGCATTATTATATGCTATTCGTAGATCTAAGATCTGTATCGTTCCTCCAGAGGAATAGTCAGGATATATAACCGGATTGATTAAAACCGAGCTGCCACCTGGAATATTTCCGACATTAAATGATTCTGAACCTACACTTGTAGTAGAAGAACCATTTATGGAACTGCTGTCAGAACCGCTATTCGTGGTCGTAGTCCCACCAGAAACCCCTTGTACAGTAACTACTGCTCCTGTCGCGTTAGCTGATCCATTATTTGCTATAAGAACTTTTAATGGGTTTGGATAACCAGCTGTCAAATTTTGATTCAATAATATAGTATCTAAGATTACCTTACCGGTCAATCTAAATGGGATAAACATGGAGGTTGAAATCAGTCCTATCTCAAGAATTTTCGAATATCTTAGAGTTAACTCACCAATATATGCACCGACTTTGGCTTGTGGAAGAACGTCCATTGTGAAGTACATAGTGAAGGTGTCACCAGCCTTAATGATGGAATCAAAACTGGCCACTGCGACATTTGGGGAGGTGACATTATTCTCACCTTCAATAGATCTAAATCCAGGAGGAAGCGTTAGATATCCTGTTACCCCGGTAATATCTGTTCTTCCTCTGTTTACTAGTACTACTGCAAGAGTAGAAGTTCCATCACCAGGTCCAACTTCCTTCTTGGAGTTGTTAATAGTTGAGGTTGAGGTTGAGGTTGAGGTAGAGATCGAATCTTCCGTCCAGTATGCTTCAAGAAAAGAAGGAGCTCTATCAGTCTGAACAGAAGCTGGAATAATTGTAGGAGATAAGTTAGACAATTGAGCTAACAAGTCTTCTACAAATATAGTGAATAGTAACAAATACGAAAATACTGATATTAATATGGGACGCAGCCCCACTCCTATTAGAATGGACTTCCCTTTCGCAAAGGGATTTGCGGGGGAGGAATAGGGATGCTGCTTGCCAATTCTTTTACTTGGATTAGTTCCTCCTGGCTTAATCATATTATTCTATTTGTTATCTCTTTTTCAATAGCTCCATCTCGGATGAAAATGGTTCTATCTGTTCTAGATGAAAGGTCAGAGTTGTGTGTTACAAATACGATGGTTCTCTTGAATCTATTCACAAGCATTCTCAATAATTCAAAAACTTCTTGTCCTGTCTTTGTGTCTAAATTTCCAGTAGGTTCGTCAGCAAGAATTATGGCAGGATTATTCATGAGTGATCTAGCGATGGCTACCCGTTGCTGTTGTCCTCCACTTAAATTTACCGGCTTAAGCGACGCTTTGTCTTCGATTCCTAATATTCTTAATAGTTTTAGTGATCGTCTGTGTCGCTCTTCGCTATCCATCCCAGAGATAATAGCTGGAATCTCAACATTCTTTTGAACCGATGTTCTATTAATCAAATTAAAAGACTGAAAAATATAACCTATTAGAGAATTTCGCATTTGAGCAATCTGACTATCTTTTAAGGAAAAAATATCCACATTATCAATGAACACCTTTCCACTGGAGGGGCGATCCAATGCACCGATAATGTTCAGCAAAGTTGACTTACCACTCCCAGAAGGGCCCACAATTGAGATAAATTCGCCTTTTTTAACAGAAAAACTTATTTCTCTAAGCGCAATCAATTCTCCTGCTGGAGATCTAAAGATCTTTGAAACATTTTCCATCCGTAGTGCAACAGGTAATGAAGGATCATCAACCTCATTCTTGGCATTAGATTCCGCCTTTTGATTATATCCTATAACATTGTCATGCATAGCTAATATTCCTATTAGTTATCAATCTTGATTTTTTGTTTAATTTTAACGCGTATTTCTCCCCCTTTATCCAATTTTGAGAATAAATTATAAGCAGTTACACAGGCATTTATAGTTGACTTCAACCTACTCGAAGGGTTGTTATTCTGGTAGTCAACAGAATTCAAGGCAAGTTGGACCATCTCACAAATATGGCAACTCTTCACAAAGAGGGAACTATGTTCAACAATCTGACTACATATTTTTTCTCTATGAGATTGGAGTGTTCTATTATATCACAAGTAGGACCGATAATACAATACTGATAATCTTATGAATGACAGTTATCTATCTATCCATCTAAATTCTCAGTTCGATATCGATATGCATAATATTTACTACAAACACTGGTATCGTATTACAAAGACGATAAAAAAAGGTTATATTAAGCATAAGACCCGCTATCTGCCATTTTCTCAAACCTTGCGAGTTTTGCAGTGACAAGTCCTCTATCTACCGATGGTTTTTCTCCTAATGCCTTCTCTATAGCTCTATCGCTCAATTGGACTGCTTGATCAAGGGTTATATCTTCGGTATACTCTTTCTGAATTACGTCAATTGCAGTCTCTGAATACTGTCCTATTGCAAAACCAGATCCACTGAAGTATGTGCCACTAGGATCAACTTGATACAGCTGAACCCCCGCCGGATCTAGTCCTGCAATGATTATCGATGCTGCTTGAGGTCTAACTGCATAAATCGTAAAGTCGTGCAAGTAAGAGCTGAGCTGTCTTGCGAGCGACTTTATATCTACGGGACTATCATAGATTAATCTGTGTTTCTGTGCAGTAATTCTCATCTCATCAATTAACTGAAGTATATCTCCAATGTATCCAGAACCAGTAGCACCGACATGTCTATCTATTGCAAATATCTTCTCTGATGGTTCTACTAAAGGTCTTGTAGGCTTAATGTGACTAGAGATCAGAGCAAAAGTTGACGTTTTGATTCCTATTGTGGTTGAACCCCTACCAACAGCCTCAAGAGCACTATCTACTAATAATAGTCTTCCTTCAGGTCCATAGTAGTAAGGAAATCTTGGGTTAGAGCTACCAATATCAGCCATTTCTAAGTCTTTTCCTCCACTTCAATTAGGTGAAGGTTAGGGATCGCCAATACATCTATGCCGTTTCCCGAACCAGGATCTCTTTCCATTGCCGCGGCCACCGCTTTAGTGGCAACTTCCTTTGCTTGTTCATTAGTCATATCTTTGAAGTATATACTTTCAAGGACTCCATAAGCAATAGGAGCACCCGAACCTGAGGAAGCAAATTCCTCAGCAGTAATGGCTCCACTCATATCTGCAACAAATATGTGACCGCCTTCTTGATCTATTCCACCTACCAGTAATTCTATGAAGTATGGTTGATAATTCTTGAGTCCATTGTATGTCTGATTCGCAATTAGCCTGGCTGATTCTTTTACTGTGACAGGAAATCCCCTACGTAATTCAATCAAATTCCTCTCAGCCTTGACAAGCTTAACTATGTAATCTGCGTCAGATAGCTGCCCAGCAATTGCCACTGCTAATGTGTCATCAATCTTAATTATTTTTTGCGTAATTTTGGAACCTATAAAGAAGCCCTTGCTGGCTCTTTTGTCAGAGCCGAGTACGACTCCTTCTTTTGTTCTGATACCAACTATTGTGGTCATTTTCTTCCTCCTAGAAGTATATATGTAAGTGAGGTATTAATTGACCAGCATTTATAGAAATAAGTCACGTCATAGCGTCATCGTCACTTAATATAATTGAAGGTACGTGAATATTATATTTGGATCCTTTTCTGATAATACTCGAATTCTGGGTATGTCTTGATCCGCTAATGTTTTTCAAAGACGTATCCTGAATGCTTGTTCAGCTGTGACCATTATTTGTATATCTGTCGCATATATAACAGCATACGCTGAAAATATACCATGTATATGCAGCACCCGCCTTATCTTTATTACTAACATGTTACTATTTAGAGAGAAGTCCTTTTCTAAGGCATAGACGCCTCATTCTAACTAGGTACTGATGGGTCAGCTAGCATGAAATATCATTATCAATTAAGTTTATAGTAGTTCGATATCATTTGGATAGCAGATAAATTGACCCTCTTTTGGAATTTTTATAGTTATGATTTGATCCTTACAAAACGGACAAATCTGAAGGAGGATATTCATGATTCATCTGTTTTACCATGGTCTGACTTGCACCATAATATTCTGACTTCATTGACTGTGATGCCACAGGCTAACGTTCTACTGGGATCCATGGTTATGACTTTGCTTGATATGTAGGCAAGGTTAGTTTCAATGAGCAGTCATCCTGAACTAGACCTTCTTATTCAAATCTCACCTAGAGCACGTTTAGTTACATCGCCGCAGGTCGATGTAGGTTATATCCGGATTTTCATTTGCGGAGAAGATTGGTAGAGTGGAATTTTCAAATGGTAAACAATAAAATCTCACTCGAAATAAACAGGAATTGATAGAAAATAAGATATGAAGATCTTTAGAAGGATGCTAGTTGCTCTGGATCAATCTGAACAATCCAATAATATAATGAGTTATGGACGAACTATAGCTGCAAGATATAAGGCCGATCTAATTCTCTTACACCTTCTCCCTTCTGAGATGAGATATGATAATGATATTATGAATGAAGTTAGCAATAATATTTTACCATCTCCTTCTCCTGTAAAATCAGCTGAAGCTGCCTACTTACAGGCATATAAATGGCTTGAATCTATGGCCACAAGTACGCGTAATAGAAACATTAACACCAAAATTGAAGTTCTTATCGCGCTTGACTCGATCTCTGTTGAGATACTTAAATATGTGGAAAAGAATGAGATCGACTTGATCATAGTTGGAACAAAAGGAAAGACTGGAACGGAGCGGGCGTTGCTTGGTAGTGTAGCTTCACACGTGATCACACATGCTCAATGTCCTGTGCTTGTTGTAAGATGAATTCTATAAAAAGTGGAGTATGTGCTTGTAGCCGAAAAAGTAATCTGATCAAAGATCCTACTACTACAATACCACCCCAATTCTATGCTATTAACAACAATATGACATTGTTCTTGGTAGTCTGATGTGTAAATATATCTTACCAGATCTGGCTGATAATCAAATCTCATACTTTGAGGCATCTAGGCATATCAGAAAAGGTAGTAGTCACATTCATTTAGTTATACCCTGACCTCTGTCTTACGATTTCAAATTCCTAATAGCCTTTATTGCAGCTCGTTCTATAACGTTCTGAGCTCCCTCTAATACCGGAGAATCTTGATGAGCTAGAAGCAATTTATCACATTTAATTTGGGAGAGTCTATAAGCAGATATCGCAGATGTAGCGGGGTCTATAGACACCTCTGACGGTGTCACAGATAGACCATCAATATCCATAACAGATTTAAAAAGACAATCAGCACCAAAAATTATTCTCTCCTTCTCAGAGTAAAGTGATATGTGTCCTGGTGTGTGTCCAGGCGTATGAATTACTTGCAGCTTTTTTCCTATCATGTCTCCATCTTTTAGTACCTGATCAACGATAACCTGTTCTTGTTCAAAGCCTCCAAATCTCTTAATCAGGTCATCAATGTTAATCCCATATTTTTGGAATATTTGCATGATAGTCTCATGGGAGGGGGGTCCAAGGTACTTTGGATTGCTGGCTAGATATTCTGCTTCAATCCAGTGTGAGTATATCTTGACATGTCCTCCTGAGATCTTCTTTATTTCATTAACGGCTTGTGTGTGGTCAATGTGAACATGAGTCAAAACTATACGATTTATTTCATCAATGCTATGACCTATGTTTCTTAAATATTTCTCCAGCTTCGGTAAATCCTTAACGAAGCAGGTATCAATGAGTGTTAAATCCTTTGGTCCTTCCTCTACAAGATATGACACGATACCAGATGATATAAACGGATGTTCCAAGCCATCTATGGAATGAATATCATGAGTTATTTCTACCAATGTTAAATACAAGATTCTTGGATAAGATAAGGATTACCTAGCTAGATTAATGATAAATGTATGTGAAAGTGCAAGTCCTAAGAGTATAACATGATGAATTTGCATAGACATATTATCAATTCTACTCCATAACATAAAACTTTATATAATTAAGAATTTACTCAGATGGCATCCGTTGCGGTGGAGATAATTTCTTTAGTAGGTCCACTGTGACCGAAGCTTGTTCATATATTTGAAATATCCTATGTTATTTTTATTGTATTGACCATTTCCATGAATTGTGGGAGAGATGCTGAAAATTTACTAGGCAAATTGGTATATGTTATCACGTACGTTCTTTCAGCTCTTTCTATCCACAATTGCAATTTGTGAAATTCTTGGTGGGCCGTACTGACCATGTATTCCAGCACAGGTGCAGTTACGTTCAACTCGTGCAGTTTCAAAATTGTGGCGTTTATTTGGACGTCATCTAGTTCATCTATCACCTCACTCACCGCTTGTTCTACTGATTGATTTCCTGACTGAAATATGAAGACATTTACTGACGGGGTACGAGGTTCAACTCCCATAGATGGGCCGAGGAACTCAATAATCGAATTATTTTCAGCAGCTGGAAACTCCCTCTTTTCCCATGAAGATGGATAGCTGATTTCTAAATTAGCTCCTGGATTTCTATATAATGACATCGTTTCATTGGATTCCTGAGCAAAAACCAAATTAAAATTCATAGTCACAAACAATATAATCCCTACTCCAGAACATACAGTTACTACATCAGAGATCTGAGAAGAGGTTTTATTCTTCATATTAATTATTGTATTTAAGTTAACGCTTATTTTTGTATTAAAGATATTAATTGCAAGACTTTTGATACTTAGTTTCGTGCTACGAATTCTAATTATATTGAATACAAGCAAAATATTCTGGGATCGTATATCTATCTACTCTCACTTAATTTTCTCACCAGCACTACATTCCCAAAGACATTAGCAAAGTAGGATCAGTGATGCAGTATTGGTTGCTCATAGTCTGAAGCACAAGATATGTTGTGGAACCTAAGAATCACATTTGGATCATTCTAAACCACATAGATCAGTATGGTGTTAGCTTTTTCTAGTCGATAATTGCTAGTAAAATTGCGTTGTGGGGAAAAAGATTCGTTATCGTGATGTCGGTTGAAGAGATTGATGGCTATCCAGTTCTTTATCCTTATCTGTGAGTACGGCAAATCAATGACCTTTTCTCCTAAAAATTCCCTTGGCGCGAGATCAGTTACTGCAGTATCTGCTATTGCTAGGTTCATTTCAGCCGTCTGTCTAGTACTCCTGATTAGACCGAAGTATCCAAAGATGAAAATCCAGCAGTAACCAAGTTAACTAAAGAATATATTTCCCTCTTCATTTCTATGATTTTTATTGAACACAGCAGATCTTTTAAAGGGTATTCTCAAGCTTGACTCGAATATCAGATTCATAGGATTGTTGGAAAAGTCAGGTCATCTATATTCGGGTGGCCCCGTAGAAGGCATTGTACACCTCCTAACAGGTAAGAATTCTGAAGTCAGCCTTTCGCAAACAGCTCATACAGTTCAGATGCGGAAGCACTTTTCTACAGACTTGGGAGAGCTAAGGTATATGGTCTATGCCCATGATAAAGTATTACTGTTCAGTATACCCATTTTAGCAGATCTTATATTGGTATTTTCTACTGAGAAAGATGTAAACGTAAATAGCATCGTAACCAAAGTTACAGATTATGTCAAGAGCGTCGAAGCAGAACTAAAACTTGAGAAACCTCGAAAACTGGTAGATGAGGAAAAGAGAATAATGGTTAGAAACCTTCATGATTCTGGTATTACAGAGGACCTGATAGCTGAGCAAATGGATCTTGACATTAATACTGTTAAAATCTTAATTCAAGAGTCTGTGGCATAGGATTATCTTATGGTAGATAGCTGAGTCTGAGCTATACATCTTGAAGATTGTCATGGGGCCAAGCTTTGGCTTAGTGACAAGAAGAATTATTACTCCTGCATAGGCTAGTTTAGTTGTGATTTAAAATACTTCTAATTCCTTTAATTTTATGTTCCAAGCACCCTTCCCCGTTGTGTCCCTAAAAGTTGACAGAACCTATGCAAAGCGTCTAAATTCAGCAAATCTTGTAAACATTTAAATCTAAAATCTATTACTTTCTTCCTGATGAAAATAATAGCTAAGCAAAAATTCTCCAGTCTCATATACATGGCCTCTCTTACAATCACTTCACTAGCTTTTGGTTCACTCTTTGTGACACCTCACTTATCTTTTGCACAAGGTGAATCGAATGAGACCTTTTTCGAAGCGGCGATAAGAGAAGCTGGCCAGACAGGACCATCAGCACCAGAAGCAGCTCCAGCACCAGAAGCAGCTCCAGCACCAGAAGCAGCGCCCCCTAGCCCAACAGAACAGCAGAACCAGACCGAACCACAAAATCCATTCGAACAATTGGCTCAAGCATTATCGAGGTTGTTTGGTGGCCAATAACAGCGAATATTACGGAACTGAATGGCTCCATAAAATTGGAGCCTTCATGTTTTTTATTGGTTAGCTTGTGAGGCAAAAGATAAGGTAGGTCATTAAATGTGTGCTCCAGTAGGTAAGGTAAGCTACTCGAATAATACTGTTCTAAATCTTCAATTAAACAGAAACGCGGCTCATGGATGGAAGCACTCGTATTGCCATTCTTAATTCAAAAATCTTGGGTTGTATTTGTTTATGCAGTAACTATTTCTATTGAATCCATAGTCATTGAGTATTTAACAACTTATTCGTCCATACAAATACCTCCAATTCTGTTATCAGCGGTAAGTATAACCTTGGGGGGGTAATGCTATTAATAGTAACAATCATCGTTCTTAAGAAAAAGGATAGAGTTACTATCCTTTTCACTAAATCATGGAAGAATCTCTTGTTAGCATCTCTATTTCTATCGATCGGGATATTCACATGGTATGATTCCACAAATAGAATCGGTGCTTCAAAAGAACTTCTGATTGCAGGACCATTAGAAATTGTGATAATAGTTCTTCTCGCTAGGGCCTTCTTGAAAGAAAAATTAAAAAGTATTCACATCATTGGTGTAGCCCTCGCCCTACTCGGGTTCGTATTGGCCATTATAAGTAACTCTGGCATTAATGCAGAAGAAAATGTAGACTGGATAGATAATGGGTTGTCAAACACGTCAACATTACCAGATATATTCAATGTCACTTTTGGAGATTTGGAAGCCATAATTTCTTCATTTGGATTTGCACTGGGTGTTCTATTTCTAACAAAACTAGTATCAAGACATTCCCCAATAGAAGTGGCAGCTTCTTCAATGCTGACTTCTGGGCTTTTATTGATTGGATTTATGATTGTAGGAGTACTGTTAGATGAGACGGCAAATGTACTAACAGATGAAACATTCATACTAATACACGATATCGCAAATACCCAACGTGTAACGCTTATTATTGTAACATTGATATTATTTTCGCTGTTACCATTCATAGGATCTCTATCATATTCCACAGGCCTAAGTAGGATAGGGGCATCTCTTACGGCTACCATAGGCTCTTCTAGCATTATAATTACACTGGTTGCACAGCTCATGTTGGCAGAGATAGGATTTCCCAGTAATCTACCCAATAATATCTATCTATCCGTATTAGGAGGTATCATAGGATTTTTAGGCATATATGTCATACATATGCACGACTTCACTTTTTCATGATCATAATTATCATAATAACTAACGTTATTGACCACTAGCTGCATTATTCTATTCCAATTATAATCATCATCTATACTCGTCACCACAGTCCCCAATTATCTCAAACAAGTTGTTTGACTTTTTGCATACAACATCTATGGCATCCAGATCTGACCTATCCAACTTTAAGTTGAACACCTGTCCATTACTAACTCTGTGGTTCACTATCCCGAGTCTGGTGCCGATGATAACTCCTGCCACTGCTGGCCTATCAAGTACGTACCGTGTCGCTATGTTCGCAATACTAACTTCGTGTTTATGTGCAATTGCCTTCAAATTCGACAGTAGTTCTTGAAACAAATCCCATCCACCCCATGCTTCTATCATTTGGTAGTACTTTTGCAAACTTAAAGTGTCTAATTCATCAGCAGCGGGTTTTTTTCTTCCGAAATAACGGTCTGAAATTAGCCCGCCGCAAAGGCTCCCATAGGCAAGAAGACTGATGTCATGCTTATGACAAAACGGTATCATTTTTACTTCTGGTCTCCGATCAATGACTGAATATTGAATCTGGTTCGACACGATTGGCAAGTCTGCCTCCATCATGATTTGCACTCTCTTCGTATCAAAATTTGTAAGACCTATGTTCTTGATTATTCCATTATTCCTTAAGTCGTCTAAGAATTTGAGAGCGTCCATGTAATATGGATTATTATAGTCCCACCAGTGGAATTGAAGTAAATCGATCGAGCCAACATTCATTCTGTTAAGTGATCTATTCACATTTTTGATAGCTACAGATCGTGTAATTTTTCCTGGACATGGTACCCACTTTGTTAATGCCTGAATTCTGTCAAGCTCTGCTTGGCCTCTTAATTTTCTCAACCTGCGCCTGAATTCCCCTATGAGGACTTCTGCTGGTCCGTAAATATCAGCCAGATCCCATGTCGTAAATCCTGAATCATGATACCTTATCATGTCTTCAACTGCTTTTTCAAGATCAATATATCCATGCCCGCCTGCAACCTGCCACATGCCATTGAGGATCCTGCATACCCTCAACTCAGGGCCAATCTGATAAGATGGTAGGATAGACAAGAACGAACTGGATATGTCATTAGTTCTCATATATTCCTACACTGTATAACAAATACGTCATGTCGGAAATGACGTCTAAGTTTGAAAAGTTAGAATTCAATTTTGCCTCTCCAATGAAATTATACGGTGAAGATGACGGAACTCCAGTGTCATATTGCAGGAGGTGTGGAAATCGTAACTGTATGGCCCTATGGTGTTGTCAAGATCCAAACTGCAACAAACTCATCTTCAGTAAGTTCTTTGCAGTAGGTCATGGTCGACAAATAAATATGAGAAGTGAGGAGTCGCTATGCCACCCTACTACAAAATGAAATTAAATAGGCAGCAGTCCCGGCGGGTAACTAGGAATTGGTTCGTAGATGCATTGCCATTTTAAAATTCTTATCAAAACCTTTATGTAAATCGTCTGCTACCTTCATGAACTTATCATCCTGAGCAAGAATGGCAAGAGCATCGAGCTGTGTCGCTTTTTTATATGCTCCAAAAAATGAGAGCAATCTCAAGACCATTTCATCTTTTAAGAGGAGCACATGGATATCAAGCGCGGCGATGTTGTTATTATCATTATACGCAGTCAAAAACCCATATACCTCCATACAGCAACTCCTAAGATATTGGAAAATAGTGTAAATGATCTGGAAGTTAACATCTGTAAAAAATGGTGCTTGGAGTTGAATTGACCAAGTGAAATGCCTTGGACAGATATACAGAGAATGCAACAAATAATATCCGGTTCAGGAATAAGAACAAAAATAATGGTTGATCGCAACATAACAATAAGAGGTTCAAATATAAGGTACACGGAATTTGGTAAAGACGGCGGAACCTCTAAGCATCTCTTATTTATCCATGGCCTTGGTTCTTCATTAGACAGATGGATAGATATTCCCGAAGCATTCTCAAGACACTATCATACAGTAGCCGTCGATCTTATAGGTTTCGGTGGAAGTGACTCGCCACATCTCAATTATACAATTAATACTTTCAGGGAGTTTATTGTGGATTTCATGCGTTCAATTAAAATTGATGATGGCAAAACGACCATAATAGGTCATTCTCTTGGAGGATACATTGCGGCCGAAGTAGCAATTGAGAATAGGAACATAGTAGACAACCTCGTGTTGATAGATTCATCAGGAACGCTTGATAGGCCTACTCCTCTACTAGATGAATATCTGGAAGCAGCTATTAGTGCATCCCGTGATAAGGTGAAGAGGGTATTTGAACAGTTAGTTGCCCAGTCTTGGAGGGTTATTCCAGTACTGGTTGATGTTTTTATAACTAGGATCAATAGGCCAGGAGCAAAGCACGCCTTTAAGTCCGCATTTCTCAACAGCACTAACACACAGATCGGCCTACACAGGTTAAAAGGAATTCAGGATTTGCCGACTCTAATTATATGGGGCAAAAACGACAATTTGATACCCATCGAACATTCAAAATTGTTTGAGCAAACTATCAAGAATTCCTCATTAGAAATAGTGGAAGATGCAGGGCACGCCCCGCATACCGAGAAACCCGTTATCGTTAGCGAAGTATTACATGAATTCTTTGGATTGTAAATGACTGTTATGCACCTTACTTAGATCAGTGTGAACCTATATTATCCATGAAACCTCTAAGTCATCATGTTGCTGCGTTAACAAGTGACCAGAGAATCTTACACAGGAAATTCGGACTGGATGAAATGTAATTAATAGTACCATCAGTTATCCTGATTCATACCATCTCAATTATGAAGATTTTTTCTGACTGCATTATAGGATTCTTTTTGCTGCATGATGAGCCTAATAATATGAGGCATTTAGAAATTTATTCATGAAAAAGTGAGAGAAGATGACGGGAACATGAAGTTAGTTCTCGGCTTCGTCATCGGATAATATATGTTATTTATGCTATTATGATTGGTCTGTACTATTGTTTTGAGGTGAATTTGCGGGCCGCTTTTCCAGTATTGTATCCAAATCTATTACATTTCCGTTCCTAAACACACTTAGAACTACCTTATCGCCAGGAGACTTATTTCCCTCTATGTAGGATACTAACTGTTCAAATTCTCTAATCTTATCACCGTCAACGGCTACGATTACATCTCCTCCATGCTTTCTACCATATTGATCGATTGTAGTCCCATTCAAGCCCGCCTTGTCTGCAGGACCCCCCTGTACTATCGTATTTACAGATACTCCTTTCAAATTTTCGGATACATTTGCAATACTAGCTGCCAGATCCGAAGTAAGGGTGGCTCCGGTAAATCCTAGGTAGGGATGAGTGTAGTTTCCCTCAGTGATCAGAGCTGGAACTATTTTTTGTACAAGGTTTGATGGTATCGCAAAATTCACTCCTCCAGGAAAGCCTCCAAAAGTAACTCCCAATACCCTACCCTGTGTATCTAATAGGGGACCACCAGAGTTTCCTGGATTCACAGCAGCATCAGTTTGAATTACGTCTGGAATCGAGAAGCCAATACCAGGGGCTGGAACTAATCTGCCTACTTGGCTCACTATGCCCGTTGTCATCGTTCCCGCAAGGCCGTAAGGATTTCCGATAGCAATCACTGAGTCGCCTATTTGTAAAGCTGACGAGTTGGCAAGTCGGAGTGGAATTGGGTGGTTTTCTAGTCCTAAGGTGTTATTTTCTGTGTCGATAATTTTAAGAACTGCCAAATCTACAAATGGATCTACTGCTGTGATATTGGCCCTAGCCCTATCCCCATTAGTAAATGTAACATCTACTACCTCAGCGTTAGCAACCACATGATTGTTGGTAATAATGTGTCCATCTTGATCGAACACAAAACCAGATCCCAATACTGTTCTATTCTCCTGTGAAGGATCTAAAGTGATACCTGTTTGGGGTGCCGTTCTAGTTATTTGTACAACAGATCCTTGTGTCTTATTGAAAACATCATTAAAGAGGTTACTGTAAGATCTTAGTATTGAGTTGGCAGGTGAAGAAGCATTTGTCTGCCCTAAACCTAAATCATGATCATTATTTGACCCTTGTAGTAGATGTGGAAGTTGTGCATAAGCGATAGAATCAATCGATCCTGTCGGTAGATGAACTAGTATGAAAGCCAGATACATTGAAATTGCTAACAACAAAATTGCTGACCCCTTATACCGGGTACATGCCTGACCGACCTCATCAAGAGTCATTTTGTCATTGTCCATATTATTCTCATTTTTATTTCGACTGCACATTTTTTCTTGTCTCATAATTGATTAAAAGATTTGACTATTGTATGTTTTGGCATATCTTGTTTAACTAGAATTGCTTGATTTGAATTTTTCTGAGTGAGCAGCCAAATCACCGGTTAGAGAGGCTAACAATATCCTAGTTCTCACATATTTTGGCTCTCCTAATCACCCAAAAAGGGGAATTAACAGACACTGCGAGGGACATAAAAATGACTGATCCTCCCACGTCAACACATTAGGATAGTAACAATAACAAAATGTACTGAAATATACGAACTGCGTAGCTGATGTACAAGTGTTACAAGATAATTAAAAAGTCATAAGGTGCACCATACAATTACGAGTATTTCAGTGTGCTTGCGAGTCATATTACAAGTTAGCGCCACAGAACGGACATTCATGAATTCCGCGTAATATCTTCTTCCGACATTTAGGGCATCGCGGTTTCAATATTGACGAAAGAATGACAACACCTACCGCACCCAACCCGAGACCTACTATGAAATCCGAGTACCTTCGTTTGTCCCGCCCGCTTGTATTATTCTTGTCCATTATTATTTTCACAAGACCTTAACGCGAAGGATATTATACTAAATGGCATACTCCTCTATCAAAATGCTTGGTTATATCTTTTGTACGGCCTTTCCTCCCTGTATAACAATCGAAATAGAAAATAATCTTAAAACAGATTTTTGTTACAATTCAATCCACGTGGTTTGGAAGAAGCAGTTTAAAATAAGACGCCACAATCCAATTTATGGCCAAGAACAGCTTCTTTCAATATGTTAGCGAAATACTGCAGAACCTATCTTGAAATAGACTTATCAGGAAGATAAATTCTCAGAATCTGATCTATTTCCTCATCAGTAACGTCTGAGTTCCTGTTAGATCCATACAAGCTATACAAAAAGTCAAATGCTTCTTCTTGCGTACAGGGCACCAAATTATTCGCCACATTACGCGGAAGGTTCGCTTTAAATAGAAATTCATTGGTTTGCAGCTTTCCTTGATCACCCGCTTGATGCGACGACGATACAATAGTCCAGTACAGCATCAAAAAGCTATGTTCATTACCTCGTTTCTTGTAAAGCACGACTCCCTGAGTAGAAGTATGATAAGGATATCTATTGCCCACAGCAGCCAGCCGTATTGGATCCACTATATCCATCATATCATATTTAATATTTTCAACTGATGAATTGCGTTCGCAGTCTATAACATTATCTAATTCATACCCTTCTGTACCTTCAGCGCTGAAAGCTGTATTACATGATGTAGTAGGGTTCTCCGTTGTATTATTTGTTGATATCTAGCTCACCAAATACATCGCAGTCGAAGGCTTGATAGTTATGAATGAGAATATTTTTTGATCTAATTATCGGCACTCATTGAGTCGAGCAATGCAAATTATATTCTAATTGATTAGCAATATTGGGTATGTTCGCCGTAGCAGGAGGGATCTTACTTTCCAAACACAAGAGTACCGCCCTACACATAGCAGGATCATTCTTTTAATGTTAAGACTGGAATAACCAATGCAAGGAATATCGCTCCTCCGACAACCCACGCAGTCATGTACCCGAATTGATTGCTTAGGGAAGCAAAAAGAATGGGTATCCAAAAGGCACCAAATAGGGAAATACCATTAACATAGCTCACGGAAAGCGTCTGGTAGGCGGGAGGAGACTTTGTATTCACTTGTTTAGCCTTAACATAGACTATTACAAAACCCCAAGATAGAAAGAAGCCTGCCACAACTACAGAAATACCAATGAGGTAAACCTGAGACTGCAGGACACCAATCATCATTATGCTGACTGCAGAGATGATTCCAGATATTGCTAGCAGTTTTCTTGCATTTCCTAGTTTATCATATGCTTTTCCAACTATCGGTGAAGACACTATAGCCACAATTAGATTAAGACTTCCGATTAGCCCTGCAATTGCCGGATTAATCTTAATGTGGTCTGCAAGATAAAATACGATATAAGACCAGATCAGACCTGAACCAATTTGAAATCCAAGTAATACCAGACCAAGTTTAATGAGGGATTTATTAAGAAGTATATGTTGCACGTGACCAAACCTGCTCCTAAAATTAAATCTTTGATTTTCAGCACCAGTATTGCTACTGGTGTATGGGATCCTATTTAGCTGTTCATTGCTTGTATCTGCTCTTATCCTAGTTCGCTTATCCGAGGATAGTCCAGTTGTTCTGGGTAACCATATTTGTAGGATGATCAAGGTTATGATACCAGCTATCGCACTCAGAACTATGCTCGTTCTCCACCCAAAATACTCCGCCACTAATACCCATCCGAAGAGGCCAATGATTCCACCAATAGCATGCGCTGAGTTGAGCAGCCCCATGCCCAGACCTTCAGATTGTTTTCCCACATACTGTGAAATCAATATTACACTTGGACCAAAGAAAAAAGCCATGCCTAGTCCTACAATAAATCTTAGTACTGCGATGGACAACAAGTCCGTAGAGAATGCAGAAAAAAAAACTGCAGTAGAAGCGATCGCTATACCAAGAATAGCAATTTTTCTCGGAGAGTATTTAGCAGCAAGGATTCCTGCTATAACTTGAAAGAGGCCGACTCCGATAAAAAAACTTGCAGTTATCAGTCCTAATACAGAAATGTCCTCATCAAAATCAACAGCTATAAAAATGAAAATAGCAGGTACATTAAACCAATTTACGGTATAGAAAATTCTTGCAAGCATCAATGAAATGACTGCTTTCTTAGGAACAATAGAATTTAACATCAAAATTGACCTCTTTAAATGCTAATCATTATTATGTAGATGCGCTCATATTAGCCATGCTTCGTGCTCCTAAAAAGTGATTGTGCTTATGAGAGGAATAAATTTGTTTTAATTTTGTAATCGTAGTATGATTGCTTAAGCTGAACATTTAAATGAATTCAACAGTTACATCTTTAAGTTATGGTAATGTAAGAGCATTACGATTAGTCATGGTTACATGATTGCAAATGCATCTAGTTTTGGAATTAAGTGCTACGAGAAACGACTGTCTACCCTACCCCGTCCGCAGACACAAACTTGTAAATGTCGATCAATCTCAAAAACACAAATTCAATTATATGAAATGTATTCAACACACAAAAACATATCAGGCAATTCTGGTATCCTGGTGATTGCAGTCTTGACTTTGCCATCTACATTTATCAGATCTAATTCTATTCTTTCTCCATCCCTTTTTGTTAAATTCCCGCCATTCCCGTTACCATTATTATCACTCTTGTCATTTTTATGCAACTTTCTTGCCCTCATTAAATATGGCAGTAATTGTTCCAGATAGAATATGCAACCATCAGATACGTCTGTCCTAATCTTTTCATAAGATGACTTATGAAAAGATCTATCGTATCTAAACTTGCCAACAATCAATATACCATTTGTATTAACCAAAGCGGCAAATATTACGTTCCTACTCGCGGATAGAGCCGCTTCACAAACTTTGCGCAGATCATTTCTGCTATAGTTATTGTTGCATTCTAGCATGATTATATTCAATGGATGAAAATTTGGATATAATAACAGGTTCGACTGAATGTTATGTTATTAGTTTCAATTCAGATGCTATAATAAAAGATGTAAGAATTATTAGTGATAAATATCATGTTGAATAGATATGAACCAATTTACCACTTGATCCCTTAGTAAGAGATTACGAGGTATGTAATAGACAGGGAGATCAAGAAGATAGAAAGGGTTCACTCCACAGTTCTTAAACGAGTCATCCATAAATGATCTGTTATAGTAATAGAATTAGGGTATTCTACTATGGCTTGGCGAAGAGACCGGCATTACTACTGATCTCAATCTCAATTGCTTCTAAGTGGATTAGATAAACGACATATCAAACAGTAACCGACCATAATTGTTCCAGCCCTGCGGTGCTAGCCAAATCAGACATTCATTCATGTATATCGACAACTTCAGTAGAGTGATCCTCGCGGTAATGGGAATCCGCATCTTTTTTCGTAAGGAACTCCTTTGCACATATTGTACATCTAAATGTACCGTCTATGTATTCTGACATGTTACTAGTAAGGGATAATGCATATATAAATTGCTATCATGCTCACATCAATTAGATATCATAAGTTGTACTGTTAAGAATCCTGAGTCTATTGCAGAAATTTCAGCATGGATGAGATGCATCACAGATCTGTATCTGCATTTTTTCTTCGAGGCTATCGTTGCTCAACACATCGGTATTGTTTTCACCGACACTCGTGCTGCTTGAATTCAAAGAAACGAAATTAAGTTCACCTTCGGCCATGATTTGAATTTGTCCATGTTCGGCAAGAATGAGGAAAAGTGCACTAAGTATGAAAAGCAAACTTGTGATAAGAAACAACCTACTACAGATCAATTCTCTCAATCTTTACAGATCTACTTAGCAGAAATGATTTATAGGTATTATGAGAGATTATACCATATTTTTTATAATTTAGAGGCAGCCATAGGGATCGAAGATGTCTGTGAAGCTTCATAGCGATGCAAAAAGGCTAATATTGGAGAAATTGATAATAATGATAACATAGTGGTTAACGAAGCTACCGAGATACCGAAGGATAATGAAGTAGATGGCACTAAAATGGCAGATGATGTCTATTCTGAATCACTTCGGGGATTACCAAGTCAACAGGCCATGTTGGTTGGAAGCAACGAATCTCTTGCATTGAACTCAAGGGTATTGAATGAATTACATGATAATGATAACAAAATCCTGTTACTCCTAAAAGGTAATGCAAATGCTAACTCCAGTTATACGTTTAATGGGTTAGTGAGGGAACTTAATATGCACCAGCAGAGTATTAGTAGGTCAATTAAGCGACTCGTTGATTTAGGTCTAATCGAACAAATCAAGAATTATGGATTTCGATTAACTAAATTAGGACAACATCTGGGTATGACTACTACTTCAACGACTAGTAATAATAATCACAGAAAATATAACCAACTGGCATATTTGGAGATGAATATTACTAAATTTGATATTGATAGAATAACCTTAAGGCTGGTTGGGAAATGGTTTGAAAATCTTAGGTGGGTGGGAAAAATTGGCGATTCTGGGCCTTCTATTCTGAGGTGGAAAAGTTATGATAATACTTTTGGAATCAACGTTACTGTTATGCAAAATTCATTACTTATTGAATCTGACGCATTATTACAAAAAGAAATCATTGAGGCAGCAAAAACTATTCCGAAGATCATCGCAATGGTAACTAATGCTGTTTTGGAACCGTTCAGTCCACAGGTTCCATCAAATAATTATATGTCTTTGAGTAGAATGTACTCATGTGGCAACGGAACTCGATATAATTGAAGGAGAGTTATAATGACCGTCATAAGTCATTATGGTCTATCTTATTTCGTTATCGATATCTCGACACTCTCACGAGGACTGTTACTGATTGACAAATAACAAACAGGTCTGCAATTAGCTCTTCATCTTAGGAGCCGGTAGTTTAGTAGTGTCAAACTCCTTGAAGTTTAGAGGCATAAAGACTTTCTCAAATGTGCTAACTATGTTTGGGCTAGAAAAGAAGCCAATCACTCTGGCTGTATTCGAACCTACGTTACGAAAGTTGTGAGGTTCCATAACAGGGACTACTCCTAATTCACCTTTCGAAATTCTATCTTTCTCTTTACCTATAGTAGCTTCTATATCCCCATCGACAACATAGATTATCTCTTCTGCACTGTCAGTATGATTGCCAAGTTCACAGTCTGGTTCAAGCTCAAAATATACTACTGAGCCACTCTTTGTTCCTGCAGCACTATAAAGTGCAAAATTACCAGTAACATGACGATGTGGGTCATCTTCTGCTCCATGGTTTGTCATCTTTTCTAATCTTTGTAGATTAATTTTGAGCATATGAAAAGATTAAGAGGATGTATAATAAATAGCAATAGGTTGTCGGGATCGGAGATTATATGATAGCCAAATAACTGTACTACAGTATATTACATACAAGTGGCTAGAGTGGATTCCCTGCCAACTAGACTTTTGTAATAACTTTGGAATAAAAGAGCTTCAATGCTTTCTCGTCTAATCCTATAAATTGAAAGATAAAATGTGTTACTCCAATGTTGAGATATTCATTAATACCCTTTAGTATTCTTTCTGGAACACCAATCGTAATACCATCAACAAGATCTTTGAGGTACTGCTCCACAGTCTTGTCTTCTCTTTTGTATTGTGCAATAATGTGATTGACTTCTTCTTCTGAATCCCTAATAATACAAGGTAATACCACAGAATACTGAATATCTTTGTGATGATTTGTGCCCCTGTTACTCTTGCAATATTCCTTCAAAATAGACATTTTTCTTTTCATCTCGCTAGGTGTTCCAAAGAAAAGGTTGTACCTGTCCGCATGTTTTGCTGCGACCTTTAACAGGTATTTTTCTCCAGAACCTCCAACCATGACAATAGGATGAGGCTTTTGAATTGGCTTTGGATTGCATATTGCATCTTGTATCTTGTAATATTTACCTCTAAAGGAGGCTGATCTTTCGTTACTCCACATTGCCTTGATTATTGTTAACCCTTCGTCTAGCTGGCTTATTCTTATAGGAGGAGATGGAAAATCATATCCATATGCTTCATATTCTCGCCCATACCATCCTGCTCCTATTCCTAATTCTGTCCTTCCATTACTAATGACATCTAGTGTGGAAATTATTTTTGCCAATAGTGGCGGATTACGATAAGAATTGCAGGTTACTATCTGTCCTATCTTTATTCTTTTCGTAACTGCTGTTACTGAAGTTAGCAAAGTAAGACATTCAAAAATATTCTTATCTACATCGTGTCTACGAAAAGGTATTAAATGATCATATGCATAAATCGAATCAAATCCAATATTATCAGCCGCAATTGATATAGATTTTGAGAATTTATACTGCTTGACTGGGTCGTTTTCCTGTTGCAATAGTAGGTCTCCTCCTCTCCAACCTTGTGGGATAGCAAGCCCAAACTCTATTCTACTATTCTGATTCATTTTGTCTATAATCACATAACGATTTATTATAAATTGGCAAGGCTTCGGCTGCCTTCTGCCTGCTGCCTTCCTGCCATGGGGTTCCTAATAATAGATAAATAAACCAGCTGTAGGGTATAGCACAAGTTAGATTTCAATAGCATTTAATTTATCAGCATCCTGTTTTTGCTTTTTACGCTCTTGTACATGAAAAGCGCAAAAGCTATGGAACCTGCTGAGATCAAAGTTGCGGTCATTAGAATCAGGTTATATGCTTCATCAGACGGGAAAGAGGAAACGAAATCACCTGCTTGTAAAACAACTTGATCGGCATCCATATATATTCCCGCAATCACCGGTCCAACTGATGCTCCAATAAGATAAATTAGAAGCGTCATTCCCAAAGATATGCCACTGAATTGTTTTGGAGTCGACACCAAGACCACATTCATAGAACCCACCTGCATGAAAGCTAGACCGATGGCCACAATAACCAGAATTAACATTATCGCGATCTCTGATGAATGCAGTAGAAATAGAGTCAAGAATCCAATAGTAGTGACCAAGGTTCCTATAACGGTAGGCCTCAAATTTCCAATTTTAGAGATTATAAACCCGGAAGCTATGGAGAATACCAATGATACTATCATATATGGCAGCTGAATGTGTGCGACAGTTAACGCGTCACCTGCAAATCCAACAGGGGGAGGAGTTCGCACCAGAATTGGTATGCTCTGGTATACTACCATTAGTGCAGTCACTCCCACCACCATATTAACTATATTTGCAGAAAGTATAACTCTGTTCGTCAGTAATTTGAAATCAATTAGTGGCATTGGCGTACTTTTCTCTACAATTACAAAGAATATTAACGAGAGTATAGATATTGATGAAAAAGTAACAATTTGTATAAGATAAGTAGATGGGGTACTGCCTTTTTCCATAAACTGGAGCAGAATCAGAAAAGATACAACTGTAACTGATAATGCCAATGCTCCTTTTAGATCTATAGAACGAAGTGAAAGTCTCTCTTTTTTATCATCATTTAAATAATGGTTTTCCAGTTTGCCGTTTTCATGAACTCTGTTTTCTGATAATAGTATATCCTTCCTTACGTGAATAAACCTACAACAAAACTCCGAGCTCTTATCTGATACTGTATGTAGGGTCTCGTCTTCTTTCAGCGTGATATATTTTTTGATTAATGCAAAAAGAATGATAACGACGGGTAATACAAGTAGGAAAGTGGCACGCCATCCGAAATTCTCAATAACGCTTGCGCCCACAACCAGACCAATTACTGCACCTGCAGACAACATCGAACTGAATATCCCCTGTGCGAGAGCTAGTTTTTCTGGTAGAAACTTATCCCTTATGATGCTAAAAGCTATGGGAAAAATAGAAATTCCAACACCTTGTATTGCCCTCGCCACAACCATGAAAGGAAAATTCGTGGAAAGAGCTCCCAGTAAAATCCCTATGCCGTAAGTTCCTAATATTACAAGTAGCATCTTCTTCTTGCCGTAAACATCAGCAAGTTTACCAGCGATCGGCGTCATTACCGCACCCGTTACGAGGAATATTGCTAGAATCCATGACGAGCTGTCATACGATATATCAAAATCCTCAACGAAATCTGGTATAGCCGGCAGTATCATTGTCTCAGCAAACATTGCAATCATACCAAGACTACTTAGGATCGCAAGTGTTATCCATGGAGAGGATAAAAATAGGAGTACACTGATCTGCCTTTTCATAATCCTAGTGCTGGCAGTCTCTCAATAATATAATTACTATTAATTGTTCTGGCAGTTTGGTGTAGAAAATGAGCAGATGAGCATATGGATTACGAATTAAAATAATTAGATTGAAATTGAGAATGATAATATGGAGAGAGAAATCAACATAAGGGCATGAAACCAGTTTTGCTTACCGTGGACGATGATCCACAAGTAGTGCAGGCCGTTGAGCGAGATTTAAGACATCAATACGGCAAACGGTTTCGTGTTCTCAAAGCTGGATCTGGTCAAAAAGCCCTTGGATTAGTGAAGCAATTGAAATTACGAAATGATATGGTGGCACTGCTCTTGGTAGACCAACGGATGCCTCAAATGTCTGGAGTAGAATTTCTAGAGAAGGCGATAGAGATTTACCCTGACGCAAAACGAGTATTGCTTACGGCATATGCAGATACTGAGGCTGCAATAAGGTCTATAAACAAAGCGAAAATTGATTATTACCTGATGAAACCATGGGACCCTCCTGAAGTACGTCTCTATCCTGTGCTAGATGATTTATTAGACGATTGGTGGACTTCCTTTCAGCCTCCGTACGAGGGCATTAAAGTCATAGGAATGAAGTGGTCGCCAAAATCATATGAGGTAAAGCACTTTTTGGCTAGAAATGGGATTCCTTACCAGTGGCTAGATATAGAATCTGATGAAGGCCTACGTTTGGTCTCTCTTGTAGCCCCGACTACCAAGGGAGAGGGGATAGGTCAAATCTCTGTCCCCCATACTTCTAATATTGTTAAAGACAACAAGCTGGAAAGCAATGTTGATGTTGACAATAGCACCACCTTAACTAGATCACCTCCATTCACACAGTTGCATCCTTCTCTAAAACTGCCACTTGTCATTTTTTCTGATGGCTCACACATGGAGAACCCGCATATTTCTGGTATCGCTGAAAAAATTGGCCTAAAGACTCAGGCACAGATGCCTTTCTATGATTTAATAATAATAGGAGCAGGACCAGCGGGATTGGCAGCAGCGGTATATGGCGCGTCAGAGGGGCTTAGTACATTATTGGTTGAAAGACAAGCGCCCGGCGGGCAGGCCGCTATGAGCTCCAATATTGAAAATTACCTTGGTTTTCCTTCAGGTCTCACAGGCAACAATCTCGCTCGACGGGCCGTTGCACAGGCAATTCGATTTGGCGTCGAGATATTAACACCTCAGGAAGCAACGGGCATACGAATCGATGGTCCATACAGAATAGTTCATTTAAAGGATGGAAAAGAAATAAGTTGCCATGCTCTTCTTATCGCGTCAGGAGTATCATATCGGAAGTTAGAAGATATAAAGGGAATAGACAAGCTGACCGGAGCTGGAGTGTATTACGGTGCCTCTATGGTAGAAGCGTTATCAGCACTGAGCGAGAATGTCTATATGATTGGGGGAGGAAACTCTGCGGGTCAAGCGGCAATTCATTTCTCCAAATATGCTAAATCCGTAACCCTTGTAGTTCGTGGAGATTCTTTAGCTAAGAGTATGTCGTACTATCTTATTAATCAAATAAGAATGACATCCAACATAAAAGTATTATTAAATTCAAAAGTGATGGAAGTACAAGGCGAAGATCGGCTGGAATTGGTTACTATACTGAACACCCAGACAGAGGAGCAGCATACAGTTGATTGTTCCTTGCTTTACATATTCATCGGTGCAGTGCCACACACTGAGGTGCTTGCTGGATTAATAGAACGAGATGAGAATGGTTTCATATTAACCGGCCAAGATTTGACACAGGATGGGCATAGACATCCTAAAGGATGGTACTTGGATCGACCTCCCTTCTTACTTGAAACAAACATTCCTGGGATATTCGCTGCTGGGGATGTGCGTCATGGATCTACGAAGAGGGTAGCAACAGGTGTTGGAGAGGGGTCTCTCGCCATCCAGCTGATACATCAATATTTAAGGAGTGTGAAATGATGTCAAATGATGTCAAATGACTGATCGATTTGACCTCTCATAACGAACCCATGAAAATCCTAATAACCGAGAAACAAGAGGTGTTAACAGTGGAATGACCTTTCATCCCAATAGTAGCGAGATTACTCATGACCAGGAGACGTTGCTTCATCAAATACGGCTCTTTTCAGAGCTAAATGAACAGGAGTTAAACTCATTAGAAAAAGGACAAGAGGTATGGTTTAACAGAGGTGATAAAATACTTGTAGAAGGTCAGCATGACACTTTTTACGTCGTCGTAGAAGGAAAGGTCGAGATTATTTTAAGGGACGGAGCTAAAGAATCGGTTCTTTCGACATATGATACTGGAGATCATTTTGGGGAACTCCCGATTATTCTTGGATGGTCAGATCATAAGTGTGCCGCTTTTGCAGCTGAGAAAAGTCGCCTAATCAGATGGGATAAAGACAAATTCTGGCGAATGGTCTACAGTTCTCCTTCTTTAACCAGACAGATTCTGCATTCAATGGCACAGCTTCTAAAGACATTGGAGACAGTGTTACAACACAACCAAAAGCTTATTGCACTTGGTGGACTAGCAGCTGGCCTTGCTCATGAGTTGAACAATCCTGCAGCGGCTGCCAATAGATCAGTGACACAATTATCTGAGTCCATTCAAGATTGGAAATCCTTAGTACTAAAACTCAATGGGAAACGAGGATTGACTCCTTCTCAATGGTCGTATATCTATAGACTAAATGATGATATTCAAAATCTTCGTCCGCCTTCTTCAGCATCCTCACAAACATTCAGCAATGCTCCCACCTCTACTTCTACCTCTGATTCTACTTATGCTGATTCTCGTGCTGATATAGATGACTCTATAAAACAAAGCGAGATAGAGGATGAGATTATTTACTGGCTCGGAACCCATGGTATTAACGATGGATGGAAGATAGCATCTGATCTTATGAGTGCAGGAATCAATCTAAATGATTTGAACGAAATCGCCAACGCAATTAACTTAACCAAGTCAACAAAAGCAAACACTGTGCGGGAGATGAATAATAATGGTGTAGATAGAAATCTTGAGCATATCTTGAGGTGGCTTACAATCACAACGAGGGTGGATCAACTGCTTTATGAAATCAAGAGTAGTACCACACGAATTAGCGATCTAGTCTCGGCAGTAAAATCATATTCATATATGGATCAGGCTCCCCTTCAGGATGTAGATATCCACAAAGGTATTGAGAGCACACTAACAATTCTGCGGTATAAGATAAGGAAAGCTGACATTACTATAAAGAGGGAATATGATTCCAACCTGCCGCATGTTAATGCATATGGAAACGAGCTAAATCAAGTGTGGACAAATTTGATAGATAATGCTATTGATGCCATAGGGGAGCATGGGACGATATTAATACGCACCAAAAATGAGGATAATGATCATGTGCTGGTAGAAATAGTAGATAATGGAAATCGAGGTATTCCTGAAGATGTAAAATCACGTATTTTTGAGCCATTCTTTACGACTAAGGATCTGGGTAAAGGCACGGGTCTTGGGCTAAGCATAAGCCACAGGATTGTAACCGAAACACACAGAGGAGACATTCGTGTGTACTCTCGCCCTGGAGAAACCAGCTTCCAGGTCCGCCTGCCGATCATCTATAATGAAGGACTGGAACAAAGGTACTGGTCTTGGATTAAGCCGTTGAATGACCAAGGAACATCATAAACTGTATATCTTTTTAATCCTTGAACTTCAGTTTGAATACTATGCATGAAAAGGAAATGTCCAACTAATCTACGAAACTACCTTCTAACGGATATCCGGCTTCTTCCCAGTCGGATATGCCGCCCGCATAGCGTCGAATATTCTTGTAGCCCATACCCTTCAACATTTGATATCCGATTATGCTTGCGATGCATGACGGATTGGAACAATGTATAACAATTTCATCGTCAAAGTCAAGCATATTTCTTGCATCACGCATATTGCTAATGTTAATCGAGCCTGGTATTCGTTTAGCTTCAAATGCCCATTCTCCCAAGGCATTCACTAGTTTAAAATTATCGCCACGATCTAGTTTCGATTTCAATTCTTCTCTATCGATAAGGTTCATCGCAGAAGTGGATTCATTCAATTTACGTAATCAAGCGTTACAAAGAATATTAAATATTTGCCTATTAATAGCCGGTGTCATGGACCAACGAGATACACGATCGGATCCCCAGCGATTCAAATGAGAAGATGATGCAGATAGGCCAAAAAATCTTTCGATTCATTCACAATTGCCGTAAGTTAGGATGACGTCATGGACAGTGGTATAGATATGTTCGATCATTCTAAAAAATCCTTATTAATAATGCATTCTCATTTCCATCCTCTTGTGGAGCAATTATCCTCCTGCAATTTAAACTGTAGATACACTGGGGGAGTTGCATCCCAGAATATCCCCACTACTTTAAGGTACTCCCTCCCTCACTTAGAGGTATAACACAGCTTTTATGATCTTTGGATTTATGCGTAATGTGTTTCGTAATGCCATGTCGTAATATATGTATAAAAATAGGTTCAAGTTTTGGGAGTTATAGTACAGGAATAAAGTATTGTAGAAGATGTGAGGTATACATTTTTCATGATGGATATTTTTGTCCTTGTTGTAAACGTCCTCTGCGAACTTCACCAAATAGTAGAAGAGGTAAGGGAAAATTACGATCAGCTAGAAATGGATAGTGATGAATACAGGCTTGGCGAGAGTTTGATGGTAATAATAATAATGTCAAAACTCTGTTCATGTTGAATATGCAGTTTATCAGTTTCTAGTAAGATATGTTTAGTTGGGGCCAAGGATGTCCAATTCTGTTGGAATGCTTAATGGCAATAGTTTTACCCCTTAGAACGTTATGACCATATCCCTTAAGCCACCTGACGGTGGTATTTCAATTAGCACTGTCAGGATCTGAATCCCTTGACCCAATATTGTCACTAGATTCTCGTTCTACTTCCACTTTGCATCTTGCTACCAGTCCTGCAATTACTCCTAAAGCTGCCAGCCATGGAGCCAAGACTACTGTTGTTACAGCCCCGGCTGCACCCCAAGTTACGGGAATGGATAACAAGATTTTGCCTTTGTCATCTTTAACTATGATCCGTTTAATACTCACATCGTGCATCATACCTTTTACCTTAGAGATCAATCCTTCTGAGGGGATATCGTAGACATCTTTTTTTACTCCTGTCTCAACTCCACATCTAGGACAGAACCTCGCGAGAGCCGGAAGCTCTGTTCCACATTCACCACATATTGTCATTATTTCCTATTGACATCTATTGCTATTTAGATGTGCAGTATGGTATGGCATGTGTTGTTAATCAAAAACAGGATCAAATTACAATCTTTGGCTGGAGCTTTGTTCAGGTATAATACTCCATAATGACAACTGTTAGTTGTTAACCTCCTTCCGCCCATCCTTCAGTATCTAAGAATTTTACATTAACTGTCACTTGTACATCTATTATATCCTCGAATTTGCTCTGTTCATTATTTGGTATCTCTATGACAAGTTTATCATCTTGCCTGAGTACGCGCCCTAAAAATTCAACTTCCTTCATGACGTCTTTTAGTGCCTCCCAAAACCAGCTTCGCGCATTATCCCTATAAGATTATCTAAAGTTGTTGTGCATTTTCATATTTCCTTAATGACATGTCGGTATAAAAGGTAGAATATTCATCTACCTGTCAGGCTGGCGGTTGCGTAGTGAAAACTTTAAGTTGTTGCAATTATAGAGTACCTATAATTGGTCGTACTAGTATTTAGTTTCCGATAGGGTTTTGAGTTAGAATATCAATTATCTAGTATGGAATGCCCTAATTGTAAAACCAGTTTCTACCCTCAAATGTGGAACTTCCCCATAGGTATGAATAAAGAAAACAAGCAAGTGTATGTTTATTATCAGATTTGTCCTAATTGTAAGGATGCTATTGTGGGAATCAAAACTCCGAAGGAAGGCAGTTTTATTTGTTATCCAAACGACACCGAAGGTTTAATTCTATTACACAAATAGGATCCGATGGAAGTTTATCCTATAACTGATAACGTTTCCCACGAGAAAAAGAGAAGAGGATTAGCCTCTATTTGCACATGTAGACTTGAGCACATATATCATCTTATGATTCTATCCTATATCGTATAGCTGCCTCTGATAGTACAATAATGGATTAGTCTCATTACACTTATTCTTGGGTAAACCAATTAAGTACTGGAAATATCGGGGATTATTTTCATCACAGTCTGTAATATTACTCCGAGAACAATAGAACTCTGTATTAGCAAATATAGAAGTTAGTTTGTTATCTATCACATTCTGTAAAGTTGACTGTTCTAGTTCCTCTACCTTATTTGCTAATATTTGATTGAACTTCATTCCTTAGCTATGCGGCCCTTGACGTGAGTCTCTTCCCCCATAGGGTCACTTTACTATTCTATATATACGTCCATCTGAATAGGTTAAGACGTATATGTACCCGTCTGGTCCTGTCTCGATATCACTGATCCTACCACTGAATCCCCTTGCGAAAAGTGCAGGAGATAGATCATCTTGAGGGTCAGCAATCGAGTCAGTTAAACCTGACGCAGGGGAATCAATCTTAATTCCAGTTCTGTTTTCGTCTACTTTAAAGAAATACAGATTCCCATTGTTGATATCGCCTATGAAAATATTGTTTGAGAATTTATCCCCTAGTCTGGATGAATTATAGAATTCTAGATCAGTAACGCCGATAGGTTTAGCCCAACTAAATTTTGGATCAGAATAATATGATTTATTCAACATTACAAGGTCATTTTTGCTGAAGTTCTCGTTCCTGGATAATGGTCCCATAATTTTATACCAACCGCTATTAAATCCGGGTTTTACTAAGTTGGTCTCATCAAATTTATCTTCTCCGTTTTCAGTATCCCAGAGGTTTCCGGTTACAGGATCAAATGATAAACCAAAGCTATTCCTGATTCCATATGCATAATAATAATCTAGACTGGAGCTGTCATTCTGGCTCTGATTTATGAATGGGTTATTCGGAGATGGATTTCCACTTAAGGGATTAATGCGCATTATGACAGATGTGTTATTCGGGCCGGAATCGCTGTCTAACACATGATTTTGTAGGATAGTAGAAGGATTAGTGAGATCACCAATTACTACGTATAGCTGATTATCTGGACCAATTTTAATCTTGCCACCATTATGATACGGGCCAGGCTCTCCTGGCAGATCTAGCAAAGTTACCGGATGCGAGAGATTTGTCCCGTTCCAATTGTATCTGTAGACTCTATTCCTAACGTCGTATTCTTCGTTTGTTCTCTCTGTGAGATAAATGAATACATAATCATCATTCTTTGCTCCCATCTTAAGTACATCAATTCCAAGCAAGCCACGTTCCGCTTTAGGATCAACTCTAGCACTTAATACAGAATCATTTTCAAGGATTCCATTATTTACTACTCTAACCATTCCGGTATCCTTCTCCAAAACCAGGATAGTATCTTTCCCCACAAATGTCATGCTAGTGGGTTGGGCCAAGCCATCAGCAAAGAGTTCAATTCTTAGGCCGTTGTCATCACTTTGATAAAGATAAGGAGTTTGAGATATCTCATTGTAAAATTGAGTGAAAGCAGGCAAATAATTAATAGCTAATATAAGGCTAGGAATTAATATGATTACGATAAATAGGATCCGTCTGGCTTTATTATTTTCAAGAAGATTGGACAAAGCTTTACGTATCTAATTTAAGAAGAATGACGTGATAACAAACTCCACATCCGCTATGTAGTGGTACCAATACGGATGGATGACGCCAATGATGAGCCGTTCGCTTCTGTTATACGGAGGGTTGATGGCGTCCGAAGAAAGCGAGTTCCATATCGAACATCAACGTAGATGATTGCGTGTATCTTCATACAATTTGATCAGCCATTAATGTGTGTGTAAAGGAAATTTCCCTTATCTTTACCATTTCCTTCCCGATAACTTCTCTCAATAGGTCTAAGTCACTCCCAGACAGCTTTACTACTATGTCATAGACGCCTGTGACTCGATTCGCCTCCTCTACACATGGTAGCTTCGCTATTTGTTCCATAGCTTTATCCTCAAAGCCGATTTCACACGTGACCAACACATATGCAACTGGCATATATCTGTACCAACTATATATACAATCACTAGTTAATTAGTTGAAGGGTCCCTACAATGATAAGGTTACCCTGTAACCTGGTGCTCGCAAGAGGAGGTCAACAAAAACAAATGCTTCTAACTGTGGTTGGCAATTAAGTTAACACCCGGAGGTTTCTTAGAAATGGGAGCCAGAGGACAGCGGTCATCCTAGCTGTTCTGATACTCATGAGATTCAAAGTAATAGATATCGTTTGGCAACTCGGGTGGACCAGACAGAACAATTCATTGAATATGCAATATTCGTTTGTTGGGTTTGTGTATAACGCTGCCGTCGCCTGAACCTTGCCATGTTAATTTCAGTGATATGTTGATGTCACAATCAACGACATAGTCCCTTAGATTAACTTTTCAGAATCAGCAATGATTTTCCCCCTTTTCCTTCCTAATACGATGTTACCTTTTAGTACTCCGCCGCTGTAAACTTTAGCGTATTCTTTACCCAGGCCAAGAAACGAGTCCAGAATATTGGATTTAGAATGATATCCAGCTTCAACTATTTTCATATTCAACTTGCTGCTCACTTTAACTATGATATCACGGGCCGCAGACCAGTCTCCTTCCCATGATATCACTTCAAAAGTTCCAAAATTTACAGTTGATAGGTTATAGCCAATAAGCTTAGCATTAAATTTCTTGTTTTTTGTATCGGCATAGGTATTCATCCAGTTTATCGCTTTTTCTGCTTTGCTCCTTTCAATAGCAAAATTATCAGATCGTGCCAATGTACTATAGATACATCAGAACTTATTATACACTATTAGTTTCACTTCATATCATCTCATTTGAGGGCTAGTATAACTATACACTGGCAGTACGGCTAAATGTAAGAAAGAGTGCAAATAAATACTAACTGCAAACATAAAGCATAAATTCTCAACTACTCACTGCTAGCTCAGCCCTTGCAAATCTTTCGCCTAAGGAAGTTATTCTTATTCTCACTTTGTCCCCGACTTTTCCTCCCTTGACGAATATTACTAATCCTTGAATTTTCGCAATTCCATCGGTAGTACCACTCTTTCCCCGGTCGGTAATTTCTACGTTGTACTCACTCCCTACTTCGACAGGTTTTGAAAGCCTTCCGTGAGTCCCTAGAACGCTAACACGATGTTTGTCACTATCTTGTGCCTTCATTAGAATGCCCCAATTTGAGATTCATGGATTCACACAAAGTATAGTGACTCGAAAGTAAGGCAAGGGAAGGCAAGGTTCGGTGTTATGTCTTAGGTTCATAAGTAATCCACATCCATTCAATCTCCATAAACTGTTATAGGTTTTTCTGTAATATCCTCATATTTTTCAAAGAAGGCGTAGTCTGCTCTCTCGTTCATGAATAGTAGGTGCAATCCCTCTTCCATAAGGCTTTCCACGGTTACACTAATCTCTTCTTTCGTAGTAATAGATATGTACGATAAAGAATCAGTTACAAGAAGTAGGTTTGTATTTTCGTAATTGTCTATGATATCGTGCAGGACTGATTCTAAATGCCCAAAGAATCTTAGATCATAATACTGAATTTTTGGATTGATAATACATACTGTAAAGGTAATTTTGCTAGGATCCCCCTCAGACACCTCAGATGCGTTTCGCCCAGCCTCCATAGATTCATCATCTCGATTCTCTACTCGGTTGTGATCCTTGCCTTGTCCTTGATATACAACCTCGTTCAAGAGATCTTGGGATGAATCTCTATGTCCTACTATCGGGGCAGTAAAACGATAACCCCCCTGATTGAAAGCCCGATTAAATTCAACCTTTTGATACCCGTTCAACTTGATAAATTTCTCTGTTCCTAATTTCAACTGAGCCTCAGTGAGCCAGAGATCATTTCTCCCAAGAATATCAGTAGTTTTTCTCGCGATTCTATCATGATTCAACCTTAGAAAAAGAGACCTTACACTCATCATTTTGTTAGTTGACATCTACGTTTTACTGGTAGTTCTGTCCCATAAAAGGCTACCTAGTTATGACGAAAATTTCGACTTAAGTTGAAAACCTCATGTCTCGGAGTTGACTTTACTCCGATATCATAGAGGAGTACATAATATTGCTCCAAGATAATATCTCGAAGCAATAGTGAAGGATTGTCAGACGTGATCGAGGTTTAGTTTTAGCGAGATTATTTCAAGTATTGATTGGCGATCCTCACTAATTGGGAGTTTGTCCATTAATCATTCCTTACACTCACTTCAAGAGCATCCTTGACATTCTTCGTAAATTCTAATGTGGTTTGACTAGACTGACTCCTGTATCTCCCGGAGGCCCGGACATACTTGAGGTAGTCTTGCATCTCATTCTCGTATAGTAGAACGTTATCTGCAACTATCACCGCCCGATCACTTAACAGATTGTTTTCCTCAGCAAGATTAAGATACTTCAAATAGTCAGATTTTATGGCATCCAAAAACATTAGGTCAAACTTATGATCTTGAAGCCGCGGGATGCCATTTAGTCCATCTATATTAATAACCTCGATGATGTGTGACAGTCCTGCATCTCCAACATTCTTAATAGCTATATCAAATAGATTTACATCTTTCTCCATAGTGAGTAGCTTTCCATCATCTGGTAGCATATTTGCCATCAAAATTGCAGAATATCCATGTAAGGTTCCAATCTCAAGTATCATTTTAGGTTTATATTTATTGACAATACCTGCCAAAATCTTTCCTTTTACTGGACCTATAGATGGCAAACCCTGTTTTTTTGCTATATTCTCTAAGTTATGTAGCACCTGATCAACTCTCGAATTATAGGTCAAGGATCAATTATGGCTATTACGATTATTCAAAGGTTTCCTATTATGACCCTCCTAAATTTTATTCCCCATTTATTGGTACATTTATCATTGGGATACTGGTAAATTGTCCACCTTTTCGCAGAAGTGAACATATAGCTAACTCTAAACATACCTTTAGATTTAGAGCGCCATCCCCCTTGCCCATTTTTTGGTCTTGGTTTATGATTAACTGCTTTACATAGTAATCCACAAGTAGTAGTAACATCAGCAGAACCAAATGGGAAAAATTTTATTTTACTTGCAGCAGGAAAGATGATATGGCAGCCTAGCGTAAAATTATAGAAAACTCTTATAGAATTCATAAGACATTTGTTAATATTATTCTAATGATATATTAGTTGTGATGAAACAACTAAGACAACAGCATAGAAGTAGATCGGAGATAATTGCATCTATCCTTGCAACAGCAAACGGCAATCGAATAAGGCAAACCGAAATACTCTATAAGACATATCTCTCACACTCACTCTTGAGGGACTATTTGCTATTCTTAATTGAAAACGATCTGATAGAGTATACTACTGGAGATAGAACATTTAAAACCACTGAGAAAGGTATGCGTTTTCTTAGAATGTACTCCCAGATGAATGACCTGATTATAAAGCAGCGGCAAGTCGTACGTACATAAGCTGACTAATTGTAATAGTTAGTCTGTACTTTGAATTGGAAAAATAGGTTATCTTCTCAGTTTTAGTATCAGCACATAATTTCTAAGGTATTTTCATTATTGATTGTATAAGAAAATAATAACACATTATTTAAAAATAATAATGCCTACAAATTATTCTGGGCAAAAATGCCTAGGAATATTCAAGATGGAATCTTGTCAAAGGAGCCTATATCTACGGCTATGGCTACAAGAGTGGGATTTGGAAAACAGAAGTCAATGCATGAAACAATAATAGCACAACTGGACATTGAGATTGATTGTCCTAGATGTAGTGAGATTTTGGAACTATATTCCGATTTTGATAGTCTATATTATTATTGTGAGAGTTGCAGTTTGCATCTTCATGTCGAATAATGATTCCACAAACAAATGGCTAATTATTTGTACTAATATCATGATTTAGTCCATATGTGCTATATAGAAGCAGGACAGCCATAATATTGAGCGTTTAGCAAAGATCCAAACCTGCATCCCTGCCCTCAATACGGTCGCAGTTTTTGCCACTGCAGCATAAAAAGGATATGTAATTGTTAACTTCTCGCCTATTCAATCTAAGGTCGGCAATCGATTGTGAAAGCGATACTATACTAGAAAAAGAATTATTTGATTGATATTGGGAACTAAACCCTGTATATGGGCTTATCTATATATTGATTGAAGGTCTAACCTGATTCCATGGGTACCCAAATGAGCTATGCTAGAAAGGGTCAAGCAACTGACGAAATGATTCGTGTTTCGAATGACGAAATGGTAAGTATTGAGACCCTCATGCATGGGATAGCCAGAGGAAGTATTATCATCCCTAGAAGTCTTGCGAGGAAGCAAGAGGCTGTACGAGTTGTTGGAATAGGGGAAGGTTTAAAGACCAAAGTAAATGTGAATATTGGAACATCGACCTTGTATCAGGATCTTGATGAAGAGGTCTCAAAGGCAAGGATTGCTGTCAATCACGGGGCCGACACAATAATGGATTTGTCAGATGGAGGTGATCTAGATCTTATCAGAGAGAGACTACTAGAAGAAGCCAAAATAACATTTGGTTCGGTTCCGATCTATCAGGCTTATGCTCATGGCGTTCAGAAATACAAGAACCCTCTTAATATTACAGAGGATGATTTTCTAAACGCCTTTGAAAAGAACGTTAAAGATGGAGTTGATTATACTACCATACATTCTGGTATAACGAATGAGCTAGCGAAGAGGATAATGGAAGTGAAAAGACATGGAGGTATAGTATCTAAAGGAGGTACCATAACGGCCGCATGGATGCTTAAGTACGGAAAGGAGAACCCTTATTTCAAGCACTTTGACTATCTGTGTGAGATCGCTAAGAAGTATGATGTGACGTTCAGTCTGGGCGATGCGTTGCGCCCTGGATCGATACTCGATTCCCATGATGAATTGCAGGTTGAGGAAATGTTAAACGTATCAAGACTTACGAGGAAAGCTCATGAGCAGGACATTCAAGTCATGGTCGAAGGTCCAGGACACGTTCCGCTGAATGAGGTGGCTGCAAATGTCAGACTCGCTAAATCACTCATAGGAAATGTTCCATATTATGTCCTTGGTCCTTTAGTAACAGATATAGCAGCCGGGTATGACCACATCGCTAGCGCAATTGGAGCGGCTGTTTCAGCCGCTGAAGGTGTTGACCTCCTCTGTTACTTGACGCCTGCAGAGCACTTGGGACTGCCTACAGTCGACGAAGTAAAGGAGGGTCTAATAGCATATCGAATAGCTGCACATGCTGGAGATCTTGTCAAGCTTCGTGAAAAAGTAATTAATTGGGACAAGGAGATTACTGAAGCACGGCGAACTCTGAATTGGGAAAAGCAGATATCTCTATCTATAGACCCTGAACATGCTGCCAAGATACATCATAGACGGCAAGGTCAATTAGATGGCAATAATGTTCCTTGTACTATGTGCGGAGGAGCTTGTGTATATATAATGTTACCACAACAACGTAGAGATGGAGAAGCAATCACGAAAAAAACAGGTTCTAATGTTTGAGCAGTGAGGATCCAAGGAATAACGTTACTATCATAGTGATAATATGTCGTTGGTTATAAATGCCTAGAAACATTAATTCTGTTCTGCCATATCGTATCATAAGAACTCCATCTTGATCTATGCCGTCATATTTATTCATGATATATCTGAATGTGGGACTTGTGAATGAACGATAAGGCAGAGCTAGTCTCTGTAGTATATGATGCTATAAATGAGATTGGCAAAAACAAGATCCGATCAGATGTAACTTCAAATATAAAAGTCGGTGATGAGTACATTCAAATCATCTTCAATAAAGCATTGAAACAATTCCGCTACAGAATGAACAGTGACTCATTGATCACGATGTATGAGATATTATTACACTTTATGTTGACAGCATGTACTATTCCTTCACAGAGAAAGGTCGAAATTGCAAATGGCAGTATTGACATAATTATCCCTAGTCTTAATGCCTTGTTAAAAAGTCCAAGTGATGCTATGATTGTACAGTTTATTCGAAGAGATAAAGATATGGCAAGTATCAACGAACTACTGTCTCTACTTCAGCTCAAAACTGAAGTTCTGGGCGTATGGTTGATAACGACCTTAGATTTGCATGTTAAGAATATGACCCATGTCATCAAGCTAAGCAAGCAGGAGATGTGTTGTTCGCATATTATCAGAGATATTGATACACTTTTGAATGGGAGAACGGATAAAAGCTTCAGACTAGTACACTTCTAATCTTATAGATTAGATGAAGTAATTTTATTCAGATTAGAAGATGACTAAATCAGGATGAATATCTGATTAATCCTCCAAAAAATCATGATACCAAGATTTATGAGATTGCCAATATAGGGTCAATAATTTTCGATGCTCTTATTCTATATTATTACTCTCATCTGATAAGTGGACCTTGCATGAGGACTACATGAGTTCTCTTCTAGCAAATAAAGATTCTTCTATAGATTATCTATCCTCGATAGGAATGCAATTAAAACCAGATTTATTTTTAAGTAGTTACTTAAAATTTACCTAAATACTTGTATTCATTTTTAATACTGGGTATAGAAAAATGAAAAACAGGGATAGAGCGGAAATAAATGCGATGATCCTTGATATTGCAAGTCACGGTCGCGTTACTAAGACAAAGATTATGTATAGAGCGTACTTATCTTATAACAAACTCGAAGAATACCTAGACGACTTGGAGGATAACGAGTTATTAGAATACGAGGTTGGAGCTCAGACCTATCGCACTACCGAAAAAGGAAAACGCTACCTGGAAATACATAGTCGAATGAATGAACTTATTTCTATCGATAGAGCGGTAGCATTCTGACTAGGATCAATATTCATTGGTATTTGTTAGTGGAGGAGACAAGGCATAAATCACCCTTTTGGTAGATGATTTTCACCTTATTGCTCAACACGTCCGTTCAGTTATCTACGGTCATAAATTATATCAACTATGTTGCATATGCGAATTTGGTTGCTGTTGGTATCAAGCGATAATGATAACTCGCATATATAACGATAATGATAATGATGAGTTGCATTTGCCAGCTTCATGCGTTACTAATAGATTTATACTCTCAGAGTATCTCGAAACATACTCATCTTATTACCAATAAAATGGATCTGATATTTAGTGAGCAAATTTAATCCTATAACACTCTGAATCGTTATATTCTGAGAATCACAAAATACATTGATCTGACTTAGCTCTTCCACATAAATATCATTTTGATCATCAGCGATGAAGCCTAATTTGCAGTCTGAAATAAAACATGTATGTATATTAGGTATTGTGGCCGAGAATGTGGGTGAAATAGCTTGAAGCTTTGAACAGTCTATTCCATTTAACACTGCGTCGATACTACTTACAGAGGTAATTGTTGCACCAGTGTCGATCGCAAATCTAATGAATGCTATTTCATCCAAACATGGAGAGCTTAGATAGGCTGGAACATAATACAGTCCACCATAGCCTCTTTTAGCTATAATTTCCAATTCTGAAAAGTAGTTATTTTGCTGGAGATACGGCACCTACTCCCTGGTGCCTAGTTACCAGAGTCACATATAGAGATTTATCGTACGAATCCTTAATCCTATTCACAAGTCTTCGATAATCCTTATCAGAATCCACAATATGCTCTCTATGAATAGCAATGAATTCGCCGTCATATTCGTTCAAGTTGTGATAATTGCTATCAAACCATTCAGTATTTTTTCTGAAGCTTTTTAAGATCTCAAACATATCTATTGTTTGTTAAATTGATTATTTAAAGAATTGAATGAACTCTCATCATTTAGGCGCGTATCAAGTCACCAATTCGGGACAAAACAGTAGTGTTTTACGATCATGATTATGCAGTTGCTGGATGTCCCATCCTTTCCGTAATTGTTGATGATTAGCGGGCTACGATGATATCATCTTCAGATACATTACGGCATACAGCTATACGAATCTGAAAATAGGAACGAGAATAGGGAATTAGGAAAAACTTTAATTTTAATGATCTGACTTAAAGGAAACTTTAAATTTATTGATTTCAGGCTAAACTTCGTATACCGCTATTTATGCAACATAACTAGCCCTTCAGTGTCAAAGCGTGATGGATACCATTCCCCTTTTTTCGGGACCTTTATCCCAACAACAGGTTCACCACACTTCGGACAGATCTGGTAGTATACAAATACCCACTCCTTATTCTTATTCTGGCCAACTGTGGCGTTATTCATTTGCGGATCGAAACCAACGCTGCAATTCGGACATTCCATAAAGTACGAGAAGGGGAATTGCATATATAAGAATCTCTGGCAACTGCATACGAACAGGATAAGCATTTATTTACATAAACACTGATTGATATGCGAAAGTAACAACCATGAACCAAGAGAGCCGAGAGAATCTCATTCCGAATCGGTACAGCATTACCTGCTGTAGAAAAGCAACTTCGAAAAGCAGTGCAGAGAATTTATATTGATTATATGATCGGTAGCGTAATATAATCGATCCTTAAACACAGTAGAACCATGAACAGTGGTAAATCTTCTGCAGTTCTATCCGAGACTGTGTGTCAAATAATAATTTTAGTCATGATTGCTGACCACTGCAACCAGATGTACTATACAAAACCCCTATGTCTTCTAGATTACTATCGAAATGAAATAAAATGAAAAGAAATTTGTCAAGTCGGTCTGAGCCAGATTAAACCGCAGAAAAGTAATGCCATATAACAAATTTATGTAGTGTGAAGTAAGTGCCACTGGCTCAACTCCCATAATTAAATAATATGATGACCACTATTGATGCTTACCACTAGAAGATCTACTTTAGTTTTTCTTTTTCCCTATATGACAGTCGGACCACTTTTCCCCCTATGATGGGCGAATTGTCTTCAAGCCATCCTACAATCGTGCCACATTCCACACATCTTAACCAAGTAATTCTCTGGTCCTTCTTCTCATAGTCTAGTACGTGAGATATGCAATTCCCCATTGTTTAGTGAAAACTCACCCCTAGAATACTTTTTTTTGATTTACTTCCTGACCTTGGAAACCTCTCAGGCGCTTCGCCAGTACCAAAGGTGGGACTTCCTTGGCTGACTTGTCTGTTGGTTTGTGCCAAACTAGCTGTTGCTCCTCTCTTCTTGTCAGATCTCATTTGAGCTTCGATAAGTGTAGATGGCATCTAAGTATACTATACTATAATGTACTAAGAGGCATATAATCGCATTCTAATATGAAGTATTGATCATATTATTTGTTACATGTGACTCTGTATGAAAACAGTTCGAACAGGTGTCATGTGCGCTATTAATGCTGAGTACGGAGTTGTCCCGCTCACAAGATTAACCAATAGCGAATTACTTATAAGGATTCCAATAAACTTGTATTCGTATGCATATCACCTCAGATCCTATTTCATACGTACCTAAGATTATGTTTTTTACTAAAGGCAAAGGAATTCACAAGGATTATCTTACAAGCTTCCAATTAGCTTTAAATGATGCGCAGATATCAGACGTTAACCTTGTCTCGGTTTCTAGCATAATGCCCTCCCAGTGTAGAATTGTCAGTGTGCAAGAAGGTAGGAGGCACATTATACCTGGCCAGATTGTATTTAGTGTTATGGCTAGATCGGCTACCAATGAGCCAAATAGACTTATTGCTGCATCAATTGGGTTAGCGAGACCGTCAAACAATAATCACTATGGATTTCTTTCTGAACACCATTCAACCGGAGAAACTGCTCAAAGAGCTGGTGACTATGCTGAAGATATGGCAATGGAAATGCTTGCCACAACCCTCGGTTTGGCAAATGATCCTACACTCTCGTGGGATGAAAGGAAGGAGGAATGGAAATTATCAGGTAAAATATACCGAACACAGAATCTTACACAATCTGCTGAAGGTAATAAGGACGGTCTTTGGACTACTGTCGTGAGCGCTGCCGTATTTATAATCTGATTTCATGTACCGTCAACGATAACTCGAGCAAATCTGTGACGAAATGAAATAACTAATTGGATAGGGTGACGTGTTCGTAAGGATTTGTCCAGAGTTGTAGTCGTTCAAGATACGGTTCTGCTGAAGAAAACCTTTACGTTTGAACGATAAAGATAGTAGATGATTGCTCCATTTATGGCAACACCTATTATCTGAACAATGATTCCTGTTACAAAACTATCCGTGTTATCAACAAATGATGCATTGAAAATACTTGCTGTTATTCCAGAAACTATTTGAACTCCAATTGCAATGATTGATAACATAATGGTTGTTGTCCGAGCCCATCCCTTTCCTTTCAATAAGCCATAAGATACTAAAAAATAGCCAATGCCAACTGCGAGTACGATGGCGCCTATCACTATCCCGATGTCAGCGAGGAATCGGGCTAAGGCTTCTAAATCAGCCACACTATCTGTGTCTTGTCGATGTTGCACTTGCTCCGAAATATAAACATCAATGGGGACTGAATTAAAAAATGCTCCAAAAGCTAGTAACGAAACTCCTCCAAGGATTAATATCAATCCGCCAATAATTGTCAGAATAGCAATTACCATAATGCCAGCCGGTAGCTTGATTTGTCCAGCCAAATCTTATGATTACTTATTTGACAAGAGTTGAATAAAAATAATTTAGAAGTAATCTAGAGCTCGAATAAAATTTGGACCTATATTTGTAGATCTAGCCTCTAACCAGTTAGAGTTTGTTACAATAAAAAGAAAAAAATGAGCCTGAACGGTTATTTAGCCTGGTCGGCTACTTCTACTATCTCTTATCCTTGTGTTGAATTCGTTATGGGCTGTTCATTGAAAGTAATCTGACTGAGAGTATCTTGATCTAGTTGTACTACTTCATCGGGTAAAGGCACATATTCTAACTCAGGAGCAAATTGCTGTCCGTCGGTTACAGCCCAGTTGACAAAGTCAACAAGCGCCTTAGCTTTATCCTCAGTCATGGTTGGATTATCTGCCAATTCCTTGTTTAATAGCAAGTAACTGAAGCTGGCAATCGGGTAAGAATCATTGCCCGGAGCATTTACTAATGTGACATTATTCCATGATTCATCTCCGGCTGGGAGAGAACCAGCTGATGCGGCTACCGCTGCCTCAGTTGAATCGAGGGTTGGTTCTACAAAATTACCTGCCTCATTTTGGATGAATGCGAAGGGTATTCCAGTCGTAAGCGCATATGCAAGTTCCACATATCCTATAGTATTTTCGCTTCCTCTAATTGCGCTTGCAACCCCTTCATTTCCTGGTGCACCTATACCAGTAGGCCACTGAACAGATTTCCCTTTACCTATCTGGTCATTCCATTCTGGACTAACATTTGATAAATAATCGGTCCACACGAAAGTTGTTCCTGAGCCATCTGATCGGTGAGCTACAATTATATCTGCATCAGGCAGGTTTAATTCAGGATTTAGTTCAGCAATCTGGGGATCGTTCCATTTTGTAATTTTTCCTAAGAAGATATCTGCCAGGATAGGACCTGTTAACTTCAAGCCTTTGTCAGGAACCTCAGGAATATTATATGCTGCTACTATAGAGCCAATGGTTTCTGGAATATGTACAGTACCAGGTGCGTTCGCTTCTTCCTCTGGAGTTAGCGGGGCATCAGACGCGCCAAAGTCTACTGTCTTTTCTGTGAACTGTTTGACTCCCCCCCCACTTCCAATGGATTGATAGTTGATATTCACGTTCGGATCAACTGTTTGATATTCAACTCTCAAGGTATCGATCAGCGGGAAAGGAAAAGTTGCGCCTGCTCCATTGAGAGTTAGCGGTCCCTGCGCGAAGATATTGCTAGACAAACTTGCTGGTATCGCTGATACTACCACAAGTAATGCAGCTATCATTAATTTAAAACCTATTTTGGTTTTCATTCATTCTGACGTTCTTTCAATGCATATTAATCTGTATACGATAGGATTACTATAGTCTATAGTCATCTATAGCAATCATATAGAGAGTCTTTTTTCTTTTTTAGGTAGGAGTATTTTATATTTCATATGATGGAGGAAAGACTTTGCAGGATCTAGTTCAGCCCACTGGCAGACGATCTCCGTACGATTTCTGTGTTGAGATCCATCATCTTTTACTAATTCAAGAATCTTCCATGAATTTGATGCGTAGAATGTCTCCATTATGCTTGATGTCAAAGGAACCAAGCCAAATGTGTCAAATCGCCTTCAAAAGCTATATCAATGGATAGCAATCGAAAGTTACAGTTGTATCTGAAGTACTTGATTGTCCTTTTGATGCGAGGAGAACTGTAGTTATGGCAGCGACTGCGATTTCTTAGGTATATGCAAAGGTAAAAGATTGCTCACACAGTAAAATTCTCTCCTGAGAATGGGGTCATTACTATATCGAGGGAGGTAAGTGAGGACGATAAGTCTATTGTAATAAGTGTAATTGACAGAGGAACTGGAATAGATCCAGATATACTTCCGAGATTATTCTCAAAATTTTCTACTCGATCAAATCA
>DASQQK010000109.1:0-3240 GCA_035643435.1 Nitrososphaeraceae archaeon | reverse complement strand
AAGCTGACCTGATAATTCTTCCGTCGATTGCCAATTGCCAAAACAAACCAAAACAAAACGAACAACTGATTCGATCGAAAAATACATTTTCTATACAAAAACATAGTAATATAAATCAGATTGAATTGACTCAACCCAATTAAATGCGAATAATGTAAAAGTCTCTCGATGATTATGAAAAATAAAGCAGCAGCAATGGTAGCGATAGTAACGGTCGCGGCTTTGTTTGCCAGTGCAACCATGGGGTCCTTCAACAATGATATATTCGCAAAAAAATATGGTAATAGCAACGCCCAAACTTCAGCTGCAAACAATGACTGTCCTGCAGAGGTCTTTTCGCTCATTCTTGGAATACAGCTCCAAGCGAGCGCAAACTGTTTGAACGATCTCAACATGGTACAGGATAGTGATGGAGCAGCAATATCCTCAACACCATCCAATGCAGCTCCAAGTCAAGCAATCGATCTTGAGCTAGATCTAGGTGAATTACTGGATTAGAACAAACCGTTTCACCAGTCCCATCTTTTTTTGTGTGTGTCAGAATGGTGTGATAGTTTGTTGGGTTTGTAAGTACTATTACATGGAGAAGTTGCTTGCACCACGCAAAATAGAGGATGTGTAATACTTTCTTCAACTTTTAGGATCTCTTTTAGTTTCCTGTATTTGGTCATAGCACATCTCTTGGTTATAGTGCTTGAATCACCAAATACGATTCACCATATGTGCAGATTTGAGATGTTACAACAACCCATTGCAGGTTCTCACAAGCTGTCACCAGTTTTAGGGTTCTATCTTCTATACAATTATGATAGATTTCTGATCGGTAAATCAAATATGGACAGACGGTTAGTATGATTTATAGAAGAAATGAAATTGTACAAGTTATCATATTGTGCTTGGTTATCGGTTTTCTTACTCATTTTAATGGGAAATTTTCTCGTTATGTTCAGTTCTGATGCGCAGGGATCTACAAATTGCAGTAGCCAAACATCATCAAGAGATTGTCCAACTTTGTCTGGTGACGAAAAGAGATCGAATAACGATAACAGTGGAAATATTGAACAACAAATACCTTCAGTACTACCATTTCCATGATTGATCGCACACGAGGTTCGGAAAAAACTGGAGATAGGCCTCTAACCGTTAACACCATTTGGTTTATTTGCCGAGGCTTAATGAGCTTGTCAGTCGCAGAGGAATAGTGTGACATATAAGGTACACAAGATCTATTAGGTCCCCTATTTCATTCCTATATCTCCAAATCCTGAACCATTTTGTGTAATATCTGCAGCTGGACTGAAATATCTTTATCAATAGCGATAAAAGATTTAGATAAGTCTCTAGTGTTTTATGAAACTAAGCAGCTTTCTTTTTAGTAAATCAACTTCATCAGGTGCAGAATTCGAAGTTAACCAGTAGTTATACTCACGTAGATACTTATTATGCCACTCCAGACAATTCATTTCTTTCTCATTATTGGTAATATTAGGCTTATTAAGCTTATTAGACTCATTATATGCCACCCATGCCGCATGCTCGTCCTCTATTTGTGCTCTTTCTATACTATTCATCTTATCTATATTCACTATATTATTACTACTGATATCATCTAAGTATTCCTGTATTACAGAACCATTTATTTCATGCCATATTACTATCCCGTCTACAATACGAGATGCGATTGATAAGGTTGAGGTTACAAGTTGATCGCTTAGGGGATTGTAGTGCTGCCTGCTATAGTTATGAGTTATAGTCGGATATACGACATATTTCATAGGCTTATTATCAAAGAGCTCGCCAAAGAGACGTAACTGTGGTTCTAATGCAGACATTGTAATAGCAGCCACTTACCGCAATAACTCCATCTACATAATTTAGAAATTTGTTCGCAACTACATCTGTCCTGACACCTTCAAAATACACAGTGGGAAAGAATTTTACATCTTTCCTCTTTTGCTTTCCCCTTTTGCTTGAGTGCGTCCATCAGATTTGAATATTCCATAAAATCAATGTTATATTCAAATCTTGTATCATTTCGGGTGCTAATCCAATTGAAATCATCAATTGTAAATCCCTCAAATGAGTTTGGATATCTCTCCTTTAGGGAATTGAAATATTCAATCCAACCTGTCCAGTCATAGTTGCCATTAGAGCCTTCTTCAGAAGGCGGAAGCACAATAATGATTATTTTTAGGCCGCGATCAAGGTTTTCGGTGGTTCGTAATAATGATTCAGTTGAGCCAACCAACTTTCAATCTTAAAAATCACTCATAACAAAGTAGTATTCATCAAATCCCTGTGCAAGGATATTGGATATTGATTCTCTCTGGTTGATACCTTCCAGCTCTTCTAGATTCAGATGATTATCGGAGAAAGGAGCCCAATCCGACCGGCTTATCGAATGTCGTGGAGGAAGTTGAAGTCGATTGAACTTCCGAGTAAGGCTTAGCTATGGTTATACACGCAATGGCGAGGACGAAGGAAGTGTAGAGTATAACAGTAATAAAAAAGAAAGTTCGTCCACGCATTTCTCATAAGGGGGGAGTTTTACTGATATAAAATCATGATTGTCGAATTCTTGGTTTTTCTTGGTACCTATTGTTGTCAGCGGCGTTATGTTATCACACCATCTCGACTATTTTACGTCTCAAAGGTTGAAGGCGATGGACAACATAATCTGACAGCGATTACCTTCGGAATCATTATATATAGTAATACAGCTGGGTGGTTTGATGAAAAGCCAATTATTTCTGGCAGTAGCCTTCGCACTTGTTGCGTCGGTACTGGTAACTGGGATTGCATCCACTATATACGCCCAGTCAAATATGACTGCAGGAAATATGACTGCAGGAAATATGACTGCAGGAAGTACGAGTATCCCATTAGCCGCTGATACTACAGGGGACAGTGATGACAACGACGACGACGATAACGGAAATAATGACGATGATGATACTAGCGAAGACAGCGACGAAGAGGGCGACAACGATGACGACGATGACGGTAAAGACAATAGTTAGGGAGAATTTATTTCAATCTAAATCCCTGGCAGACGTTTTAACTTTTATTTTTTTGATTCGGAACTGCCTTTTTGTATTCTTATGTACTCACATCTGAAAGGGATTGAAGTCTCTAAATTCTTCGTCGAGCTTCCCAAAGATGAACTCTTTACATACGAGTCCCTGCCAAAGATGAACCCCCAAAGATGAACTCTTTATATACGAGGCGAGGGATCGAGAT
>DASQQK010000108.1:0-2234 GCA_035643435.1 Nitrososphaeraceae archaeon | reverse complement strand
CTATCTAATGGATTACATATTGGATTATGAAATGATTCAACAATTCAAACAGGACCCTAACTTTGAAAATGTAGTTAAGGAGCTTAAGAATATTAGACCAATTACAAGCACGTAAGGATCGAGACAAATTCGAAAAACACGGAAACATATATAATCGCAAGTATCATAAAGACGTAAAGTAAATACAACCAACCTACACTCATGGATTAATTATTCTTTCTAGAAAGAAGATTGCACAATTGTTTATGTGCTCTATTATGGGTTCAGGTTCACGTCACATTGAACAGATCTCTTCGTGAATCTCTTAAAGTCTTGTCAACACGTTAATTCCAACCTTTCCAGAACTAATTGATATAATCAATGGCTTAGGTCTAACGTCATCTAATGCTTTAACCCATCCCCTAGATCATATGCGCACAGATCTTAGGATGTATTTGTCAAAAGTTGATTGAAATCTGCTAGTACAATTAATACTATTCATACAAATGCTAGTAACACTGAAGTCTTACATAGGATAGATGCAACTTAGAATTCATACGACAATACGACAATACTTTGCTAGTGGCTCGCCTAAAATCAGATGATAGATGTAGCTATGAGCGGTAACAAACCGTCAGAGCTACTATCCAATCTTATAATGACGCCAGAACTACGACATCATAAGAAAAAATGAAAAATTTCGAGCTCTTACTCAGGGACAGTCTTCTGTGGTATTTCCTGGAATCCGCATTTTGAGCTCAATTTTGAGCTTCATTTACTGCTGTGGTATCACTTGTTGTGTTGTTAAGATTGTTAATGTTGGGGCCATCCCCTATGGGCTAATGGTAATGTTATCATTCCCTATTGGAGCTGTCTCTGTCTGGTTAAAGAACTGACTTTCATTAACTTGTTCATTAATAACTCCTGCCTCCCCCGGCGGAGGAGAAGGAGGGTACTGAGCCAAGGCCACATTTGAAAATTGCATGTTCATCACTATTGCGGATAGTATCAATAGAGCCGACAGTATTCCTGCTGCGGTAGCTTTTTTGTTCATTATTTCTAAATGCTATTATGAATCATACTTAAAGATTTTGATTACAGAAATCGACTTCTAAAAATAGGAGGGGCGCGACCTGAATGACAGTTTCATACAACAGGAATATAATAGTCATGGAACAAATATGTATATAGAAACCAAATGTTGCGAAGTGCAAATAACCTATGTCGTCATATCTGCCCCAGTAAAGCATGAACAAGAGAGCCAGGCACCTTAAACTCACAGCTCTCAGCAATCGTGATAGCACTCGTTGCGGTATCAACTTTATAATTATCTACTATGGCACTATCGAATGTCGATAGTTTAGTATGCATATTCCAGTAATAGTCAGCCGCAATCTCTTGCTAATGACTGTGGTCAAGATGTCTCTGGGATTAACTGGGTAGCAAATGGTCGCCCATAGTAAAGTACTGATAGGTAATCATGTTGACGTTACAGAATCTTAGTAAAATACTTTATTAGTAGGAATCTATCTAGGAAACACAAGTCGAGACTAACTATCAATATTCAATGGATTACTGTTTTACTGCCAGTGGAATAAATCTGCTACGACGAAACCAATGTTACATAAATCATGTTATAGGATTACCCAAGAGAGACGGCAATCCATTGTTCGATTATGAGCTAAACTTGTTCAATGTGGGCAGAGCATAAGCATGTCCTAACGTAACTCTTCTTCATAAGGTACATTAATTCATTCATGTGTAGTGTGTGGACACATGACTGTCTGCAGTAGTAATAAGTAGTGGAAAGCCTATCTTTGCTATCCTTCTTTCTAGATGGCATGCTAGTTCAAACTGAAATTCATCTTTTGAGACATTTATTGAATATGCTAATTCTCAAGGAGAGTTCAGGAGGAACAACCCGACATTCTCTATCAGGAACTACTTGCTATGATACTATGTAAAACTGAATCCTTTATATTTTATATTATATGCTAGAAGTTCAAAATGATGACGGTATCAAAGATCCTCGCAGCTGTTGACGGATCAGAACCATCGAAAAGGGCTTTTGAGCATGCGTTGTTTCTGGCCAAAGAATGCAATGCATCTCTACTTATTGTAAACATAGCAGATACATTTGAAAGAGCCGGAAGCAGCACCTTTTCTCAACATATTTTCTGGAACTTGAAAGAGCTTGAAGAAATTACCAAGAAGATCGAAGAAGGAGAAATTGAAACAATGCTTCGCAAATTTGA
>DASQQK010000107.1:0-4355 GCA_035643435.1 Nitrososphaeraceae archaeon | reverse complement strand
GGGGGACTGTAGTGCTGCCTGGTATAGTTATGAGTTATAGTCGGATATACGACATATTTCATAGGCTTATTGTCAAAGAGTTCGCTAAAGATACGTAATTGTGGTTCTAACGCAGAGATATTATAATAGCAGCCACTTGCCGCAATGATTCCATCTACATAATTTAGAAACTTATTTACTACTGCATCTGTCTTGACACCTTCAAAATATATGGTGGGAAAGAATTTTACATCTTTTCTCTTGTGTTTGAGTGCATCAACTAAATTTGAATGTTCCATAAAATCAATGTTATACTCAAACTCCGTATCATTTCTGGTGCTAATCCAATTGAAATCATCAATTGTAAATCCTTCAAATGAGTCGGGATGTCTCTGTTTGAGAGAATTAAAATATTTGATCCAGCCTTCCCAGTTATAATTTCCACTAGGACCCCCTTCAGAAGGTGGAAGCACGATAACGATTATTTTTAATCTGTGTTCAAGGTTCTCCGTAGATTGTAATAGCTTTTCTATTGAATCAACCAACTTTGGATTTTCAAAATCGCTCATAACAAAGTAGTACTCATCAAATCCCTGTGCAAGGAGATTGGATATTGCTTCACTCTGGTAGGTACCTTCCAGCTCTTCCAAATTCCGATGATTATCAGAGAAGGGAGCCCAAACTCCGACAGGTATACCGAAATTCGTAATGGAAGTCGAATTTGACTGAACTTCAGAAGAATGCTTAGCTGAGGATATATATACAACTGCGAGGACGAAAGAAGAACAGAGTATGACCGTAATAAACAACAAACTCCGTCCCCGCATTTCTCATAACGAAGGTTTTACCGATATAAAATCATGATTGTAGCATTTTTGGGTGCCTTAGATCCACAATTCTTCTTGTAACATGGATCTCGAGGTATGCCGCATCGCATCTAAAGACTAACGAAGCGAACCGTAATCAAACTGCAAAATTCTATATAAGAGCGCCAACTTTCTAGCTTGCTGAGACCTTCTGGAAAATAATAATAATGAATCAATTGACGTCTCTACAAGATATCTTCCAATTCAGATTGATCATCAATCAATAGATAATGCATTTCGTAGAGCTCAAGAGATAGGTAATCGTTGCCCTGTTCTTGCCGTTGTAACCGGGACGAAACCTGATTTCTATAAACAAGCTCCTCTAGTTTCTGAATGCGACAAACAGAATCTGCCAGTCATAGTCGTAGATACGGGGCAGCACTACGACGACATCTTGGGACATGGAATGGTGGAATTTGGAATTCGTGAATCCATAGGATGTGTTCTTCAGATCAGAGGTAACTTGGTAGAGAAGGCCAGCGAACTGCTGCTCAAGTTCGCCGAATTCGGAAAGCTCTGTAGGAAGACGTATCCAGAAAATCCTATACTTCCTATTGTTCACGGCGATACGCTTGTCGCGGCTATCAGCCCACTATCCTGGCTTTTCGGCATGGGTCAAAAAGTAGCTCAAAATGAAGCTGGATTGAGATCTATGAGTCCGCTAGCTATGAAGTCCATCAGCTTGAAAAAACCCGATAAATCCGAAATCGAAAATTTCGTACATTCACAGTTCAATAAGAATAGTTGGTTCATTGCAAGGGAAGAACCATTTCCCGAACAGGTGGATACATGGGTATGTTCTGCAGGAACGCAGTATTTTTTTGCACCTACCGAACTAAATAAAGGAAATTTGATTAGGGAAGGCTATCCCGAGGACAGCATCTATGTCGTAGGCAATTCTGTGGTTGATGCGATAGAGATGAAGCGCAGAGTCAAACCAGAAAGGAGTATTTTTGAAATTTATCCTCAGTTATCCTCCGATCCTGTGCGCTCAAATAATGTTAGAGATCAATGGATAAGGGTTGATATCCATAGAAGAGAAAACCTAACCAGAACTAGGTTTCATGCCATTATGGAAGGTATTGTTAGATTAGCAGAGTTAGGCTATAGAATAATTCTGGTTAAGCTGACTGCGACCCAATATGCTCTCACTGAGTATGGACTAACGGATAGGATTGACAAACTTGAGGGTGAGTATCCTGGCAATTTTGTTCAAACCGGTTTGTGGAAAGAATATGGAAATGTTATTGAATTTCTCGATAGCGGCGAATGTTGGCTAGAGCTGACCGATTCCGGCTCTATGCAGGAGGAGCTGCTGTATTTCCCTAACGTCAATTCGATAACAGTGAGGCTTAATACCGACAGACCCGAAACCATATTTGAAGCACATGCTAATATTCTAGCTCCTCCAATCAACCCTGAATGGATAGTCGAAATGGTAAGGCTGGTTGACCAAGATAAGATACCATTTTCCTCTAATGGCAAGAGTAATGGGATATACGGCAAACCAGGTGAGGTCTCGCAGAAAATTATTCAGGTTCTAAAGAGCAATTTTGATGGAGAGCATAACTTTTATCCTTGGTTGCATCACCGACTAGGCCTTTGGAAGGAGATTGATGGGGAATTTCGTTTTCTGTAGGGAGCCATTATCAACCCCATTAGGCGGGCTCTATCTTTCTTAATGCGTTCATAATAATGGATAATTCCATACGATCAGATCTATGGGATTATGGCACCAGGTGATCAACTAGATTAGGTTAGGTATTCACCCTTTGTAAGTGACGCTTGCAGAGGCTTACTAAAGTTCTTTGAAACCTGATGAAGGTATGTCATGTATATGTGAGTTCTAATTGGACTAAACTTACTAGGATCGTTTCCTTATCCATTCTCCCACTTCTGGCCAGAGTTCTTTATGGGCTCGCTTGCCTATCATTAACCCGACGTGACCTGAGTTGTGTTCGATAAGTTTTCTATCATTACTTTCTGTGAAAGCATCATTAAGAGCCTTACTCGAGCTGGGTGCGACCAAATCATCCCTGTTGGCAACTATATTGAGAAATGGCATTTTGATATTCTTCAGATCGACTATTGCACCAGAACCGCTGTTACTATCCAATTCGACCGTCATTTTACTTTTGATCAACAAATTTTGTTTATAGCATCGTTCTACGAACTCTCTATAAATTTCACCTATTATAGGAGGACTATCGTATAACCATGTCTCAGTCGCGAAGAACTCTATGACTGACTCTAAACTACGAGGCTTTTCGAAAAAATGGAAATATTTATGACTGTATTCTATCGGGTTCCTGAGTATAAAGGCAGCATTTAACATTGTGCCGGGAAGATTTCCAAATGTATCGAGGATATAATTCTCTTTCATAGCTTTAGTCCAAACTGCAAGCAGGGAATTATCAAGCTCAAAATCACCTGGGGTAGCAACAGTAACTAAATTTCTTACTTTTTCTGGATGTAGGGCTGCATATATGATTGCAAGATCACCTCCCCAACAATAGCCAAATAATGTGACTTTTTCAGATTTCGTCATATTTCTTATAAAATCAATAGACTTATCCAAGTATTTATTGACGAAATGGCCTATTGTCAGGCTCTTGTCATATGCAGAAGGTGTTCCCCAATCCGTAGCAAAAATGTCAAGTTTATTATTCAGCAAACTTCGTATAACACTTACTTCAGGTAAGAGATCTAAAATGTAATGTCGATTTATAAAAGCATAGATTACGAGTATTGGTGTATTTCCTTGAGTTGTTGTTGTTGTTCTTGGACTCCCTTCTCTTTCAGAGATAACATCTGTAGCTGATACTTGACCGTTAAATAAAGGTCTCTTATAATGGAAAAGTGAATATTTTTCTATTTCGCAAAGTTTCTCTGACGTAGTACGATTTAATGTATCCCTGATTGGTTCAAGGAACTCATTATTCCATACTGATGACCTATTAGACGTATACTGGTACACCTTTCCTAGACCTGTGGTTTTTGCTAGTTCTGAATAATCCGTAATCACATCCGAAAGGGAGTCAATAAAGTCTCTTTTTCTAAATTCTTCGTCAAGAGTCTCCCGGACTCTACTTCGTAGTACTTTCTCCATCTCATATACATTCGACCATGACCTACCGTACTCTAAGACTGTATTGGAATATATCCTGAAGAAATGGGCAAATGCATTATGCATCCTCAGATTAAATTGAGTATAAGACAAGGATGCTTGAGTAAAAGTATCATATACACTCGGGGGGAGCATTGCATTTTCAATCATACCATTTGTTATATAGTAATCATTTAAATCACTATGTGTTTCACTGCCTGAGCTGTGAGCGGATTCTGCTCGAACAAACAGGTACTTAGGCTTTTGTCACAGCATTAACTGAAGGAGGCGGCTAGGAGTAACCGTACAATGATATTCTTATATCTGGACCCATCACTACTGCCTTCATATTTGAAATCTGGGGATCTCTTCTTTCTGGAGATGTATCCAGGGTAATCCCTTAT
>DASQQK010000106.1:0-7094 GCA_035643435.1 Nitrososphaeraceae archaeon | reverse complement strand
ACTTGCATTAAGATCTACTGGACCTGATCTAAGCAATTGAAGTGGACCTACAAACGAGGGATTGACTTCTGAAGGGGCCGGTCCAAAGTATGTCAGTGGTACGTCTGCGCCTATTGATGGAGGTGCGGGAGCTATGTCTGTTTCCTGTTGTGCTAATACAGTCGATGATGTAACTGCCGGGAATCCAGATAAAATGGATATCACCAAGACAGTACCAATCATAAGTATCCTTCTTTGTTTTATTGGATAAGACATTACGAGTCGTACTTCCTATGTTATATATAACAATTAGGGCTTACCTATGCCTTACTGTAAGCATGAGACTGATGGTGGGATCTTATCCCGTCTCTTATTACTTTTCCGCAAGCTCTTACTTTTCCACAAGCTCTGGCGCAGCCGCTCTTTTTATGATGAGATCATGATACTCTGAAAAACGATCTTCAAGATTTTCAGGAACTGCCTTGTAAAGGCATAATAGCGTTACCGGCTTTCCTAATCCTCTTATTACCTTATCATACGTGCTTTCAATATTGAGAGCCTCCTCATACCTCCCCTGTTCGATCAACTTGCTAGGCAAGGTAGCTAAAACATTTAGCCCATCTTTTGATTTCTGTTTTGCCAGTTCCATAATAGAGCGGGTACTGTTCAGACTCGGTATAATTGAGAAGCTGCCATCATCATAAAAACCCTCGTCGGCTGGGACTATCATTATATCTTGTGAATAGGAGATCCACATTTTCAAATTTATCTAGTGCTTCAGTGAATTTCTGACTTTCTTTTTTGTAGATAAGTAAAACATTAATCTGATTGTGGTCTATCCCCCTTCTTACAGCTGCATTTACAATCTCCTTAAACTGTAATTCGTTATTGAACGTGAAGACAGAATGATCACCGTCCTTCATTTCTAAAATAACGTCACTTACATAATCCATCTTGTTGTATAGGGCTTCTTCCTCATCAAGAAACTGGTTTATAAGGTGTCTTAATAGCTCGGGTTTGCTTGACATGCCCATGCTTTTGGCTCTTGGAGTTTTCAGGAATTGGTCAAGTCTTTTAATCAGAAGTTTTGGAAGGTGGACATAATACCAATCCTTACGTCCCATAACGTAAATAATTGTTAGAAGTTATTATTATAACCTCTGTTTCCTTGTTTGACTATGCTTTATGCCTGACGTTAACGACATTGTTGTAATTTAAATTCTATAACTTAGATAACCAATCAAGTTGGGTGATATAGTAGAAGTGGCTATCAGCGCACCAGCTTTTTGTGCCTTAACCTGATGCTCAAGAGGTATTGTATCAGTATGGATGATGCGATTGCGAGCCTCAAATGCTATGAAGCCGGCTCCAATGTAGTCCTAATTCCCTGAATAAATTAAGTCGTTAAATACTACTTCGTCTTGAAATGGCTTTTCCATTATCATGATCCTCCTCATGATGTCCCAGTTATTCTGGTTATTCTGGTTATTCTGGTTGACATATCATATCTTTTATGTGCATATATAAGTATGAACTACCAATGTTAAGCAGTAACACAATTTTGTGCTATGTATAAGACTCAATTCTTGTGGTTTACAGTAAGGTACAGGTAAGCCCCAATTCTTAAATAGAAATAGAAATCCTCTGTTTGCTATGAAAAACCAAATTTCAAATCAAGAAATGCGCAATACAAGTACAGTATACAAGACGGTAACAGTTGACGGCCAGTCTATCTTCTATAGAGAAGTAGGGGATCCAACCAATCCGAAGATGGTATTGCTTCACGGATTTCCTTCTTCTTCTCACCAGTACCGTAATCTTATTCGCGCCCTAGCCGATCATTTCCATGTCGTAGCGCCAGACTATCCTGGTTTTGGGAATTCATCTTCGCCTAGTACAAAAGAATTTAACTACACTTTCGAACGAATCTCTGAGATAATAGAAGAATTCTTGAAGACAATTGGCTTTACGCGCTTTGGACTCTTCATGCAGGACTATGGCGGACCAGTTGGCTTTAGGATCATATCTCGTCACCCAGATTGGCTTGAATGGCTTATCATTCAGAACACAAATGCCTACGAAATAGGTTTCAGTGCAGTATGGGATGGATTCCGCAATGCACTCTGGAAGAATCGTTCACCGGAAACTGAGAGACCTCTGGCTGCCTTTCTGCAACTTGACGCTATCAAGCAAGTGTATCTACATGGTCACAAGAATGCAGAAGCTATTAGTCCCGATAACTGGAATATGGACTTCCAATTCATGGAGCGTCCAGGTGCACGGCAGGTCCAGATGGATTTGTTTTATGACTACCGTACGAACGTTACGTTGTATCCGCAGTGGCAAAGATTCTTGCGTGAACGTCAACCAAAAACCCTAATATTCTGGGGGCAGAATGACATATTCTTTACACAAGAGGGCGGCGAAGCTTATCTGAAGGATCTGCCTAACGCCGAAATGCATAGGCTTGATTCAGGACACTTTGCTGTAGAGGATTGCCTTGATGAGATTGCTAGTAACATTAGCCACTTCTACCTTGAGAGAGTGGTCACAGTGTCCGTCTGATAGTAGCCCAGGAAAAAGAGTCCTAAATTTGGAGGGTCAAGACTGGTATGAACTTGAAGAGGAAGATCATGTGATAATCTGGAGCTTCGTGGGTTATGTTTTATTTATTTCATAATACGAAACAAAATGAGAAAGGCCAATCCTGTATTCACCTAGAACAAAGATCTCAAAATGTCACTGCAAGAACACCAAATGGTTGTGAAGAATGCTTACAAATGGGTTCGCCTTGGGTATATCTGCGTCTATGCTTGAGCTGTGGCCATGTCGGGTGCTGCGACCAATCTATCAATAAACACGCAACAAAGCATTTTCATTCAACTGGACATCCAGTCATAAGATCGTACGAATCTGGAGAGAATTGGAAATGGTGTTATGCGGACGGGATATTCAAGGAATAATGATGAGAAACAATATTTATCTCATTTGTATACAAAAATAATATTCTGTATGATGCTTGTACTGTAAGGTCAACTCTTATAGGTTCAGTCACAGTGAAGCAGTGAGGTGGCATAAGTATTTCTGCTCAAGGCCTATCTCATTCCTATAACATGTTTTTATGCGATTTGTTTATCTTAAAACTAAAAAGGTTTAAGACTAGGGGTCGGACACTTATTAGTAAGGACAAGGTCGCTTTAGAACTCGTCATGGCCGTAAACATTGAATGTGTTCTAGGTTCGCTAGGTAACAGGCCCTGTCTTCCTGAGTACGTTAATACGTACCTAACATAGGTACAAATTATACCAATGAACGAATTACATCTAGTAATGGATAGTGATTCTAGAGGTTTTCCAGAATGGGATAGTTTGTATAGGAGTCAGCAAGTGGAAACTATGCCATGGTACAATGAGAAACTAGATTCCGATTTGGAAGAGGAGATATCGGAACAAAATGATCTTCACAAAGGAAGATTTCTCGATCTTGGCACAGGTCCAGCTACTCAAGCTGTGCAAATTGCTAGGAAGGGGTACTTCGTGACAGGCTCAGATATTTCTCAAGCTGCAATTCGTAGAGCAAAAGAGGTTTACGGTAAAGAACAGAATGTTATCTTCGTTGTCGATAACATTCTTAATTCTAATTTCAAGGAAAATGAATACGATTACATATTTGATCGTGGATGTTTTCATGTTCTAGATCCTTCAGACAGGCTAACGTACGTTAGAGAAATAAAAAGGATCCTCAAAGGAGATGGCATATTGTTCCTAAAGTGTTTTAGTATTAATGAAAAAAGAGAAGAGGGACCCTACAGATTTTCTAAAAAACAGATAAGTGAAATATTCGAGAAAGGGTTCTTTAAAGTCATAAAAATTAAAGACACGGTATATCAGGGCACCTTAGATCCATTACCTGTAGCATTATTTGTCGTAATCAAAAAGTCAAAAAAGAGGTGATGGCTAATATGGCTTCTTCGGTATGATTCGATAAAATCTCCTAGATACTTTTCGCTAGTTCCATGTTGATATACATTAGCAGTATCTATGAAATTTCCTCCAGCATCCATAAACGCATCAAATATTTTTCTAGATTCCTCTTTGGGTGCACCTCTAAGTAGGCCTCTCCAATCTTCTCCAAAAGTCATAGCTCCTAAACAGAGCTCAGAAACACGTAGTCCAGTTCTCCCCAAAAGTTTGTATCTCATGTAATATTTATATCATCTTTGTCCTTTCATAATCGTTTGTACATTGACGGTGAGGCTCTTTATAAGAGACTCTCACTATCCTTACCTTGGTCTAAACTGTAAAAATGGTTACCAAAAGTGAAAGGGTGAATGGCCAAAGTGAAGCTTACAACCAGAATATGCAATATTGACTTCTGAATTAGCTTCCGCTCTTTCCAAAGAAATCTTGTCATCATCAAATCTATTATCATTTCTTAAAAATACAAAAATGACATATGACATTTGGTACTTATCCAAGGATGTCAGAAAATCCAATGTCGTATGATGATGTTATTTCTCTAATAAAATTCCGGGCCGATCCTAAAGCAATTGCTGGTATGGCTAAATTTGGTATAAATGTAACTCGCGCCTATGGAACTTCCATACCTTCTCTTAGAGCTATTGCCAAGAAGATAGGGAAAGGAAATCATGTTCTTGCCCAAGAACTTTGGAAATCTGGCATACATGAGGCAAGGCTGCTTGCTTCTATGATAGATGATTACAATTTAGTAACAGAAGAACAGATGGAAGAATGGGTGAAGGATTTTGATTCATGGGATATCTGTGATCAGTGTTGTAGTAACCTATTTGACAAGACCAGATATGCATACAAGAAGGGAACTGAATGGAGCAGTAGTAGGGATGAAGAATTTGTGAAAAGAGCAGGCTTTGTTCTCATGGCCACACTGGCTGTTCACGACAAGAGGGCTAAGAATAATGTGTTTTTACAATTCTTACCTATCATAAGAAAACAATCTACTGATGAAAGAAACTTTGTTAAGAAAGCCGTAAATTGGGCATTAAGACAGATAGGAAAGAGGAATCTGGACTTAAACAAGGAGGCGATCATAACCTCAAAATCCATACAGAATATTCCCTCAGCGAGCGCTAAATGGATTGCATCAAATGCGATTAGAGAGCTAACAAGTCCTTCAGTCCAGACAAGATTGCGAAGTAAAGAGTAACTGAATAAAGATGAAATGAAGGTCGTTAAGTCAAGGCTAGTCAGCCGGTGTTTGGCCTGTAGTCCAGTTATCCATAAAGTCAGAGGTAATAACTGATTTAACTCAAGAATTCTACTCCCGCTGTATGAGAGTTGTGGTGAAGACAAGACCAGAACCCGCAACATGTTTAGAAGTGGACTATAGAATCATGGAAAGTCTGGTTCCTATTTATCTCCTTCAAGACAAACGATCTAGATCGTAGTGCTTGTTTACATACCAACTCTCACTTATCTGAAACTATTTCTGCTTTGAAAGCGCAAGATTTCTGTCTAGCAATTTTTTGCAGCTGCTGCTTGATGTTCTTCCTGATATGTTGAATTATTTTGGTTTTGTCCAGTAAACCTAGTATGAGAATGCTTTAATAACTACATGTTATTGGATGCTTATATATAATATAGTATTTGAAGCAAGATAATGTCTATCTAATATGAAAGATTTCATTGAGATTGCTTCCAGAACCTCCAGGTTCCGGTCCACCTCCGATAACGTGTATTACATCATCAATAGCTATAGCAGATAATCCATGTCTGGCCGTTGGCATTGGTAATTCGGATCTCCATTCCTTGGATGCAGGATCGTACTTTTCGTTATTGTCGAATGTCCGAGCAGGTACCTCACCTCCGAATACATAGATACTTCCGTTTACAGCTGCTGATGCAAGTCCACCTCTCTGGGAAGGCATTGATTCGAGTACCGTCCAGTTGTCTGCTATTGGATCGTACACTTCATTAGCATCCAGATTAGTTGCCATTCCTGAAGTTCTGCCTCCAATAACATATAATTTATCGTCAACTACAGTCGATGTGAGATGTTCTCTAGCTGTAGGCATAGGGGCTTTTTCTGTCCAAATATTAGTAACTGGATTATACGCCCAATTGTCAGATACAGCTCCCGATGCATCTACCCCTCCAACTGCATATAGAGTTCCATTAACAAAATTAGCAGTTAGTGCACCGCGTGCACTTGGTATGTCTTTTCCTTCTGTCCATTTATTGGTATTAGGATCGTAGATGAATAATTTATTTGATAGATCTCCTCTGTTTAGATAACCTCCTCCTACTACATACAATTTACCGTTATAGGATGCGGCCGCAGCATGATCTAGTGGTTCCGGTAATGGCGCTACTACTGTTTCAGTATTAGTATTAGTATTAGTATTAGTAATGGCCCACTCACCAACACTTGAATCATATACTTGTACGGAGGAGCTACTTCTCCCAGTTTCATCAAAGCCACCAATAATGTATATTTTGTCATTTAGGGCTGCACCAGCAATTTCGGACCTTGCAGTAGGCATTAGAGAACCAGTTGTCCAGAATGAATCCAAAGCTGATGATGCTGATGATGAGGTCTGAACTGAAGGTACGACTAGGAATAGGCTAGATGACAAGAAGAAAATTGATTCTATTAGTGTTTGGTTTAACATGTTATAGCAGTGATATGATAATAATGGAATGGACAAATAAACTTGCTTATGATAAATGAAAGACAAAAGACGAAAGACCATGAATTTACTAATTACTAGAGCAAGATCAGTTACAGAAGGAATTGAACTCAAACTTTTATGCTCTTGTTTAGGATCAATCCACTTTCCTACTATCTTCAATGATCTTATCATCTAGATAATTTTATTTTCAATTTTGCTAGAATCAATAATTAGTTCGGATGTCTTGATGTCAATTCTTCTCCAAGTTTACTTAGTTCCTTGTAATGATGTAATAATATAGACATGATTATAGGACGTATTCTTATAGGATTAGCACAGTACACGCATGCTGAATTGTATAAAATAGATATGAAAAACATATCATCAAACAACTTTCTATCTAATTTTGAGAGTGCTTTTCGAAAGTCTTTCCATTCTGTATATTCTATTTTGCTAGCTATACGAA
>DASQQK010000105.1:0-13257 GCA_035643435.1 Nitrososphaeraceae archaeon | reverse complement strand
TAGACTTCAGTGGGTGGTGTTTCACTTAGAGACTCGACACTGAATTATCTCTTGTGGATGATCTACACACGATAAAAAAAATTGAAGGTTTACTAAACTTATGATTTTGAAAATGCCTGCTTCACATCATCCAAATTCATTGCAGGGTGGATCTCTACATTTGCATCGTATTCCTGAAACAATGGTTCTGCAATTGCAGGTATCATATCTGGACTTGTTAGATCCAAAACGAATACCATAGTTCTCATTCCTTCCAATGCGGTAAAATATGCAGCCTCACAATTGAACTTTTGAATGTAGTCCTCAAGGTTCTTCACCATATTTGGATCTTTGACCATTTTGTTGCCTGCGGTTGTTGGAATCATTGCCCTAACTATTACTCTCATTTGATTCTCAACATTGACTGGTAGGTCACATAAATAAGGCCTTTGGTGTGAGGCATATTCGACCTATGAGTATATTGCAAACTTTGCGCGCAAAAATCATGATGTGTAGATAACATCTGTTGTTGTTCCAAAATCTGCGCCCAAAAAAGAGGATGAACGTGTCACTACTTCAGTGTCTTATTGCCACTCCCAAATCTTATTCTTGTAATTATTCAAATTGTCTGCATCATATTCAACGACGGTAACCATATTATTCATGAATGCAAATTTCCCCATTGATGACGTCGGACAAAAATTTGTCGCTGCAAAATGCATTACTCCAGAATTGGTCATTCTCCCGACTGCCTGTCCCATCATTGTGACTACTTCACTTCCATCCTTTGTCATCCATACGCCATTTCCTTCGCCATATTGTGTGCCGTCTTGTCTTTGTTCAGTCCAGTAGGTCCACATTTCGGTATATTCGATATTACCTTTAATCTTTCCCTCACCTGAAAATGACGTCTCTAGCCTTGGTCCTGTTTCTCCATGGATTTCCAGAACCCTTTGACCTGTGATTTTGCCTTTTCCTTCACAAATCAAAATCTCCCAACATTCCATTTTACATTCGGAGTTTCAAGGCATTTATGGGATCCCTGTTGAAATTACGTAACCTTCATTTGTGTCAAGTTAGTTTCGATTCCGAATTACACGTCAACTACTGTCTATAGTCTAAGTTTAAGGGTTTCTGCGCGCAAATCTCCTTGGAAGACCTTACACCAAAAAGATATCCCACGTAATTTGGTTGGCCAGTGCAATTTCATTACAGATTAGTTACCACAGGTTTATACAACAGAGATGTACACGCGCAGAATCAATTTAGAATATATAAATTCCACACTTCACCATTGTTGTAAATCGATAAAATCAACGTTACTAGGCAACACAGATTATAGAGTAACTGACAAAGTCTCGCGCAACCTAGAAAAAGAAACTAATGAAGTAGCGGAACACGGTGTCAGAATCGGTCGTAGATGTGTGCGCCCCACAGATAATAATCCATACTAATTTCTAACAACGATTGCTACTTTCTTCTACTATTGATTGAGGAGAGGAGTAATACAACATTCAATATAGAAAATATGTGTTCAAACCAACTAAATTCAACATCTGTGTGGTCGGAATGGTATTGGGAACAGTACTCATAAGTCTACTTCCCTTTATGGGCCTCACTTGTAGATGGTGTACTACTGGGGGCTCATAATCTTAATTTTTTAACTGAATAGATGAACTTGTACTTCTAGACCGGAGGGTACAGATTTTGCGCATGCAAATGCCTAGATTTTAATTTTTCAGTACCATTCAAATAGACAGAGTAGAAGGAATGAAAAATAGATTATATCCATTTCCATAACTCATTTTCATAGTTACTTGACTCGTCGACTTTGTACTCCTTTACACCAACTTAACTTCCCTTTTCCGTTTTTTGCGCGCAACTTCATCACTTTCAGAAGACGATCACTGGAGGCCTGTTCTCAGATCATTTAAAGTAGTCAGTATTTTGTTATAACTGAGTCGACAAATGATACTTCCCGATGACGTATTAAAGAGAATCTTGTGGTCAAGTTTCCTATTTTTCCTTGCAGGTTTATGTGAAATCGGAGGAGGTTATCTGGTATGGTTGTGGTTAAGGGAAGATATGAGTTGGATTCTTGGTGCAATTGGAGGATTTGTTTTATTCCTGTATGGGGTTGTTCCTACTCTTCAATCATCGTACTTCCATAGAATCTACGCTGCCTATGGCGGAATATTTATTGTTATGGCATTAGTTTGGGGATTTGCATTTGAAGGTATAGGTCCTGATTCCTACGATATTCTTGGGGCATCCATTGCACTTGTTGGCGTAATAATAATATACTACACTCCGAGAAAAGGAGAAAAAGGAATATGGACTGATCGATAATGGAAGTCCAACTCCTAATTATTTCATTAGGACTATTTTTTCTTGCGGCAATTTTAGAGATTGGCGGTGGATATTTGGTATGGCGGTGGATCAGAGAACATAAGACTGTCATATTGGGAATATCAGGAGGAATAATCTTGTTCATCTATGGCATGATCCCTACACTTCAACCATCACATTTTGGGAGAGTATATGCGGCATATGGAGGAATCTTTATCATTTCATCGATCATATGGGGATTCTTGGTAGATAGAAAGAAACCAGATAGATTTGAAATAATAGGTTCTGTAGTTTGTGTCATCGGTGCATTGATAATATTTTATTCTCCAAGATGAAAGATGGCATGGTTAAGGTTAGACCTTAAAGATATTGTCAAATCCAGGTGGTTTTTAGATCTTTTAATCATATATGATTATGAAGTGCGCCGAATGCAATTGCATTCCCAAGGTTGACTGTATCAAAGGTGGGTGTTCTAACTGTACACGAGATGTCTGTTGTTGTCTAATTGATAATAGTTTATAATCGTAGAACACAAGAATCCATTTTTGCGCGCAAATTTTGATATAACTGAAACAAAAATGTAAAGAACTAAATCTGGGGTTTTGGTTCCTTAGGTACTGGCGTCTTCGGTGGTTTCCTTTCATCTTTTTTCACTCTTCTAACTTCACCCCTAGACCTACCTCTCGTCTACTCGTATTATAGACTACAAGAGAATATAAGATCATTGGATCCTTGTTTTATATCAATCACGATCAACCAACCTTCGACTTGCCATCCTTAAATCTAATTCGCGGTTTTGTGCGAATAGGTGATAGATAATAGATAATCGACACACTACTAGAATCAATTACCCCATCTGAGTTAGTACTGAGGCGTCAGTAAATTTGCTCCTTTCAGTACCTCCGAATTTCATTACAACTGCGAAATTAACCCGTGCGTAGTGAAATGATTTTGTCACTAATCGAAATTCACACGCAGTATATTATTCTGAGCTTATCGTTAGGTGATACAATACTTCAGCTGCATAGTTAAATTGCGGGTCGAAAGGATTAGATACGCTTGTCGTGAGTCGCAGGTCGTGGTTCCCAGGAGGCAATGGTTCTAGAAACACAAAGAAACCGTCAGTCGCTCCTTTGAATGTCCCAGGGAGGTTCTTGAAAACATTATCTTCTGGAACCGTTATGTTGAGAAACGATTGCGTCCGGTACTGATCAACATCCTTCAATTGGATGCCGTCAAGAGTTGCACTTATGACTCCATAATCATCGCCCGACATTGCGGCTTTCTTCAGTTCACTGTCACTCAAGGGTGCCGCTTCTGTTCCATCATTGTGCCATTCTCCAGTTAAGAGTGGAACGAGAATGGCCTTTCCCGATGGTATGGTACACGAACGTTCTTCTTTTCCAGTCAGAATGTCAGGCAAAAACCAAACTGGTCCACTCTGATTAACTGAGCATTTCTCCGGACTATAATCATCCCTAGGATGGTCTGCAGTTGGTATCTCCATATTCCATTGCCACCAACTGTTCATCCATTCACTGGATGGGACTCCAAATGGTGTGGAATTCTTTGAATATATTCCGGGGTTTATATTATCCGTATAGGCGGCTCCCCATAGGGAATATAACATGGTAAATACTATAAGAATGAGGGCAATGATCGCAAAGTAAACTCTGTATCGCGGGTCGGCGATACCCACATGTCGGAATACAATTAGTATTGATGTGTAGTATCGTAGGCTGGATTAAAAGACAAATCCTCTATTCAATAACATAATAATATAAATCAGATTAAACTGACTCAAGCCAATTAAATATTAATGCAAAAGATTCTTGCGAATCATGAAGAAGAACAACAAAACACTACCAATAATAGTGATGGTAACAGTTGCAATGGCAGCTTTGTTTGCTAGTGCAACCATAGCGTCATACAACATCAACGATGTATTTGCAAAAAAGAAATACGGTGACAGCAATGCCCAATCATCAGCTGCAATTAATGATTGTCCATCGGAGTTGGTTTCACTCATTATTGGAATACAGCTCCAGACAAGCGCAAATTGTCTAAATGATCTCAACTCGATCCAAGATAGTGATGGCGCTGCTATAAGCTCAGCACCAACTAACGCAGCTCCAAATCAAGAATTGGATCTAGAACTGGAATTTGGAGATGAATTCGACGGTTCAGGTCTCCTGGAATTGGGAGATGGCTTAGGCGACATCCTACCGTGCCTACCGTGTGGCGGCGGTAGGTGTTGTGGGTGAATTCCCCAATCTACTAGGATAACCAAATTCTTTTGATACTTCCATCACTTTTTTTGTTTTTCTATCTGCTTATAGTTAAATAATGATAACCGCTGATAGCTTATACTATCCTCAAATAGTGTCACCATGAACTGTGAGTAATTACCACATTGCCTAACGTTCTTCATCAGACCGAGTTCTCTTGGATGGCATCACTATCTCCGCTCGCACTGGTTCATCTCACCATTTAATGAGGCTTTTGTATCTGCCGCTCCTAAGCTCTCTTCCTATGCGACCATGTTTTACGAAAGCAATTTTCAATCACCAGCCAAGTGAACTGAAACCCACTATATCTCCGAATGACAGGTGTGCAGCAGCTGCGATATCCCGTAGAGTCTTTCCCTCCTGATGCATCTTGACTACAAGCTCTCCTTTTTCGAATTTATTTAATACCTGCATATGATCTTGAGGGAGTTGGTAGCTAAAGGTAAAGCTTTTTCTATCTGCTACTAATTAGAACTGTTGTTGCTACGGTCTGATTTTATTTGCTGTTTTGAATTGTATTTAGAAATGTATATCTTTCAAGCTGACCCGTTTGCGTGTTCACCCCGCGGGTCCCATGTGACCATATCATCTATCACCAGAACAGTCTGTCCAAACTCTCTAGGTAGATCGATGGTTGCATTCTCGGCAGTAATAGTGTATGTTAAACCATTAGTAGCTATATCATAGACGGGATTAAATGACTCTATTACAACAGTATCCAAGTTACCTGTTTGTGTGTCTTCTACAATTAATGCATCATTCGGTTCATCCGATGAAAAACTATTAGTCCCAGTAGTCCAATTACCAACAAAATCAGAGGTACTGACTGTTTCTACAATCCTATTAGGTCTGTCCGAAAATTGAATAGTCTTATCAGATACGTTATTCAAATCTAGTGTATAGGCAGTTTCATTGATTTGAGATATTGAGCCAGACTGTGCATTTTGAATGCTCAAAAATTCTACTCCAGTCATATTTCCATCTGCAGTCTGATTGTTCATCATCATCGTCGTAGCATTGTCCGCTTCTACATCTTCTTCTAGGTCTGCCAACATAATTGACGCCATGGTACTCTGAAAACTAATTGTAACCAATCCGATAGACGCAGCTGCTGCTACTGTCAACATCATGACAAATATTATTGGGTTAATCATTCTATTGAAAGAAGGTCGCACAAATATTTATGTGCTCTACTGTGGGTTCAAGCCATATTGAACAGATCTCTTCATGAATCTTTGAAAACACTATAAAGTCTCGTCAAGCCCCCACTGTAATATTAGTTCTCAAAAGGGATTCTCAACCTAGAAAAGAGAGAGAATAGATTGAGTATGTCACATTTTGAAGTGGGAAAGGAATCAGATGATAATGGCGAACAGACTACTTCACTTCCTTGATAACCTAGGCCCAAATCTTTTTATCAATTCCCGAGCGCCAAGCATAGCAAGTGGTAACAAAATTGCTGCAATTGCCCTTGTAGTCGCCGGACTCACCATATGCAATAATTTATGGATCTCCTTATTTATTTCTAAGGTTTCAAATGTAAAACCAATATTCCTTGTATAGAGTTTTACAGTAAGTAATTGGAGCATCTGTCATTCTAGTACTCTTTGCAATATCGCCGAATGACATATTTGCAGCATTAGCTATCTCCCTATGGTCCTACCGTCTTTATGCATCTGAATTACAAGCTCCTCCTTTTCGTGGAATCTTTGAGTCAATTTGTGACTAGTGTAATACAGCGTAATATAGCAGATAATAACAACCGGTAACAAGAGACGTTGAGGCCGTGGCAAGTAATAGCAAGAGAGAAAAAGCTATCTACTAATGGCTGCTAATAAACTATTATGCGGGTAGTATTAAATAATAAAGAAAAAGAACAGCTGGTAGTCAAATTTCATTATGAAGGCAGGATTATACGTGAAATAGCGTCTGCTGCACACGTGTGTTCGCACCCTCAGCCTCTATTTCTTCGCGTATACTAGTCAGTCCTACAATGCATAATATATCATTATTGTCTTTCTTTATGCTTATTGTTGTATAGTCGTGCAGTTAGCTGTTTGTATTTGATAATGGAGGCTGGAATGTAGAATTTAGGAAGTTCCCACATTTAGTCAGACTTCCTTCTCTCTGACTTGTCCAAAGAAGCCTTACGTTCTGAAAACAAGTTGCAGCTGATATTGCCAATGCTAACAATGTCACTCCTAATATTCCTGGTTTATCCAGGAATTGTACGTCAGTCATATTTCCGTTAGCAGCCATCATCACAGGTCGTTATTGGTGTTTCAGTTTCACTATCGATTACACTCACCATATCAGATATTCTGCCTGATTCATTCGCGCTAGTATCATTAGTGGGGCTAGCTCCAGTCATATTTCCGTTTGCAGTCTGATTGGCCATCATCGTTGTTGTAGCATTGCCCGCTTCCGCGGTTTCAGCTACATCTACATCAGCATCATCGTCTGACGGACAACAGGGTTATGACGCCATAGCATACTGGAAAGATATTGTAGTTACAGTCATTATAAATGCGACTGTTCCTACTACGAACACTATACCAAATATTCTCGAGTTAATCATGGGTAAACGGAAGAATGCAAGAATACTAAAGTCTATCGCTTTTGCAATAACAGAAAAATAAATATTAACTGGTCATATTTCCATTTGCAGGTTAATTAGTCATCATCATTGTAGCATTTTCTGCAAGTGCTGCTACCTCTACGTATGAATCAAATAACTAAGGGAGGATGATTCGAAAAATCTTCAGTAACTCCGTACGGTCCAGGGGCTAAAGATACCGTTACACCAAACGTCGAACCTGGAAAGTCGATGGGTAAATGATTATTGCCACTGACATGCAGTGTGAAATCAGCTGACGATATTCTATGCGGCGGCTCTATATCAGCGTACATGTTTACTATAATTACGGGGACAATTATGTTGCAGAATTTAGTGGATGGTGCGAGCCAGATGGTGCTGCACATGAGTGCGAACCAAAATCCACTTCTCCAGAGATAACTATAACTTGTCATCAAGACAGCAATTAGAATAAATTTACAATCACTGACGCATCGGCAATCAGCGACACTGACCAAAGTAGCGCACGAGACAATTTACCAGGCAATGAGAAGAAGATCAGTGATGCAAATGAAAAGAGTGCTAGAGACTTGGCACCAGGACATTCAGAAATCGAAGATCATAACCGTGTCGCACCAGGTAACATAAAAGAAACTAATTGACAAGTAAATAGAAGCAACCAATTATCTCTGATGGGAAGATAACCTTGTGTTCCTTAGCCTTATACCTAATTTAAGATATGTGAACCAGAGGTTGTAACTTGTGGTCAAATTCCTAGCGCCAGAAATTTTCACCTAATCGCTTGTTACTATGGATGGAGAAGATACTGATAAAGTAATGTCTACTACTTCGATAAACACAATAGATGTTCTACAACAAAAAAGGAAAAAGGGGTTATATTAGGTCTGCGACGGCAATACCTGAAGGGCAATGATGCGACCGATATTTAGTACGTCGTAGATCATACCTCCGTAGCCAACAGGCACCGGCCCCTAGAAAGTAGCCGGAGGGAAGAAGTCAGATGCAGCAAGTAATTTGCCTGTTGCAGCATCTCGCCATTGCATCTGTTCAACGTAGTTCGCAGTATCAATCCAGCCATTGAGTTCAGTTGCGTTCTGTGTTACAGGTGACGAGATGTTGGTATTGACACAAAAAGCTGTAATTAACTAAAGCAATCTGTCTTATAGGAATTTCCTAATCAAAATTAATAAACACTGGATCGGGTGTTGATAAAAAAAGTACCAGTTGATTTGGGATTGATGGAGGGTCAGTAGACATAGCCAAGATGAAAGATGACGCGCATCAGAGACCTATTATAGTGTGGTAAACCGAAATTAGGATACAAGATAAAAGAAATATTGCTGAATATATGTTACACCATAGAATTTTGTTTCGATATGTAATAAAACATCATAAAGTTTTTATTGAGACTAACGGTGTTACTATCTGTCTCGGAAGGAATCTAATGAATGTAGAAGGCCCAAACCAAGGGAACAAAGGACCAAAATATGGGACTGTTGGTAGTGGACAGTTGAAATCAGATTATATAGAAAGGATCCCATCATTTTCATCAGAACCCCGCTCAACAAAAAGAATTATGATAATAGACGATAATTCTGATATTGGCCTCACCATGAGAATGGGTTTAGAAACCAATGATAAAACCATTCAGGTTGTCTGTTATGATAATCCAATAACAGCGTTAGCAGAATTCCGGCCTGATTTCTATGATCTATTGCTTATGGACATTAACATGCCAGTGATGAACGGGTTTGAATTATGCGAGAAGTTGTTAGAAAAAGATATCAATGTCAAAGTGTGTTTTATGACTTCTGGCGAAATTAATATGGATGCTGCGAGGGAAGTACATCCGCTCAAGAGCATAGGTTGCTTCATTAAGAAACCTATCACCGTGGACGCACTAGTACAGCGAATCAAAGCAGAATTAGAATAGGTAACCAATAAATGAATGACAAAGTTGCAAATGGCTGTTGTCCTGAGAACCAAATCTGTACAACGGCATTAACTATATTATAAGGATCGAGACATCCAGGGATAGTGGCCACCGTCAGTCCAGAGTACAATGGGAAGAAGCATGGCATCTTATGTACAGCAATGGCGCTATTTGTATTATCTTCACTCGCGTTATCATTTTCATTTTTCAATGAATCCACTTTGCATCATCACACAATTATCACTCAAGCGTACGCTCAACCGTATGTGGAGACAGTGAAGCACAGAGATTTAACCATTGATCTTGGCAATGGATTAGAAACGAATGCTCAATTAACCATTCCTGGAGTCGGTGAAGGACCATTCCCCGGGGTTCTGCTCATTCCTGGTTCTGGCGCTGTTGATTTAAATGAAACCACTGGTTTTATTCTAGTTGATAACAAAACCGCTTCAAATATTTACCCTCATGCTCAACCACTCTTTCAAGTATCTAAATACCTCTCAGAAAGGGGTTTTGTAGTACTTCGATACGATAAGAGAGGTGTTGGGTCGAATTACACGATATTGGACAGCGATGTATGGGGAAATCTTACGTTCAACAATCTCAAGCAAGATGCTGAAAGGGCGTTGTCTGTTCTATTACAGCAACCTGAAGTTAATGCAACCAAGAAAGCAACAATATTTGCGCATAGTGAAGGTACCACTGTAGCACCGAGAGTTGCTGTTGATAACCCAGATAAAGTGAGTAATGTGGTTCTTATGGGGGCGCTGGCTCAAAACGCAATTAACGATGTACAATATTATCAAGAAGTTGCGGCTCCTTTGCTTTATGCAGAAAGGATATTAGACAGGGGTCATCAGGGATTGCTATCGGTTGCTGAAGCATCCAAGGATCCTATCTTTCAGCGCTTGATTAATCAGGCTAGTGGAACAGACCTCTCTCATGTTCTTGCATTTACTCAAAGTAATGTTACTGATGCCCAAAATAGAACGGAGAAGTTAGAGCCTACGCATAATAGCAGTTTTCTTAGTATTGAAGATGAATTCAAGCCAGCTCTTGTAGCATCGTATGAAAATCACACATCGCATTCAGAGTCCATGTCCTCTGCTAAATGCCTAAACTTACTCGGATGTCCTTCATGGGTCCGTTCTCATTCTCAATTGGATGATACCTTAAGCATGATAGGAAATATGTCTTTAGATATCAGTATCCTAATACTGCAAGGAGAAAATGATAGCCAAGTCCCCCTTGAACAAGGGCTGCTATTGCAGCAAAGGCTAACAGAGGTAAACCATCCCGACCACCTAATTATTGCCTATCCTGAACTTGGGCATGTTTTTTATCCTTCCAATGAGTGGGTAACATCATTTGGTCCAATAGAAGAGTATGTCCTACAAGATATGTTTGAATGGCTAGTATCTCCGTCTCGGAACGTAGATGCAGCGCAACAAGAAGCGAATTCAGCAAATAAGACCAGTGCTGCTGAAGGGATAACTTCTGAAGGTTGCCAGTCGGGATATGGTTATCTTAAGAATGACACTAATCCTACATGCTATCCAATAGGTAGCATAGGAATTCCACCTCCTAAAGATAAGGTATTTTGTGCAGCATTGGGTTGTCCTTATAACCCACCTGATCTTGGTTAGATCGTACTACCACTGCAGGGCTAGATTTGTTACCACATTGTTGAATTGATGTTTTCTTTAGGTTCTAAGGCGTCAACTATCTGCATGAAATTGCATGGATCAGGAATATTAACGATATTTCATATTACCTGTATGATAATAGATATCCGACATTCATACTTCATTGATTGCAATCTGAAATTGTAAACAAATCTCTAAATAACGTTTCTATTTCTCAGGAGCAAATGAAATCACTTATAGTTGCCTCTCTTGGATCAGGATGGATTCGACTGCATCCTGAATCCCTTGACATTCCTCACGATAGCAAACATAGCCATTTCATAATCTAGATCAAACACATTATAGCACTAAAATGTGCTTCACCTTTGATGTCATATCGGTGTTAGTACAAGAGACGCAAATCGCTCCTTTGTCTGCTACACTACTCCATAGCTACAAATGTTAACAGACTATTCTATCGTAATACAAAGTCCACTACAAAGTCCACTACAAAGTCTTGCCAATTATGGTTTGCATTCTATAGATTACCCGGTGTTAATTTGGGCAAGAATATTACTTTCTAATTACAGCTAATTACATATCCATGTGTGTTAAGCAGCACATCTCATCTGTGACTAAAATGGACTGCTCGAACTGGCTTGGTAAATCAATAGATGTCCCATTCTCAGCCATAATTGTATATGTCAACGAATTTGTAGCCATATCATAGACGGGATTGAATGATTCTACGATAGCCGTTTCAAGCTGATGTGTCTGAGTATTTTCTACTATTAAAGCGTCATTTGGTTCATCTGCGGAAAAGCTGTTTTGATCTGCACTCCAGTTGCCAACAAAGTCGGAAGTACTAACTGTTTCTACCACTCTCTCTGGTCTGTCTGAAAACTGAATAGTCTTATTTGCTACATTACTCAATACTAGTGTATAAGCAGTTGCATTAATTTGAGATATCGAACCAGACTTAGCATTCTGGATACTCAAGAATTCTACTTCAGTCATATTTCCATTAGTAGTCTGATTTGTCATCGTAGTCGTGTTACCTGCTTCTTCCGCCTCAGCTATATCTAGGTCTGCCATTCCAGTCCGTGTGGATCCACCTGTCTGACCGGCGTATGCAGATGCCATAGCATTCTGTGAATGTAATACCATAATTGCTACGACAGATGCTGTAAATACCAACATCATAACAAACACTTTCGGGCTAATCATTGGTAAACAGAACAATACAAGAATACTAAAGTCTATCGTCTTTGTAATAACAGAAAAATAAATACCAGAGATTCTAACCAGAAGCTAATGGGGATATCAATGCTGAACAGAATAGGCATGGCTGAAAAAGAAGTTACCTTCTGCATTCTTATTCGCATGCTTGTTACCTTCTGCATTCTTATTCGCATGCTTGTTACCTTCTGCATTCTTCTTCACATCGTTCTTGTGAGCAAACGCGTTCTCAGATGCGAAGCCCGTCACACCCATAACAGAAATGATGGTCCCCGATATAAGCATCGTAGCAAGAAAAACTGGTAACGTTCTAACAGAATTTACGCTTCGGGTGTCATGGTACATTTCTAGTTCTGGAGTGCCATGATCTCGTATATAAATAGACAGTATTATTCTGGCCTGTCAGCTCCCGTGTGATCTATGGTGGGTTCACACTGAACAGGTCCCTGTGGACCCTCTACTCGGGATTAATCGCGTCAGCCGTACCAGTCGCCGTGGTGTCCGTTGTCAGCTTCTGGGAAAGTCTGTTGTGCTGTTAAAGCAACGTTGTTCTCATCGCCTTGAATCTGAGAGTCTGTGCTCTGACATCCAACGTTTATTGGCATTTCATCATTTCCACAAGCATTTGCCTGTGATGTTGCTTGACTGTACTCTCTCTTCTTTCCTGCAAACGCGTCTTCCGTTGCCGCAGCTGATGTTGCAACAAGCATTACTGCTACTGCTGCTACGACAGCTATACTCATACTCTTGTTGTTCATAATATTAGCAGTATAAACATCAGTTTAGTTTATCTAGATTAATCAAATTCAGTCACTTTCATAAATCTGATATTTTTTCCATCTGATATCTAATACCAATAGTACTGCAAATAAATCCTCTATCGAATAACACAATAATATAAATCAGATTGGATTGACTCAACCCAATTAAATATGAATGCAAGAGCTTCTTCCGAATCATGATGAACAACAAGACAATACTAATAGTAGCAATGGTAACAGTAGCAATGGCAGCTTTGTTTGCTAGTGCAACCATAGCATCATACAGCAACGATGTCTCTGCAAAAAAATATGGAGATAGCAATGCCCAATCATCAGCTGCAATTAACGATTGTCCATCGGAGTTGGTTTCACTCATTATTGGAATACAGCTCCAGACAAGCGCAAATTGTCTAAATGATATCAACTCGATCCAAGATAGTGATGGCGCTGCTATAAGCTCAGCACCAACTAACGCAGCTCCAAATCA
>DASQQK010000104.1:0-3247 GCA_035643435.1 Nitrososphaeraceae archaeon | reverse complement strand
CCTAAATTGCAGATATGCATCTTCCTTTGTTTGGGTTGTGAAAATAGGAGGGCTAATCTTTACAAAGAGGCTTCCTTCTCTATCTCCAAGGCTGGCTGGAGGAAGATTTTCTTGTGTCAAACCATCAGCAAATGCCTCTTGTTGCAAAGATATATTTTCAAAAACGAGAGCGGTAAGACCAAACATTAAAAAGTACACTATTGCAAATTGCAAATTACAAACATTCACTCTAGATAAATTCAATTCTAATTACATAAATCCTCCGCAAAATACCTATTTAACTATTGCATTAAATTGCACCGTCTCATTAAATGCCAGGAACATTATGTGATATCTCGTGCCTGTCTTCAATACGTTCTTATCATTGTAATAGTTTCATTTCATTATGCACCAGTATGTGACTTGTGACTTGCAAAATCAGATACGTTACCTCATTCAGGAGCTAAATCTATCATCAAATTCCTGCAATAAATGAGTTCCTCCAGATCTTTGGAGGTGGTAAATAGCCATTACTTGCAATAAGTAGTGTTGACATGATCTGCCTCACCACGATCCCAAGTTGAGTAATGTTTATGACTAGCCTTGTATGTCGCAGCCGAGATTTCGATAATACATTGAAATACCCGAGATCAGGAAACTGTTTGCACCACTTGTTGCGTGCTTGATCGATGAAGATTCTCTTTTATCTTCCATTTCATCTCTGAAGTCATCTCTTCTGGATTTATTGCATGATATTCAAACATATGTAAGATAGCTATATCAACTACTTTTTCCTCACTATTTCCGAAGATGACATAGTCACAATCCAGTCCGACATCAGCGCATCGTACGCATAAAGGCTGTGACAAATCTCCATATGTTGGGGACATCACAAATACTTAGTGAAATTTGTTATATTTGCACTGCGGTATATTCTACCAAAGGAATATACTAGAATCTTCTTGATACTTCATTAAAAATAACTATTTAGGGAGCAATTGTGCTGAAGTGGCACCAAGACGAAGTAGATCTGAAGGGGTGATCACTGCAAGTGGTAAGGTGCATCCTTTTACGCGCTGAATCACAAGCGAGGTCTAATGCAGCCTGTCTGTCCGGAGTAGGTAATTGTATTGCTCTTGTACCATAGTTCAACATTGCAACTTCTAGGAAGCTGCATGGTGAGGATTTCCATAACTGACAACTTGCTTTCTTTTAGAATAGGTATGATCCGCATGAGACTATAATTATGCCTATCCTAGATCCCATTTCCGAAGAATTTACTTCCTAATGTGTTGTTCAGGGGATATATTTCCCTTATGCTGTAGGATATATGCATAAGGGATGTGAAGGATCTTTTAGTTTTAGTACTGCTTTACATTCACTTAGTCAACCTAATCTTTGATTTGCAGCTCGGGCAGTAACCGTGAAGTTCCAATCTCCTAGATAATATGTAGTAATTCGATCTCTCTCTTGCTTGTAACTCTAGTTCTGGCAAGCCTTGAATTCCCATAATGTCACTGATCCTACCACAACTGATACAAACCATATTTATATGACTATTATCATTTGTTTCGTATCTTGTACTCTTATCCGCAAATCCTAGCTCCTGAATTATGTACAGCCTCTTTAGAAGATCAAGTGTCTTGTATACTGTTGCTAGGCTTACCATTGGATATCTCTTCTTAATCGTTCTATGGATATCTTCTGCAGAAGGATGCGATCCGTTATTCAGTATGTATTTTACAACATCTGTCCTCTGAGGTGTTATCCTATAGCCTTGTTCTCGAAGTAGATCGAGTACATTTTCTAATTCTACTGTCAAGTTCTACACACATTATTATCAGTGATCATTAATAAACACTCCTAAGTGATTACTCATATCAGGTGCCAATAAACACTTATTAATAATGATTATCCACAAAATGTATGTCCAGTAAAGTGGGGCAACTCATGAGTATCCACAAAATTCTAAATTTCTGGGATAAGTATCAGAATCTTAATCTAAAGATTGCTTTCATATTAATGTCATTACAGGTATTGCACCTATATTGGCTAACTGCAGATGTTGTCCTACAAAGGATAGCTGGGGATAGCTACTTCGGCCTCCCCTCAACTCTCCTACCGCTTTTTGTTGTAGTGGATTACATTGAAATTCCTGCTCTAGTATCAGGGATCACATTTTACTCATTTAGTTTAATGAAAAATTCAAAGGACGACCGGACCACAGCAATGAACGCTATTTTTCTTTCTTTACTTCTAACCCAAGTTGTCCATATATTCTGGATCACTGACGAAGTCGTATATGGGTCATTCTTTGGTAGCGACCTTGTCATATTACCAGTTTATCTATCATGGATCGCAATCCTCATTGACTATCTAGAGATTCCAGTTATGATCGATCTACTTCGGAGGATCTTTAGAAAGGAGAGTGAAACAAATTAGAGTATTATGAATTAAAATATTGCATCTATGTTGTCGGTTTATTTTACTCCTTTTACCAAAAGTTGGAGGCATGATTTTTGCGGTGTCAGTTAATGCAAACGGATCAATTACGCTAAACTCTACCATCTAATTAGTTACGTAGTATTTTTACCATCGGAAAAATGATTTATTACTTCAGAAGGCTCTACCAATTGACCGCCGTTACTGATCATACGCTTGTATGTAACCATTCCTTTCACTCGAACTGCGAGAAATAAACTACCTTTAGTTCCTTATTGTTCTGCCGGTGGCAACAAGATGTTACTCTTTAGGCCATGCCACCTATTCAAACTGTCCCCACGTTACAGGTGAGAAACCCCCCCATTCCCGTCATGGTACTTCAGTTCTAATTATCATCCGGTAACCATACACATTCGTCATGAATACTTGGTACTCCAGTAAAGCTCCGAAAATCGAAACTGGGACTTCAAAATCGCTAATTCATCCATTTACGGTTAAAGATCACACAGGTCTGACAATAAACCCATATCAAGGATGCCAACATCGATGCGGATACTGTTATGCCGCTTATGAGTGGTCACCTAATTTTTATGATAAAATATACGCCAAGAGCAATGCCGCTGAGATTCTAGAACGCCAGCTTGCGTCATCTAAATTTAAAAATATTGCACCTGTGATGATATCGTCTGCAACTGACCCATACCAACCTGCAGAAATAAGATATGGAATTACGCGTAGATGTATTCAAGTACTGCAGAGCTACAAAATACCATATTATGTGTTTACTAAATCAACTACTATACTAAGGGATTTGGACCTTCACAAG
>DASQQK010000103.1:0-2182 GCA_035643435.1 Nitrososphaeraceae archaeon | reverse complement strand
TTGCCCTAATGTGGGATCTTAACGCAAGAAATCATGAGATAACATTGTTAAAGATTAAGAATTTGAGAATAAGAGAAAGATACGCAGAGGGAGAAATACCACACGAAGCGAAAACAGGAGGAGGTCCGATATTACTCACGCTAAGTTTTCCGTATGTAAGGGATTGGCTAAACGAACATCCGTATAGAAATGAACCTGAAGCAAGAGTAATCTGCGACCTTAACACTGGGGGAAAGATCAGAGCAGATGCTCTAAATGACATCATGAAATTGCTAAGGAAAAGGATAATTCGGCTGTTAGAAAGTAATGAGATTACAGATGACAAAGAATCAGGATTATTGCGATATATACTCGCCACAAAAAAATTCAATCCATATTGCCTCAGACATAGTTCGATCTGTGCAGACAGCGATTGGCTTCCAGATTATGCTCTCAAAAAGAAGGTTCGATGGTCAATGAACTCGAGACAAGGAATGCGATACATAAAGAACAGAATGGGAGATGACTTAAAGGAAAAAATACTGGTACAAAACGGGATCATTTCAGATTTACAGGCTCAAAAAAAGCCTTCAGTTCTGATTTGTCCTCGATGCAGTCTAACTAATACGACTGAAAATAAGTACTGTTCCAAATGCAGTTATCCCTTAACAGCAAAAGGATACCAGGAGATAAAGGAACAGGAGAATTCGAAGTTTAGATCACTGGAAGAAAGATTCAATACAATGCAATCCCAAATGCAAACGCTTCTGTCAACATTTAGTTCTATGAATACTCAAGAAGGAAAACAGGAGATAGCCAAGGAGCTAATTCTAAAGGGTGTATATAAGAAGTAGATTCTAAACCGGCTTAGAAACAAAGTGAGAAAAACTGATTCCCTCTATCAACTGACTTAATATCTCATAACTATCAATGACATTTTTATGTCTCTTTTTTATGTAATCTATAAATGATCTTCTATGTATTTCAAAAGATCGAATGAATTTTTTAGCAATTTTTTCTTCCTCTTGATTTTTACGGTTCTTGCGCTCTTTTCTCGTGTGATAAGCATTAGCTAGAATTCTATCTGCAATTTCTTTACCATACATAAGTATTAAGTAATTTATATCCTCCTCTTTAGGCCTACCACCATAGACTAGCCTTTCAAACAGTAACATAAGATCATACTCATGAACTAACCAAACATCTTTGATGAATTTGACTAAGGATTCATCTGCAAGATCATATCTCATCTCTCCTGGAAAGACTTCATTTATGGGTTTGATTATACCATTGCTCCTAAAAGATTCGACTGCGTCCACTATTTCCGGTTCAGAATACTTTTTACTCAATACAGAAGGTACATCTGTAATCTTTTTACTCAATACAGAAGGTACATCTGTAATACCTAAATTAGGTTGAGGTTCTTTACCTTTTCTCAATTTGTTTAAATGTGAAGCAAATTCCTCAACTGAAAAACCAGGAAGTGTAACATGATAAATGGCTCCTTTCGGCTCCTTATTTGAAACACCTTGATCCCATTTAGTAATTTGAACTCCTTTTAAAGGTCTAAAATGGGTAATATCCTTAATCATTCCAGAACTAGCTGAGAGAGAAGTACGACTATTCTTTGCTATTTCTAAACTATCATTAGTCATCCCCATTCGCCTTAGAAAGGTATGAAGCTGTCGCTCCGTTATCGAGCTACTTCTCTTAAACGCCCTGAAGAAGATTAATAATTGATATAAATTTTTGCGCCTTTCTACTATCTCGTCGGATCCAAGTATCTTCAGAGTATACATTGTTTCAGCCTTGTCTGTCAGTGAATAATATACTTTATACCCCCTCGTTCCTTCTTTCATATCATATCTGTTCAATAATTCTTGGTCCTTCATATCTACTAGGTTTTTTCGAAGCTGTCTGTCAGTTATATCATGACCAAGTATCTGCTCAATCCTACGTTTTATATCAGCCTGATGAAACCTATTCGGTTCAAGTTTTTTTGCTTTCTTGTTTTCTAAGAGTGCCTTAACAATAGCTTCGGGGATATTGTCATGTGAGTATATAAACCCCAACGGAGTACTCCGTATAGCAATATCTAATCCCCAATAATAGTGTAGTTATGTTACGTTACAAAGCAACAGGATTGTCGCTTCCTGCAGATCTAATGCAAAAGATCGACATTGAACGAGGAGACGTCTCACGC
>DASQQK010000102.1:0-17236 GCA_035643435.1 Nitrososphaeraceae archaeon | reverse complement strand
CAACACCATTACAATCTAACAACAGTCTAACTGAACAACAGCAACAACAAGAACAACCGCAAGAGCCACAGCAACAAAATCCATTTGGTCAACTCGGTCAAGCATTATCAAACATATTTGGTGGTGGAAATTAATATTAGCAAAGAATAATTAAAATATATAGATGAGCTACTCTTCAGGCTTACATAGTAGGTGGACTTGATCGTGCATGAAATACTCTTCCCCTTCAGATATATGGGAATGGTATACATTCCTGAGAGATAGTAACGGATCAGCTCTAAATAAATAATCCAAATTATCATAATAATACTTGTTATTCCTAGCAGTCACTGAAGCATAAGCACAACAAGCTAAATGGGAAATCGATACCCTTCAATTGTAGTAGCGCGGTAGTTTCAATTAAGAAAAGGGATGATATGAGCCTAGAGCAAACACACACGATTAGCAATTATCCACATTAACAATCAATCTTTGTATACATAGTAACACATTGAATACCTGCAGGTCATATACAGCTAAGCCAAAATTTTATTACTATAGAATCGATGGAGCCCCCAGCATTCACAGATGGTATATTTCCACATTTGATGTGGATTGGTTTTGGGTTATTCGTAGGGATAGCCTTTGCGATAGACCTAGGACTAATTAGGATAAGGATATCTTCAAAGAGTAAGAATCCCAAAGACAAAGAAGTAGAGGTTTTCAGTCTCAGGGAAAGAAACAAGAAAACATTCGATCATGCACTACATTGGACCATTATCTGGATATCGTTAGCTGGCGTGTTTGCAGGTCTAATTTTTGTAAGTATGGGATATGATAAATCACTCCTATTCCTTACCGGATATGCTATTGAGAAATCACTAAGCATAGACAACATGTTTGTATTTGTATTAATATTCTCATCACTTGGTATTCCGTACATTTATCAGCACAAGGTATTGATGGTAGGAGTCCTGAGTGCAATTGGCCTGAGAATAGTCCTAATTCTCATAGGTATTTCTCTCCTTGAATCATTTCATTGGATGATATATGTCTTTGGTAGTCTATTGATATTTACAGCAATACGGATGCTAATAGCAAAGAAGGGAAAGAAGATAGAAATTGAAAAGAATGTTGCCGTAAGAATTTTGAAAAAGTTTGTTCCTATCGAACTGAAAGGTAATACCTCAGACAAATTCCTTCATCGAGCCTCAAATGGCATAATATATGCAACTCCAATGCTCATTGCACTGGTAATTATTGAAATAACCGATTTGGTGTTTGCTCTTGACTCCATTCCAGCAATTCTTGCAATTACAACAGATTCATTTCTAGTAATAACTTCTAACATATTTGCTATACTGGGTTTACGAAGTATGTACTTCCTACTTGCAGGATCGTTAGACAAATTTTACTATTTGAAGCCGGGACTGGCAGCGATACTGCTTTTCATCAGCATTAAGATGTTAATCTCCCAACTCTATGACATACCTATAGCTGCTTCCATAGCTGTTATTTTTGGTATTCTCGGGTTAGCAATACTGCTCTCATTTGTTAGAATCAGACATGTTTTGATAAAGGGAGGCAGAAGCAGACTCGAGAGATAGATTTCAATTGAGAACGACACATTATTCAAACAGATTCTCAGGTTGATTCAGCAAGGATCGTTAGTCCGAAGAAACTTCAATGATCCTGGTAATACTGTCCTATGTCATTATTATTCATTTAGATAATATTCTACTGCTCATCGATAGTCCACTTTTTGCAGCGAAGTGACCTTTGATGTTATCTCCAAAAGTAATACCCTTCTCACCTCTTTTGGCAACAAAACCTACCACCACTGCTCTAAAGTTATGTCTTCGTAATTCATCAAGTATTAAAGTTGAAATATCTCTAGTTGCTACAATGACATGACATCCATTGATTGAGGCAGTGGGGTTCGTGACAAGGCCTTCAATTGCGGCTACTCTTGCAATTTCCTCAAACATCATTGGAATGTCATTGATTACAAGATGGCAATCACTTAGTCGAGCTAGGTTCCATAGGCCAAGTATACCATCACCACCTAAAGGGTGAACGGCAATCAAATTCTCATTCTTCTGAAGAGGGGTCCCGTACCCAGGACAATACTTTGAGATTATTCTTCCGAGCGAAAAATGCGGTTCACAGAGACTCTTCAGGCATTCGTCTTTAGCAGATACGAGATCTTGATTGTTGACACCCTTATTTTCTAAACTAACAATAATCTTATCATCTATTTGTGCTAGAGCAAAAAGACTTAATGCCATCAGTGAACCGAGAGGATTAGTGATTATTATCTGCATGGACTCTTCGACTTGGTCATAGTTGGTAGGTAACTCCTGGAATGTGTTAGCAGTCCCAGTTGACCCAAAGAATAGCCTTCCTACTTTTAGCGAGCTGTAATCATCCATCTTGAGATTATATCTGGACGTGAATGCATCAAGATTCCTTCCAATGGTATCAAGCAAGGATTCTTGAGGAGAATCATATATGGGATAGAGAGCAAATCCTGATGTGCATCCAAGCAGATTCAGATGATCTATGCATCGTGTCATGGGAATGTCTGTGTGGAGCTCAGAGTCCAGCTCTAGTGTCGGATCAATAACTTGTGCAGTGGCATTATCAGCGACGGTAAAACCTACCTTATCACCTCTGTGCAAACCGATGTAGTCAAGTAATCCAAACTGTGCATCTCTGTGCTCCGTAACTGCGAATATGCTCTTGTTGATAGTAACTTTACACCGGAAATTTTTGAAGAAATTATTAAGAATCCCTGTAAATAGAGAAGAGTCATTCTCTATCTCTTTATGCACCCGGAACATTGCGATGGCATGTTTGAGATCAACTTCATTTTCAACTGCAGGATCGTGGATAGAAAAAACCCTTCTTGTAAGATCAGGGGTTTTTCCGTCAGCATAATAGAATGCATCGAACCAACTTGTATCTAACTTTATAGAGCTACGTTTCATTTCGTTTACTGCTTGATTAAGTTTCCAATTATCAACTTCATTAGAACCAGTGGCAATCCACCTTAAAGGATCGAACCCCAGCTGGCGATACTCTTCTACTTGTCGCCAAAACTCTTCAGTCAACCACAGCCGTCCTCCTGCATTTCTAAAGCGTACATGTATTACCAGATATTTAAAAAACACTATTTAGTTAAAGAAATCCTTTGATAATCGCATTTGTACATCGATAGAAATCAGTTTTCATCACTATCTGTGCGCATGATCCTGATGACAAAGCTGTGTACTTATTCAAACAAGTGGATTGATAGCGGCTCGTGATGATGATATACATCGAATATGTGTACCGAAGTGAACTCGGCATAAAATATTGATATGCGAGGTTACCTCCGAGGAGCTTATACAAGGCTAAATGCATATGCGAATGCAATAGGGCTGGCACCAGCGATCCGTGGTGGAAATTAGAATTGGACGTATGTGTCTTTAAAACTGCTATACTAATTTAGGCCTCAGCGTTACTGATAAACTAAACTACCCTAATTCGCTTAATGAAAGTGACAATAAGCGTTGAAAGTTATTTGGTCACATATTCACAGGCATATTATACAGTTAACACACGCAATTTTGCCTAATTATTAACGTCTAGGATCCAGATAGAAATATTAATTTGGTTCCCTATTCCATGTACAGTATTATCGGAAGATATTTCTAGGCCACTTATCGATCGGATCGGCGGTTCATTCGTTACTCTGATAGGTCGTTCGGTGACTAACAACTAATCATTGGTGTGAAAATGTAGGATCAACTAAAGCCATCGCAGTAAATCCTGTAATTTTTCCTTTTTTAAATATTATCGATAGTGACAAGTAAATATACTAATTTTAATTCTTCTAGTTTTATTTATAATATTTTTATCCTTTGTTCCCAGTACCAGCAAAGATAGAGAATATATCCAAATAATATAAAAATCTTCTGATCCGCGATGTTTATATCATCCTTATGAGTAGTGATGATCGCTTATTTTAAAAATTGGATGATAGTGACACCGGAGCTTCTGATGATGATCCAGGCGATAGTCCTACGAGTGGTGGTCTATCTTTAGGTCGAGATAAAGGGCTGAAGAAACCACGCAACCTTGGAGAATTAGACACCGAGCAGAATAGCCTTGTCAGCGAGGGAATTCTAGCAGGGAAAAGAATCGCAAAAATATCAATTATTACCCTCGTAAGCATTGGAGTCGTAGAAATACTTACAGGCCACTTTAGTGGAAGTGTCGTAGCAACAGCAGATGGCCTTGATTCTATATCTGATGCGGTTATATCAGCTATCGTTCTTTTAGGTCTTCGAATTGCCCATAGGCCTGCTGACAAGAAGTTTCATTTTGGTTATCACAAAGTAGAAAGCTTTGCTGCATTAATGGCTGCAATTGGAATGGTGGCAATAGGGATCATAATATTCTACAACTCATATCAAGCTATGTTAGATCCCCATGAAATAAAACAGCCGGTTCTCACGATGGCTGTCTTGGCTGCGGCTGGTGGAGTCTCTTTACATAGGGCTTTCCAGATGAGGAATATTGCCAATAAGTATAATTTGTTATCATTGAGAACTGATGCTAAGAATTCGATAAAAGATGGTTCAGCATCAATAATTGGAGTTGTAAGCGTCTTGATAGCATCGCAATTTGGATTCTTACAAATGGATGCAATAGGTGGGATGGTAATTGCAGGCTACATTTTCTCTGTCTCCTATATATCATTGAAAAAGTCATCATTGATACTTGTTGATTCTTGGCAGAATCCCAAACTCACTGAGCTTATAAAGCAACACATTGAGCAGCAGCAGTTCAGAATTGGCGAAGGAGAGGGGCAAATACAAACTAAAGTCAAGGTTCGCTCGGTGTTGCTCAGACCAGCGGGCATGGTCTCCCAAGCTGAAGTGCATGTTGAAGTAGACGGTGATAAGCCGCTCAAGGATGTGGAGATAATATGTCTTCAGGTTGAAATGGAGATTCGTTCAAAATTTCCAGATCTAGAAAGAATTTCCATTATTCCGCATTCGTCGATCATTAAGCCAATAACGACGACCAGCCGATCTTCTTCACTCCGGAGATGGATGTCAGTACCTGATATATTGCATCAATATAGGCTACAACAACAACAAAACAGAAAACACGACCATAGGAAATAAATAATGAGTTGTGATGAATCATCTAAGATATAAATTAGTTGACATGACTGAAAATGATTAAATTTTTCAGGTTGCTGAACCGAGTTTGTATGCAAAAGTAAACAGTTTTTAAGGATATAAAAGGATAACCCAGTTGATGACAAACTCAATCATAAAAGTGTTAATTCCTGTAGTGACTGCAATGATGATCTTTACGACTGCTGAGACATTAGGCCAAGAACAACAGAATGCTGTTAACTTAGAGACATCACAAGTAGAACTGATAGCAGGTCCTACTAATAATGTAGAAGTGGAAGGGCAAGTGGTAAATAATTCGACTATGGGCGTACATGATGTAGTAGTAACTGTGCAATTCTACGATCCAAATGGAGAACTTTTGCTTGAGAATGATAAATTCATTAGTCATCCATCTCAGATACTTCAACCAGGTGAGTCAATGCAGTTTACCATTTTGGAGCCACTTGGTCACAATAAGGTCGATAAATATGTGGTAATCGCAGAAGCGGATGCAGCTAGCTAAACCATTACTAAAAACAAGCATCTCGATCTCTAACCATATATTTTTTCCACCATATTCATATCTATTCATATCATAATCTCTTTCCAAATCTGCTAATGGTTCAAGGCCCAGTCAATTCGATGATCCGATCGAGTTGAGTGTTCTAATCCCCAAAAACTACTACTTGACTCTAGGTAGCATGCACATTAATGCCTTCTGTGTGTGTAGCCTATTCTCAGCTTGGTCCCATACTACGGATGACTTACCATCAATTACTTCGGAAGTGACTTCACGACCTCTGGAAGCCGGAAGGCAATGCATAAAAATGCAATCTTTCTTTGCATGTCTTAGAAGATTGGAATTTACTTGGTACTTGGGTAAGAATATCTCTTCTCTTCGCTGTCTTTCCTCGTCCTTTCCAATGGAAATGAATGTGTCTGTTGCCAATACATCAGCATTTTGAACTGCTTCTAAAGGATCATGTGTAATCGACATTTTTGCGTCGGTTTTGGCAGCCTCTTGTTTAGCCGTATTCAGTATCTCTTCACCCGGTTCGAAACCAGGGGGACAGGCAATTGAAAGGTTTATGCCTACCTTTGAACAACCGAGCGCTAAATCGTTGCAGACATTATTACCTTCTCCTATCCAAGCAATTTTCAATCCATTGAAAGTATTCTTATGCTCCTGAATAGTGAGGAAGTCAGCCAAAATTTGGCAAGGATGGAAGGTATCTGAAAGTCCGTTTATGACGGGGACAGAAGCGCATGCCGCTAGCTTCTCAATATCCAAATGTGCATATACGCGTGCCATAATAAAGTCAACATAGAGAGCAAGCGTTCGAGCTGTGTCTTCGATTGATTCTCCTCTAGCTAGCTGAAGATCGTTTGAACTCAGATAGATAGCTGTCCCGCCTAACTGAACGATTCCAGTTTCAAAGCTTAGTCTAGTCCTAGTAGAGGGCTTCTGAAAAATCATGGCAAGAGTCTTTCCCTTCAATACGTGTGAAGATTTTCTACCCTCGGTGTCCTTCTTGAGATCCTTTGCTAATGCTAAGATTGATAAGATTTCCTCCTTACTGAGGTCATTGAGACTCAAAAAATCTTTCTTATTTAAGGAGGTCTTCAATGTCTTCGTCCGTTAGATAAACAACTTCTTTTTCGTCCTTCTGACTTTTGGTTTTTTTGTCTTTGTCTTCAATTAAATTAGTATTTTCAGCCTTGTCTTCTGATTCTACTGCTGACCTTTTAGTAGTACGATTATCTACTACGGCATCCTTTTCTGAAACTTGTGTCTTGCTCTTCTTACCAAACAGGCCCCTAAAAAAGCTACCAGATTCCTTTTTTTCTGATGTTGACTCAGACTCCTTGTGAGGGGTGACACTAATAAGCTGGGGTTGTTCTTCTAGCCGCTTCTGTTCTTGTTGTTGACCTAATTGTGGTAGTTGCTCAAAATGTTCCTCGTGCTCACTGGGCCATCGCTGCTCGGCAGCGAGCTTGTCAGAAGCACCAACTTCATCTAATGATTCGCGTTTGTTAGCACCAAAATCATCTGAATCAGTAACTAGTTCTGAAGGAGCTTGAGCAATCCCCTGACTCATTGGCTCAGAAGTAACATGATCGCTTACAGTTCTCATAGTCGTATCCTCGCCCGGCAGCTCCTCATGTGCGTTTACTTCTTCAATCCTATTCCCATTATACTCGGTTATATCCTGTCGAATGTTCGAAAGGGTCTTCGTTTCTCTAACCAAGGGGGAATTGCCAAAGACTGAGTCGAGAAATTTCTCAGAACTGAAAGGTATGATATCGTCATAGCTTTGTCCCATTCCTATAAGCACAATTGGTTTTGATGTAGCATGCACAATCGATATGGCCGAACCTCCTTTGGCATCTGCATCCGTTTTTGTAAGTATTGCACCATCAAAATTGGTATACTCATAAAACTCACGTGCCTGGTTGATCGTATCATTTCCTGCCAATGAATCACCGATAAATAATTTGATATCTGGCTTTACAACTCTAACTATCTTGTTAATTTCATCCATCAGATTCTTTGCTGTCTGCATTCTACCAGCAGTATCGATCAGTACCGTATCTACGCGATGTTTAACGGCATATTCTACTGCGTCACGTCCAACCGCAGAAGGATCAGCTCCATATCGCTGCGAAACGACTTTGATAGACAAATTTTCTCCGTGTTGTAATAGTTGCTCAATTGCACCTGCTCTATGGGTATCTGCAGCTGCAAGAACGGTAGAAATCCCGTTTTTCTTAAACAGCCGGGCAATCTTTGCTATAGTTGTTGTCTTACCCGTGCCATTAATTCCAAGTAAAAGTATGACAAATGGTCCTCGTCCTGCTTCTTTCTTAGATCTAATTTGCTGCATAAGATTAATATTTCCACTTTTGTAAAACATGTCAGCTATTCGAATTCTGAGCTTGTGTCTAATCACTTCTTCTGCACTTTGTCCTTTTTCAAGCTCTAAACCAAGTAATTCGGTTCGCAGGCTTCTAACAAGGTCTTCTACAACTTCTGGAGCAACATCACTTTCAAGAAGAGAAATTTCAAGTTCAGATAGCTGATTATTTAAATCCCTTTCAGAAATCTCTTTGTGAGATGATAGATTTCTAGCTGCATCGGAAAATGCCTTTTTGAGTTGTTCAAACATTTGTCTCTAACCTTTATGTGATTACATATTATTGCTGCTTACCCAGGTCGCTCCTGCTAGAGGTAGCTCTCCTAACCATTTCGTTGACTTGAACTTGTATTTGTTGCATCCTAAGTGATACCTGTTGTTTTTGATCCATTAGTTGTTTCAGAGCAATTTCAAACTCCTTCAGCCTAGATTCTATATAGTTGATTGTGTCATCTCTACTCTTCTCCACTGCTACCCCTGCGCCTATATTGATAAGTAATTTCTTTACCGGTGGTACTGATACTCTCATATGAACACCAATACCGATAGGTATATACGATTCAACTTCAGATTCAGACTGAACCTCTTGTACTGCAGTAGATGCTAATCTGGCCTCTTCCAGTAGCCTACTGATAGCTGCTTCCCGAGCGATAATCTCATTCAATTGAGCTTCAAGCACCCTCGCTTGCTGCATCATTTCATTAACCCTTTGTTCGAGAGCGGCTTGTTCGCCACTGACTCCGCTACTCATTCATCCTTTAATCCTCTGGCTTTCATATATTTGTGACTGGAAACAGTCAGATTCTTCATATAATCACTGTTCTTGCTTGGTGTTGTTGTTTGTATAGTATTTCTAATCTGATTCTCAGAAAAATGGCGCAAAAACCCTTAATAGGGCCGCATCATAACAGCTGGAAAAATAGGTGTCGTCTGTTGGCAAGTGTCAACAGACTAATTTAGACTATATTTTCTTGTGTTAAATATTAATACAAAAAAACTAGTGCTACTGCAGCGGAGAGAGTAGCGGTGGAGTAGACAAGGATTACCTTCATATTTTTGAGATCTTCAGCATGTTTTTCATTTCAACCTTCATTCCATATCTCTTTTCATTCGTCCTCATGTGAGTGTAGATTTTCATCAAGTCGTAGGAATTTCTTAGCATGCTAAATCTGCCTGAGATTTTCAATTTGATGAACTTATGAACTAGAGCATAAATAGCAAATTTTCTTAATACTGCACTTCTGTATTGTTTTAAATCATTTAAATGTTCTACAAATAACTGAGCACACCAAGTAGATGGGATTATGCCTTCACCCAACAATGCATAGACGGTCCCGATTGATTCACCGACCCCAATCGTTTTTCTACCATCTGAAAACGGTTCACACATAGAAGGGGGGCTTATTCTGACAGGTCTGCCTACCTTGTGAATGATTTCGCATTTGTGTCTATCTAAAAAATCATCAAGAAATCCAATCGTGTACTTTCGTCTGAAATCACCAGCTCCTATATGAGCATATCCGTTACCAAGAGGGAAATACCAAAAGTAACCCGACATATTAGAAAATGCTTTCAGGTAAAAGTCATCGTATGGATTCCTGTCTCGATCATATTTCACTTTGTACTGTACGCATGGAATCCATGTCTCATTGTTGACCTTAGGTAAGTAATTTCTGTGAAATCCTGTGGCATCTACAATAAGATCAAAATCAGATTCTAAGTTCTCCTTCCTTGGTACCTTTCCAAACTCTATGTCGGTACCCCGTATCAAGTCTTTAATAAGCTGCAATTTATCATAAGCAACCATGCCTCTTAACTTGACGTCAATATTATCATCTATCAATTCGACCTTCATGTTTTTACCTCTGTGAAGAACGTACTTGTTGAAATCCAAACCGCATTCCTTCACTAAACCTCCCATTACATTCTCACATGTTGCCCAAGCACATACCGCATCATGCTTTGACTGGGGCATTCTTTCAAAGCCCTTTACTGTGTTGTCCTTATCCTGACCAAGTTTGTTCATGATGAATGCCCCAGCTACACCAATCCCAACTACGGCAATTTTCATCCTTAATGTATGATTTACAAGTAACTAATAAAAAGATTGACTAGACTAGACTAAGAATACAAATATCATTTTGGAACTCAAAAAGGAGGGTTAGTACGCTCTAAAGTTCTTGCCCAAGCTCTGTGAGCCGATTTTGAGCGCCAGTACCTCATTTGCACCTTCGTAGATCATAGTTGCACGGCAATCCAAAAAGTGTCTTGCAACTCTAGATTTTTTGGTATATCCGGCTGAACCAAATATTTGGACTGAACGGTTAGCGACATCAAACGCACAGTTGCTCGCATAGAACTTGGAAATAGTAGAAATTCTGTCAGCCTCGTTTCGTTTTTGGATGTACTCCTCATTGGATTTGTTCAATTTTAATTGCCAATCCGTATTACCCTCCTTGAATTTCTCGACATAATCTTGCAAATTTTGTCTAGCTATAGCCGCACGATATACTAGCCATCTAGAGCTCTCCAGGCCCACTACCATTCTCGCGATATGATCTTGAACTAATTGTTTCTTACCTAGGAGGTCCCCATGTTGAGTTCTGTGTTTGGAATAAAGGATTGATTCTGTTAAGCAATCTTTAATGACTCCTAGAGATCCAGCTGCGACACTCAGACGACCATCTATGAGCGCAGAGTATGCTATGCTTAGACCCTGTCCCCTCTGTCCCAGAAGGTTTTCCTTGGGAATAATGCAATTTCTAAAAAGTAGTTCAGCATTCTTTACTGTGAGGAGACCCATTTTGTTTCTGATCTCTTTTCGGCTTATTCCACGACAATCCTTGTCTACTATAAACGCGGAAATTCTTCCGTCTTTACTTGCATCTTTATTGTTGCGTTCCTTAGCGTACGTAGTAAACAGGTCGGCGAACGTTCCATTACCAACCCAATGTTTCCTTCCGTTGAGGATATAGTGGTCATTTTTTTCTTCAAATACCATTTCCATAGAAGATGGATCGCTCCCGGCATTAGGTTCAGTAAGGGCGAAGGCCATTATGCTTTTCCCTTGTGTAGTGTTTCGGAGGTATTCTCTTTTTTGTTCCTCGTTTGCCCATCCTTGAAGTACTAGCTGCCCAATTGAAGTATGAGCTGACAGGAATGTTCTAATAGAGCTTCCTTCTTCTCCAATCCTTTCCAAAGCAAGACAGTACGTGAGAAAGTCGTACCCAAGACCCCCATATTCTGTAGAAATTGGACAGCCCAGCATCCCAATATTATTGAAAACTGGTACAATTCTGTCATTGAATTTTTCATCAAGGTAACACTCTTCTTCATATCCCCTCAATAATTTGGATGCATTATCGACTTTTGACAAGAATTTTTTCTGGTTCCTAGAAATATTGAAATTCATTTCCGAGAGATCATGATAATGCATCACTGAACAATTATCGCAGCTGATATAAAGTCGATTGCAACGATTGATTACTTAACGATCTCTTGCTACTACCGAAATTTTATAGTATTGATTCCGATAGTTATTAGCGGGTTCGGATGCCTAGGGTTAACTCGATGGATTAAACAAAACACCTAACTCATTTAATGTCACGATCAGCCATAATGACAGTCTATACGAAGTGTATCAGGCTAGAAGCCCTTTCGTGCAGTATATTTGCAAATTGTCGCATATCTATCTTGTTAAATGAACTGATCTTTCTTAGAGTGTCGATTTCCTGTCCTTCTTCCAACATAGTTCTGTTCCGCAGCTCTTCTACGATTTTTTCTCTCAACCTTGGGGGACAAATCTTGCTGTGATAGATACAACCCAGAGACCCGAAAAACATTTCTTTAATATGGTCATCCCCTTTCTCTTCATGAAAATGAGGATTACGAGTCTCTACTTGACATATTTCTATCCCCTTGTCCATTGCCTCCTGATTCTCTGTGGGTAGAATTCCGCCAAATTCTTCCAGGATGTTGACTATTTCATAAGGTTCGACTGAGAAGCCAGACGAATAAGTTAATAATTCGGCAAGCTTCATCGACATACAATGTTCACCCGAATTTCCTGTACGCATAACTTCAGTCTCAAATCCTGTATAATACGAAACTAAAGAGTTGAGATATTGGTTAGTAATTTCAGAGACTCTCCCCCACTTGGAGAAGTACAGGCCACTCTCTGAAACTTTAGGTTTGTAGATCCATGAAATCCTAACCATTGTATATGGGCTATTTGACATGGCGAGCCCTGATGCGAAGATCTTAACATATTCATTAACTGCTCCAGGAACATAATTATCTGCATCGATAAAACCAACGTAATCCTTCCCGGCCATCTTAGCAAGGAGCATACCGGTAATCATGCCTTCAGCTTTGCCATTTCTAACTATGTCGTCTGGCCCAAAGATACTACTATAGCCAACCTCTTTAAGTGCATCTGAGAGTCCGGGATCTTTCTGATGCAAAATCAATGCATTCTTACCAACGAAACGGTTAAACTGCTCCAAAGCCTCCTTTTCCAATTTGTACCTATCTACCGGTTGCCTGGGACTATTAGAAACTATGATTGTAAGGCAATCGTGTGGAATGCCGCTTAGCACACCCTCAAGAAGTTTCAGACGCTCTCCCTTGATAGGGATCACAATAGCCATCTTCTTCTCTATTTTAGAGATTTCTTCATTCCCAATGCTCCGAATTGCTTCCGAAGTGGGTCTTCCATTGCTAAAGCCAGAATCTAACTCATATACACGCTGCACACCGTGTAAGCTAATTGCCCCAAATCTCTCCGTATACCTGGGATGATCAAGTTTCAATTTGAGAAAGGAAATGAATTTATTGCTTATAACTATTGGGAGCTATGTAAACATTCAAAGCATATAGCAAACGTATAAGAAAGGGAATAATGACATATTTTTCAGTGATATAAATTCTAACAATTTAGCCATAAATTAAAAACTACTTATCTCTAGATCTGATCCCTAAGACAAGAAATAAAACTAAATGAATAGAACTTATTCCTTATCGATGAATTCATCAGCACTTGGCGGTTCTGGATTCAGACCTTTTCTCTTTCGTATGTCTGCAACTAGACTTTTTAAGATAGATTGGGGCACTGATTGCCATGTTTTAAAATAGGTACTCCATAAAGCTTTCCCTGCAGTACCGCCACGCATGACCTCAGAAAGATCGAACGTTTCAGATGCAGGAACTTCACCTTGAATAATTGCGATAAGACCCTTCTGATCTACATTGACCAGTTTTCCCCTTTTGCTTGATAGAATTCCTGCTACTGTACCAATCTGTTCCTGAGGACATTTTACCTCGATGCCAAGGATCGGTTCGAGTAATGTGGGATCAGCAATCAGCATTGAGCCAAGCATAGACCTACGTGTCGCCGGCATTAACTGAGCTAACCCTCTATGCGCAGGGTCCTCGTGAGGAACAAAGTGATGCAAAACGAACTTGACTCCTCTCACGGTCTCATGCGCAATTGGCCCAGAATGTGTCACATCATCAAATCCTGACCTGATAGAATCCATGGATTCCTGAATAAATTGAACGCCTTTTGTTTCATCAATAAGCATATTCCCAGTAACGTCTAGTGCAGCGACGTTACGTGCCTCATCTGCACTCCATCCTTTTTCACGAAGGAGTCGTGCCATTTCCTTTTTGTCCATATCTTCTCTAATTTGCCCTGTTCTTATCATATCAATAATATCTTCATTTAGTGGCTCTACTCGCATAAAGATCTTGTTGTGCTTATTAGGAGACTTGCTCATGATGGGTGTTGTTCTATTTCTGCTCGTTTCACGATAGTTGATTAATGGTTGAGTCGTAGTAATTTCTAGACCCGCTTCCTGCAGAAGAGAGGTTGCAATCTCTAGGTGAAGAACCCCCATGCCTGCCATAAGCGTTTCGCCTGACTCCTCATTAATCTTTATAATTAGATTAGGATCTTCTACTGTAATTTTCCTTAGGGCTTCAACTAATTTTGGCAGATCTCTTGGATGCTTAGGTTCTACTGCTATTGTTACAACTGGCTCTGAAACATATTTAATTGATTCAAAAGCTGGAATTGCCTTTACTGTGGAAATTGTTTCACCCGCAACTGCGTAATCCAATCCAAGTAGCGCAGGAATATTTCCCGCCGGCAACATGTTCACCAGTTCGCGTGTGTTTCCCATATAGATATTCACAGATTGCACTTTTCCTGGCCGCTTCGCATCGATCAGGTATACTTCATCTCCGTCTTTCACCGTGCCTGAGAAAAGTCGCCCCGTTGCTATTCTACCCGCCTGTGGGTCAACATTTATAGTTGTCACCATCATCACTACAGGCCCCCTGTCGTCACAGGAAACAAGTGACTTACCCATTTCGGAATTCAAATCACCCGGCCAAATTTTTGGAATTCGATACCGTTGAGCAACATGAGGAGGTGGATGGTGTTCAACTACCATTCCTAAAACGGCTTCATGCAATGGTGCCCTCTCTGCTAGGCTCTTAATTGCTGAGGGATCATCTGACGTATAAGCGTCGTAAACGTCCTTAAAACTGACGCCTTTTTTCTGTGCAACCTTGAAATTAAATCCCCATCTATCCTTAGCTGAGCCAAAAGCGACGCTGTTTCCTTGGATACTGACCTTCCATTTTTCTTTGAGCTCTGCCTCTGCGTAAACATCAACCAAATGATTAAAGTCGGCGATGATATTAGACAACCACTTTTGCATAGCAGCTGCGTCTAATCTCAATTCCTTTACTAATCTGTCAATCTTGTTTATGTAGAGAACGGGTCTTACTCTCTCTTCCAAAGCCTGCCTCGTCACTGTCTCTGTCTGTGTCATTATCCCTTCAACGGAGTCTGATACCACAACCGCCCCATCAATTGCCCGCAACGCACGAGTAACCCTTCCAGTAAAATCTATGTGTCCGGGTGTATCGATCATGTTGACCACGTACTCCTTCCCTTCGTTCTCGTAATACAGCGTAACATTAGCCCCTCTGATTGTCATCTGCCTATTCTGCTCGAGCTTCATTGAATCTAAAGCGAGGGCCTGCCCTGCGATCGACGGTGAAATGATTCCTGATGCCGCCAAGAGACTATCACTCATGGTAGTTTTGCCATGATCAACATGAGCAATGACCCCAAAGTTACGAATCTGTTCTTTATTCCCTATAATTCTAAGAATATCCTGGGTTGATTTGAATTTAGGCATCTATTCAGTCAGAAAATTTTGCTGGAGGTCTATTAAACGTTCCTTTGTCGCAAGCATGTCAAATAGATAATAGATCTTGCGAAATTTGGCCATAACATTTAGTTATTGAAACTTCCAACCAATCCAATACTACATTCCGCCCCCAACACTTACCATTTTTATACTATCTTCTCAAAATCAGGAAAGAGAAATCCTCTGAATTAGTCTTTCTAAAGATTAGTAACATTTGATATTAATTAGTTTCATCTAATTTAGGAACACAAAATTATAAGTAAGGGTAAGATAGCAACAATAGATACATTCTGAATGAACGGTGTAAGCGTCCCTCCCAGTAAGCGTCCCACATTTGGGGATATATCAACAGCCAGAAGTTCACTAGATATGAGCATAAGAAAAACTCCATTACAAAAATCTGATATATTTTCAAGGATGATAGGGCAAGATGTATTCTTCAAACTGGAGTGTTTACAAAAGACAGGATCGTTTAAGGTTAGAGGTGCCTTTACAAAGTTGAACTCTCTGTCTGACATCGAGCGTTCTAATGGAGTAATCGCTGCCTCGGCAGGAAATCATGCCCAGGGCCTTGCTTATGCTTCCTCTAAAGAAAATGTTCGCTGTACTATCGTAATGCCCCGAAATGCCTCGCCTGCAAAAGTCGCAGCAACTAGGTCTTACGGAGCTAGGGTGATCCTTTCCGGTGAGAATTATGAATCGTCATGGGATGAAACAGTGCGTATCGCAAACAAGGAAAAGCTTACGATCGTTCATGCTTTTAATGATAGCAAGGTAGTATGTGGACAAGGGACAATAGGCTTGGAGCTGCTTGAGGATTTGAATGATTTTGACAGGATCTATTTACCCATCGGAGGAGGTGGACTGGCTGCTGGAGTAGCTATCGCAGTAAAAGCAAAGCGACCTAATGTTAAGATCATTGGGGTAGAATCAGAAGCATTTCCTTCAATGAAGGAATCTATTGCCAAAGGGGAATTGCAGACTATAAATTCAGGCTATACTATAGCAGATGGTATTTCAGTGAAATCACCGGGGAACTTGACATATGAAATACTAAGTGATTTGATTGATGATATAGTGCTAGTAGATGATACCTCTATCGTCAAGACCATGTTTCTGCTAATGGAACGTGCAAAGCTGGTAGTTGAACCGGCTGGTGCGGCCAGCCTCGCATACCTTATCTCCAATGGTGATACTAGAAAAAATGAAAGAGTGATTGTCATTCTATCCGGCGGAAATGTTGACATGTACCTATTGGGACAGGTCGTAGCTAAGGGTCTAATGTATATGGGTAGAATGCTTAAAATATTTATCCAGTTGCAAGACAAACCAGGGGCATTGAAGAATGTCGTTGACTGCATTGCTGACTTGAGTGTGAATATTGTCGAAGTTGAACACGATCGACTAAGCTCTAACATTTCTGCAGGAACAGCTGGTGTCTATTTGAGTCTAGAAGTTGAAGATATTTCCCATGAGAGACGACTTATAGATCTGCTTAATAGTCGAGGTATAAGGTTTAAAGTACTCAGTTGATAGATGGCCTGTTTCCATTGTTAGTACCAGAGATGATATCCATAGAAATTGCAAGGAAACTGGAAACTGACTAGCAACCTCAATCCTCATTTCCTGCCTCGACATTTTAGGAACATCTTAGATTGACTCATTTGTTTATAATCTAATCTACGAATATGTGGGGGCGGCTAATATTGTTATGCAACCGTAGATGTTTCACAGATTCTAGCTTAAACTCGGTATTTGTCTAAGAAATATTCAATGAGTCTCTTTTGAAGACTGATGAAATATATTTCACGTTCTAAACTCTCATCATCGAATATCGACTTGTCCTCAGACAGATAGCACATTGGTCTACGAATTAATTTCATATCCTCTATTGAAGGTCTATAACTTAAGAGTCGTCTTAGACTATCATTTGTAGACCAATACG
>DASQQK010000101.1:0-21453 GCA_035643435.1 Nitrososphaeraceae archaeon | reverse complement strand
ATGCTAAATATCACTTACATTGTAAGACTGCATTGCATGACACTGCAATTCTGGAATTCCGAAGTATTTATTTATCGATACACGGGAAGGATTAATAAGATTATGATTCAGTTTATAAGTCTGAAAATATCTTTTGTGATTGTCGCACTCTGGATCTTGAGTATGTTGGGGGCAGTCGGAACAGCTAACGCTGTCGATATATCAATACATGATGCACCATTTGGCTCAGAGATGGTAATAACGATAAACTCGACGGACTACACAGACTACAAAACAATGACAGTGCAGACGAATGATACACTTAACGTAACGTTTGACGTACCACAAGGCCTAGATACAGTTACTGCATGTGCGCATGTACAACAACAAGCAGAGCACTTAGAAGGTTGTTCTTCTGGTCCAGGAACGACTGATTCAAAATTGGACATTCATCTGCAGGAAATGATTATGGATAATCACGAGGAAGAGATGGAAGACCATGCGGCCGAAGAAGAAGGTGAGTAATAATAAAATTGATTTGGCTTCGATGATTCCTGATCCTGTTCAATCTAAACTGTACAAATAACTGTACAAATAGAAAAACAAAGAGATGATTTTCGTAGAAAAAGTAGTAGGGCTTATGTCAACCTCTCAATCCTTTTTCATTTTAATCTTTCGTATCAAAAACATGTCAGGTGTACTCAGAACAAGTACAGATATGGGGAAGAAGAAAGTACAGAAAAATGAAGAAGATACACTAAAGAGAAGAATCATTCCATCCGGTGTGCTCTGTGTGGTGTCAGGTCACCGTACTATAGTAATAACAGTGCCATAGTATCCATTTAGATCCTCTCCACATGTTGGATACACGACCTCTACCTTGTCCAGCAACAGCACTTTTCAAGAGTACAGTTGGAGCATTCATTAGGCGAAGTACTGAGTTTGCAATCTTCAGGATAGCATCCACAAATGGAGCATTTGAAGCGCATAAGTTGCTAACCCATATACTACTAGATAAGTCTACTAAAAAGCGTTCTTGAAACTAGAGATTGAAGCCTACAAATCTTAAGTAGCGCATATACGATTATTTGACTATATTACAGTTGGTCTAAAGCGGCCGTCATTTTGTTTATCATCTCTTTTTTTAATTTTTCCTTTTCATCAGGAGTAATCCCTGTAAAAAACTTGGTCATGCACTGTGGCATCATTGTAGTACAAAATTGAATACGGTCTTCTACTTTCATTCCGGAAAACATCTTACTCATCATTGCATCCATCATGTCATACATATCTTCAGGTTTCATATGTTCATCGTCCTTGTTATCTTATTCTTATAACAAGCATTTAAATATTTCATTAATAATCTAGAAAATTCAAGTTATATTATGATATTTCTCTCTCTATTTCCTTCAGATGACAATGAGACAGGCCGGCTAGCTCTGCTCTACATAACAATTGGGTCGCCAGTATCCAGTTCAGTTATGGGTCTTGTTTTAAAAGGGGAAATAGCTCACGTTCTGCCCTTCATCAAGCTGTATGGGACTTGAATGTATATATGCATCAACCAAGAACGAGTTCTTTATTCTGATTTAACTTCATCGTTTTTACCCTTATTACTGCTGTCCTCTGATCCTAATTTTTCTGACTTGGCTTCATTCTGATGTATGTAAGATTTTTTAGCGAGTACTATTGCAAATACAAAATGAGCAATTATTCCTATACCCCACCCAATAAGCGGATATACAAACCATATAACATCAGGATCTGATGTGAGGTTTAGAGTTGCCAGAAATATGTTAACTATAATATATATGATAAGATGAACGAAAAATCCATCCCTCTCGTTTTTCAAAACTACTGGTCTGTACGTAGGTTTGTATCTTTCTGAATCTCTATTAGACATGCTGTTAATTTACATATCGTCTCAAATAAATCATTATCCAGTCTAGAGGAACGTTAAGTTATTAGTCACGAACATAAGGAGTCCCGGTCCTATCGAACCGATACGTTAGTGCCTTCGTTTTGCGTATACATACCTACAAACTGGAGGACGCAATCGGTATACACTATACTACTACTCACCTTATTTTCCGATAGGCCAGAACAGATAGACCTGAGAGAATTGTAGATTCAGTTAGTACTTCTGACTTTGTTGGTAATTGGACTACGGGGCCTAATAGTTTTGCAGAAGATGCGCCAAATGCAGTATTAGTAGTGGATGAAAAAGCTGTGCAACAAGATACAACAATTGTTGAACTATTCAATCCTGTTTATGATGTAGACAGAAAGACATTAAGCTATGAAATTACTCCAGATAATGCCACATCTATTGATTTGCCAAGCGAGTTTGGAAAGATTACTTTATTCATTGATCCTTCTGGTAATAATGGACTAGGCATGTAATTCTGGAGTAGGTGGAAGTAATATGTATCTATTAAAAACTCTTTTTTTAAAATTCTTATTAATAATTGATCTCTCCAGAGACGTACGAGAGGCTGTATCATTAGCAAAAATAGTAGATACATCAGAAAAGTAAACAGCATAGCTAGTACCTTAGGCAAGTATTCAAATGAAGTGACGGCAATTAATAAGATGAGACCATAAAGAATATGAGATTATTTATAGTTGGGCTAATAACAGCATCTGTGCTGGTCATTCCTATCTTCATGCTTCTAGTACCAAATGTGTATGCTAGTGGTCCTAGGCTGGACTATGACGAAACATATGAAGATGTTCCAGGAGCACCAGAATGTTGGGTAGATGGGTATGATGCTGGATTTGCTCAGAAATATGATGAAAATAGAGCTAATGAATGTAATGAAATTCCAGGAGATCAGTATAACGCATCTTGGCAATACGGATGTATTGATTCAGGATTAACAAAGATAGATTGTGACCAAATAAAAGATGATCCACAAGATTTGGGAAGTCATGCACAGCTAAAAGAAGAAAATAGACGAGGTTGTTATGATGATGGGTACGAGGACGGTAAGAATAGTGATTTTTTCAATGATGATAGAGATAGCGCATGCAGCGAATACGGGAATGCGTACGAAGATGGATTTAGTGCAGGTTGTCAATCAGTAGAGGGTAATACAAACGATAGTTGTGAATTAACAATTGAAGGGCATGACGTTTACTGCCGTGATCGTCCAGATGATCCAGCTTGCACTGAATTCTTACATGATCCTAGCAATAAAGAAATACCTTCTCCCTACGGACTTTGCGCCCCAGGCCAGCAGCCTTATCATCCTGGTTGCCCTCAAATCGTAGATCCTGAAAGATACTGTCTCAATAATGATGATCCAGCATTTTGTAAGACCATTGGAGATATCTGCGATGTAGATGGTTTTGTAAAGCCTGAAGATGCGTATTGTACCAAATAATTTCTGGATGTATATGTCCGTGGAAGGAAATACAAAGGAAGTATGTTAAACGGCAACAGACTAGGCTACGCCGTACCGTACGATCTATGAATGAGCTTAAGTAAGTAAATTTGACTTCGTGTGCCATCTAGTCATAGATTACTATAGGCGGTAGATGTACACTATATGCACTTATTAAATGAAGCAGCCATTTTAGAAGCAAATCAAATTGAATGATAATAATCATTGGGATGCCCGCACATATGATATGGTTTCAAGCAATGTGCAGCTAAAATGGGGTCTGAAGCTGCTTGAGAAAAAACGAAGGTGGATTGGAAATGAAATAGTCATGGATGCTGGAGCTGGGTCTGGTAACCTGACCAAGATTCTCGCCGACAAAGTGCCCAATGGGAGGGTTTATGCCGTTGATGCTGACTCTAATATGGTCCAGCAGGCAAAACGCAATTTGTCAACTCATACGAACGTGCAGGTCATCAACTCAAGCATGGACAAAGTGCGTCTTCCGACGAAGCTCGATGTGATTTTCTCTAATTCTGCGCTACATTGGATTCTTGATCAAGAAGGCGTTTTCTTACACTTCTCGCACCTGCTAAAACCAAATGGTGAGATTTTGATTGAGTGCGGCGGCGGTGAAAATCTTGAAAGGACATTGCCAGTTATTTTCAGAATAATGCAGTTTGATCAATTCAAAGAACACTTTGCTAATTGGAAACAATTATGGTACTTTCCCAAGGCTGATGAGACAGAGAGATTGCTGCAAAGAGTAGGATTCAGAGATATCCAAGTCAATTTGTCAGAAAGATCTATAACCTTTCCTGATCGCGAAAGTTTCACCTGTTTTGCAAAAACAGTAATAATGAAGCCTTTCCTTGGATATATGCCTGATTCTAAGAGGGATGAATTTCTTGATGTATTCCTAACTGAGTTCCAAAGCTTAAGCCAATCATGGTTGCTAGATTTTGTACGCCTGACCATCTTTGCAAGGAAGTAGCTCAAGTTTTCACCTTAAAGCAATGATCTGTCTATTTTTCCTTTCCTTCCCTCGGTGACTAATATAGCTATATAATTACATAGATAAATTGCATCTCTCTTTACTTACATAGCTTATACTTTGGTACTTTGTATTTGATGCTATTCAGAGTACGTAGTCATACTAATCTTAGCAGCAAAACTTATTTTTTATGAACGCTATTACCTATTCATTATGAACGCTGTTACCTAATGAATCAGGAATCCAACTCTCAGGAATTAGATCAGAAAATATTGATCTTAAATGGAGTCGAAAGGATCCTGGATTTTTATATTTCACGTTACAAAAATTGTAAAAAGAATATAGTCATTTGTAATGATTATACAGGACCCATAACAATCAAGAAAACAGCGCCCATATGGAATGAGAATTTGAAACTAGACGCAAGGGGAATCCAATTCAGATGCCTTACTGACATAAGAAATGAGAACTTAGAGTACTGTAAGGAAATGCTTGATGAGTTAAAGCATCTCGAAATACGCCATATGGACGGTGTTAAGGGTAATTTCACAATACATGATAACGGAGAGATTTTTATAATCTTTGTAGACAAGACAGGCGAACCTGTCAATGACGCCATCTTTTCGACACACAAAGGCATGGTAGAGGCACATCTATTTACTTTTGAGAATCTTTGGAGTCAAGCAACACCAGCTCCTATTCGAATCAAAGAATTGGAGAGAGGAATACAACCAGAAGTACTTCGGACAATAAGAGATCCCAATGAAATACTTGAAACAGCATACAACCTTGTCAAATCGGCTAAAGAGGAAATACTCATAATATTTCATACAGCTAACGCCTTACTCCGTCAAGAGAAAACTGGGGGATTAGACTTGCTCATTCAGAGTGCACTCAAATATAGGACCAGAATTAGAATCCTTGTGCCAATAGGAAATGAAATTGCAAGTACAGTTCATAGATTAGGAAAAATCAATGGCATACAAATCAGAAATATTGAACATGAGATGCAGACAATGATGACTATTCTAGTAGCAGACAGAATGAGTTCACTTGTAATTGAGTTAAAAGATGATACAAAAGATAATTCAGAACAAGCAATAGGCTTAGCTACATATTCCAACAGTAGATCAACTGTCTTGTCCTATGCGTCAATATTTGAGACAATCTGGAGACAGAGCAAATTACGAGAAGAACTCACAGTTCGTAGCATAGCTCAGAGGGACTTTATCAATATTGCTGCTCATGAGTTACGTAATCCTATACAACCTATATTGGGTCTATCGGATATTCTTCAACGTTCAGATACTTCATCAAACAGTGGCAGCACAGAGTTCAAGATGACGGATCAACAGAAAGAAATGATTGCTATTATTGCTCGGAATGCAAGAAGGCTGGAGCGGCTTGCTGAAGATATTCTTGATGTCACTAAAATTGATGGGAAGACACTGAAACTGAATAAGGAAAAGTTTGTTCTTTCAGAGGCTATAGAAGAGATCGTTGGAGACTATGCTATGGATATCAGAGATTCAAATAAGAATATAGTTATTTCATTCTCCCTAGCTTAAATGAACTCGAATCCACTAATGTAGTAGTAGTAGTAGCAGACCGGAATAGGATAAGACAGGTAATATGTAATCTGATAGATAATGCAATCAAATTTACAGAAACGGGCAGAATAACCATTAGTACTAATATTGATGAGAAACACAATCATGTGATAGTAACTGTGGAGGATACGGGAATAGGAATAGATTCAGAAGTACTTCCTAGACTGTTCACCAAATTTGCTACTAAGTCTGACGACAAGGGAACTGGTCTCGGATTATACATATCCAAGGGAATATTAGAAGCGCACGATGGAAGGATCTGGGGTATTAATAACTCTGAAAGGATTGGTGCTACGTTTGGCTTTAGCTTACCATTGGACTATGTCTAACTGCAGATTTATTGTATGCAATAAAATAGTAGTCGTTAACATAACTGACTTAGATTTTGGGTTCACATAGTTAGTCACACTCTCACTTAGTTTGTGCCATTGTTGGGATTGGGTTCTTACAACCCATTGTTGTCACCAGGACGACAGACATTTGCTACTACTTTGTTCTTCATTTATTGGCATGAAATGGATCTGATAGCCTAGCTCCACCTGATAACCTCCCATAGAGATAAAAAGAAGAATTAGATGTTACTGGTTATGTTAGGTGAATTAATATATGAAGGAAAGGGTAGGATTACAGGTCCCAGAATCTTAAGTGCAGAAGAAAATAAGATTGAACATACATTATTAGAGACAGGGAGATTCAAAAACATAGATGTGAATATAATATCAACGTTTTGGACTATTCCTGCAGGCAAGAATACAGTTTATGGAGAAGCACAAGCAGTAATTACTACGAAAGACAGTGGAGAAACTGCAGTCTACAGAGCGTACGGCATTGGACGTTCTAATGAGTCAGGAACAACAAGTTTTAGAGGTGCAGTTTTTTATAAAACATTAACAACTGGAAAACTTTCATTTCTAAATAATATGGTAGGCGTACTTGAAGCAGAAATAGAAAACAATAACCACTCAGATAAGACTTGGGAATGGAAATAATTTCCGTCTTGTGTGGAAGAACGTTTCTCGATTTACGATTTAACATCGCCGTATATCTGCTGAGGCTGCTCGTTCTGGAGAACTACGCGAGAGATAACCATCATTTTTATTTCTTTGAGTTCATTCTCTGTAAGAACTACATTTTTCTCTATGTAGCCAAATAGAGTAGTGTCCTTATTTAAGGTAAACATCATCAACCAATCTTCAAGGTCTGTAGTCGGTATGCCTCCATAAGCGACTAATCTAGCCCTCTTTCCACGAAGAATCTTGTATGACCTTAGCGAATTGTCTCCACTGCCATCGATTGATGAATACTTCTAAATATACTGCATGTTGTAAAGGGATTTATGAATTCCAGGGTAAATAGAGCCTTAATATTTCAAGGAGGAGGTTCGCTTGGTGCATATGAAGCTGGAGCTTACAAAGCTATCAAAGAAGAACTATCACAATACAATAGAGTAAAGGGGACGGAGAATGAGCCAATTTTTCATATCGTATCTGGAACGTCAATAGGCGCAATAAATGCTGCTGTATTAGTAAGCTATGTGAAAGAAAATAAAACATGGGAAGGATCTGATGAAAGGCTCGTTGAGTTTTGGGAATATCTGTCTACAGAGTCATTTATTGAAAAAATGCCTTACATTATGCACTATTGGGATTCTTGCCATAAATTAGATAGACGAATTGCTTCCGGAGAGTCTGCTAGGAGATATTTTAGCACAAAGGAATTTATTTTGAATGGAGTTCCTAATGTGTTCGTACCGAAGCTGCCTTTGTTAGATTGCAAATTTCTTGATCCATTGAATACATGGTACATCTATGACATTAAACCGTTAAAGGAAAGTTTGGAAAAGTTTGCAAAGTTTCCTATCTCCACTAGCTTTGAAAAGGGTGAACCAAGACTGTTGCTGGTTGCTGTGGATGTGCAGGAGGCTACTCCTGTTGTTTTTGACAGTTATGAAAAGGAAGATGGAACAAGAAAGTCAGAATACGGAAGATACGGTAGAATGAAATCTGATGATGGTACGGAGAAAAACCAGGATAACGAGGCATTTGAATACGTTATAAGATATGAAGATGGCATCAAGTCAGATTTTGTTTTAGCAAGCTGTGCAATGCCATTGAATTATAACTATATTCGACTAAACGTGGAAACCCGTACTTTGGCCGTGGAAAAGCAAGACTATGACACAGCCGTGGAGGAAGGCAATAGTTCGAATAACAATACTAGCTTGCGCTCTTTCTGGGATGGTGGTCTATTAGCTAATACGCCTTTAAGGCAGACGTACATAGCTCACATCGATTATTGGCGTATGGTGAGGAAATTAGATGACAATATACCTAGCCTCAGATTCAGTATAATTAATCTTCATCCAGCTAAACAGAAACATCTTCCTACAGACTATGACGGTGTTGTTGACAGAAAGAATGATATCATATATCATGACAAAACAGAATTTGATGAAAATATTGCAGCTCTTATGTCTGACCTAGTGACATTAGCAAACTCTCTAATCAAATTAGCCGAAGGTAAGGGCGCAAACAAAGATGAACTTCAAAGGATTTTGAAGGAGAAAACTAAAGGTGTTTTTTTCTCTACCGGCAAGCATGGAAGTTATGATGATTTAGTAAGGGGTATAGCAAATATCGATTTTATCGCTCGTTTGGAACGAAAGAATGACGCCAATACTATTTCAAATAAGACATTCGACTTTTCGAAAACTACAGTCAAAGAGCTAATTCAAAATGGATATGAAGAGAGCAGGGAACAGTTGAAAGAAGTACTTGCAATACATGATAAACGCAACTGAAACTTAAATTAGTTTAGATCCACTAACGTACAAACATTCAATTCTTGTATAGGTCGCCTAACTATATGCCTCAAGTCGAGCTAGTTTTTTTGGACAAAATATGGGTCTGTCTTGTTATGTAGTATCCAGTCAAATAGGTGGCAAGGAAAATCAAGGCGCAAGAGGACTAGCAAACATCATAATGCTCTGCTCAATCATCAATGCAACTACAAAGAAATCCAAAAAGATCATAATGCTCTGCTCAACAGTCTCCATAATAGGGTTGCTAGGAATGGGATCATCTATTTTAGGATCGGTACTAGGAATTACTGGAGGAATTGTGGGTTTAAGTAGTGGCTACAGAAAGAGCGACTAACTATGACAACGAAAATAAGATAAATAAACAGCAATCACTTTATTACTAATACAGGGCAACGTGAGTAAGTAAGTACCGCCAATGCGATACTCCCAAGTAACATCTTTTTTAGTCCGCTGTGACCTCTTGTACCTATCACAATCAAATCGACGTGATTCTCTTCAGCGTAGTCTATTATTGCGCCGGCTGTTGACGATTGTGTGTACGGAACTAACAGTGTTTTTGTTTGTGACTTTACGCCACGGTCTTCAGCAGTTCCTTTGACTTGATCTAACCACCTCTGCGCGTGACGTCTGTCACTTTCACGTACCTTTTCCATAGTCTCTAAGTTCATCCAACCATAGCGAGTAGATGAATAGAACCATGGCTGTATATTAATTATGGTTAAAGCAATTAGCTTGGCATTGTATTTCTTTGCTAATTCCACAGCATGCTTTGCTGCATGTATTGATATATGAGAACTGTCAATTGCAACTAGTATTTTTGATATCTTTGAAGTTTCCAAGTTCTCATTATTCGCCATGTGTCATCACTGCCTCTGGACTTGGCCTGCTAAACTTTCATTGCTCACTAGAGTCGTTTATATTCTCCGACTATAAAAACATCGTAACCGTATCTTACTCTCTTTAGTTCTCATATCCGTATCCTACTCTCTTTATTTCTCAGGTATGAAACGTTAGGCAGTCAATGCATATGGCAATTTAATGCCGTCCTCTCTCAACCGTTCAAAACTTTGTATTATCTTGGCTATATGATGTAATTCCCTCTTTTGTTATTGCTGTTGGTAGTGTATGGATTTATTGGCTAGACACGTACATGCATATATGCAATGAAGAAAAAGCCTTGCCTTGTGCATTTTCTATCTCAATTCATCAATTACTCTTTTTTTGATTGCAATTGTATTAACTTGCATACGTTCCCAGTAGAGTATTGCAAATAGTTGAATCAGAACAAGAGGAGAGATCTCATTTCTTTTGATTCTTTGAAACAAGATATTTTATTTTATTGAGATTACACATTATCATTATTAGGTGAATACAAGAGATTTGATGCTACAATAGTAGAGCTAGATAAATCTCTTGGTATTGTAGAAAGTTTAGATCTATTCCCGAGCTAGTAACCTCATATCTTCAATCTCTAGCCAGCTAGGCTTGAAAAGATTAGGTAAGAGTTAAAGGCTAAGATGATCCCAATGAAGGTCACTGCTATTATGGTAGTAATATTTCTATTCACAAACTCTCCCATTACTTCCTTGTCTCGTGTCAGTATTAATAAGGGAATCATTGGAAGGGGTATCATTAAACTAAGTATCACCTGGCTATAGACCAATATGCTAAGTGGATCAAAACCAAGCAAAAGTGCAATTGTAGTGGGGATCACATTGATAAAACGTGTTACTACACGTCGGACCCAGACATTGACTCTCATCCCCAACATACCTTCCATTATAGATTGACCCGCTAATGTTCCCACAGTTGAAGAAGAGATACCCGATACGAGTAGCGTAATGGCAAACACTGTCGCAGCTCCTGCTCCGAACAATGGTATTAAAGTCCTGTATGCGTCGGAAACACTTACAATTTGTGAGTATTGAGGATAAAAAGCTGCTGCTGCCATGATCAATATAGCCGCATTTACGAACCCAGCTATCGTTAGTATTACAATGTTCTCGACAAGATGGAATCTCCGTAATTTCCTCTTTTGCTCAACGGATGTACCTTTGCTTTTGTTCTTTGTAAGCCACGAATGTAGAAAAAGAGCATGTGGCATTACCGTTGCTCCTATTATTCCTACAGTTATCAGAAGAGCGTTTGCATTTGCCACGGTAGGCATAAACGAATGATAGACAATTGCTAAAGGATCTGATTCAATAATGAATAGTTCGTACAAATATCCGAAACTTATTATTGACACAAAAATGACGAACATCTGTTCAAGAATGCGAAGTCTGCTAGACGTTATGGCAAGTATCAATATTACGTCCAGCGCACCAAAAATTGCCGCATATATTACTGGGATCCCGAATAATAAATTCAGCGCAATCACAGTTCCTAAATATTCAGCTAGATCTGTAGCGGCTATTGCAATTTCAGCATTTATCCAGTAAGGCAGAACAAAAATTTTCTTTTTTAGTTTTTCTCGTATCAGTTCAGGCAAGGATTTTTCTGTAGCAATTCCGAGTTTACCTGACAAATACTGAAGCAGCATTGCCATACCACTTGAAAGCCACACAACCCACAGCAGGCTATAACCGAGGGAGGCTCCTCCTTGAATAGCGGTGCCATAGTTACCAGGATCCATGTAAGCAAGGCTTACGATTAAAGCGGGTCCGGTATAGAGCAATAGTTGGCGAAAAGCATCCCTTCGAGGAAAGTAAAATCTTTGAGAAAACATTAGAGGATACTAATATATAATAAAGTTAATGACGGATATAAGTGTTAGAGTATTCTAACTTTGGGTGTAACTTCAAAATGCATATTAACTCAAAAATTTAGGCGTGAAGTTGCTTAAAGCAGGTTAATGATAAGGGGGTGCAAGTGATTCTAGTGTTTATGAGAATTTTAGAGATAAACTCCACTTAAATTACATCAATGGAATGAGATCCAAGCCTCAGAAAATTAATTTTTTAACTATCAAGAATGAATTGCAAAGATTTTGAAAGAGGTCGATTATGGAGAAATAGATGAAAACAATTTTTATTCCTCCCGAACTTTATTCAGTTTAGATTATATCCATATTTGCATGCGTCAGCCTCACCTATCGTGGAATACTAAATGTTGTTGGTGACATTGAACTAACACATGGCTGTTCTGTAGAGTCTACCAAGAAAAAAATATAGCATCTACAGATATCACCATAACAACAATCAATAATAAAAGAAGGATAAAAATTAGTCGCTTAGTCATTATTCTCTGTTCTCCTCCCTCAAAATCGCTTCTTACTCTCTTAAGTACCTCTATGATACTGAGTCTGCGATTGTTTCTGAGGCTATTATAATTATATGCATATTAGTAAGTTATAAAACTTAGCGGCCAAAACTGTAGAGGGTCGACTCTATCTTGAGGAATGCAACCCGCATAGATGAGCTAGGTATCTGAACTAATATCATTTCATCAGGCGTTTTGTACTCGTTTTACACCATCATAAATTCCTCATTATGGAAATTCTTCACTACCAATGAGGGTTATTTAGCCATAGACACTATTGAAATATCCTGGATATTTTCTCCCGAAATACTTTCTTGTGTCCTCTTCGCTAATACCCAGTAACACTTTTCCACTTTGATAGCTGTCCACCTTTGCACGCGGTATTCTATAATACAAAGGATTAAACATTCCACTCTTTACAATAATATTTGTATTATCAAATCCATCGACATGCCCAAGATATTTTCTATCATTAGTTAATACCTCTTTTGTTATAAGTTGTGTATGAGGTGGTGGCAGTTTACTTGGTAGAGAAAATCCTTCATCATCAATCAATTTACTTACAGGCTCCCTCGAAGGTAGTGGAGCATTTCGATCAGCTTCATACTTAAATATGTCAGGAAAGTTTATGTCTAAAATCACATTTCTACCAACTGCTATTATATGAGACTTTGGTATATCAAATCTTTGATTTGAATAGCCGAATACAACAATCATGTCTTTAGTTTCTTTCATGATGTGTCCCACATCATCTTCGTTATTAGCTCTGACTCCTCTATTAAAAAGGGAATTAGGATATTTCCCTTCATACGTCGCTAGATCTACTACCTTATCATCATCTGGCCAGGGATCTTTTCTCCTAGCAGGTAACGGCTCCTTTCTACTAACTGTATATTTTTTGATTATATCCGCAAATGGAAGGCCTATAAGAACGTTTGCGCCAACTTGCTGTATTTCTTTGATTGGGATATCATATCTTTCTTGTTTACCACCAAATACTACCACTGCCTCATGGGTTTCTCTTACAACATGCCCAATGTGAGGAGCATCTAATGCCTTCACACCTTTATTGAAATATTTGCCCGATGTCATGTTCCTGTTCGACGTTTAAGTTTCATATTGAAATAACTTTCTATACACAGATCCTTAGATCTCATTATTGGTTCTAAGCCTAAGTGCTTCACCCAGGATAAAGGCTACCAAGTAAAGATGATCCGGAATCAGTAACATGTTATATTGATATCAAACTACAAAGCAACAGCTTTTATTCCAATGACGTTTACGTCATTGAGTGTTGCATTTCCTGATAATTCTATGACTTCAGTATAGGGGGAACTCCAATCAGACTCAAGCTTGCTACTTCCAGTCAGCTTTGAATGTATATCATCAAATTTCGTGGCAATAGCGTCTAAAGACATCTTAGGGGTCTTACCTTTTCCGGTATATCTCAAGGTGACGGTCATCTGTTTGTCTCCCGTTATATTTGCGCCTACAATATCAACTCCATTTACGAAACAGGCCACGCCAAATGCACTGTTTAACATAGGTATTTTATTGACACGCAGCCAACTTTCCGTGGTACTCATACACGCTTTAATAAATTCATGGTATATCTCCATCCATGCTTTATTATAATTGTGCCAAAGTGAAATTATGTTCTCATTTTCCAATTATAACTCTTGTACAAGATCGTGGATAGATAAAATAAACCTTTGCTGAGCTTTTTTTCAGATACTATTGGACAGAAACGTTCTATACATTGAAGCTTTATACTGAAGCACTAATTCCTTATTTTTTGGCCATATATTAGGCAAACTTGACCTGAAAATTACTAAAATAACCCTTCCAAATTCTGAAAGGTTATGATTTATAATTTATGATAGTACGAAAACATTTTTGATGGCATCTGGCAGGTATCTTATACATTCATCAAACTTGTATAAGGGATGTCAGAGTACATAGTAAATTGATTCTACAGTATATCTCCTCTTTGTTGGGACCTCTTCCTCATAGAAACTAAGATCTGAGTGTAACAAGCTGTAATATACAACACATTGCAATTTCTAGCAGAATCTAACAAGTTATAAAGGTAAACAAACAACGAAGGATACGGTAAAATGGAGACAGTTCCCAATAGTAGTTTGTTAGTAGGCTATGTCATTAGCATCAATACTATATTCTCTCACATTGCCTGTACTCAAGTAGTTGATTCTGCAAAGGACCAAGATCGAATCAGATGATATTAAGCAGGTCAGGCAACTTCAATTTCAAACAATTTGAAATGATGAAATTTGAATTATACTAATTCTCGCTTAATTCTATTCGAATGAATGATTATACTTCAACTAAAGTCCTCTAGCAATGAAAGAGCTCTCTCTGATATTAGCAGTATCATATTCTCTATTAAGAAAAAATGGGACTACAGGATTAGAGGTCACGAGATACATCAAGTGCTAAAACCAGTAGCACAATCCGTGACAGAAAGGGCACATTCTGTATCGAGCTTTTGCTCGAGAAATGAGATTGATTATATTACATACCATTCCCTCAGTCCTAGGAATCAAGGGCTGAGTCTCTTTGACGAGCGCTCTTCTGAAAATGTGAATAAATCGTTGCTTGCCACACTGACGGAAGCCGAGGTAGTACAAAAAGAATGTGGGCTCAAGAACAAAGTTTTAATTGTCTATCACCTTCCCAGCGTTATCAGCTTAGAGGAGATCGGACAGCTGGACAGGGAAAAGAAATACAAAATACTCGCAGATTCAGAGAATGTTCTTCTCAAGTTTATCAAGGATAACGGCGCCTATTTTGACAGGTTTGCTACGATCACAGTTGAGAACGTTTTTCCAAAATACTACAGTACATCCGGTATAGAATATGCGACAATAAATATGGGCCATCCATCAGAATTGGTTAGATTAAGTAAGTTTGGGATAGGTATAACTTTTGATTTTTCTCATTATAGGATTTACTCCAACTATCTGTCACATGGAGAAGGAAACAAGATCATAGACTTAGATAGGCGGATATATGGTCCCTCAGCACCTACATGGGACGAATGCATCGATCTCTTTGGTGATTCTTTGAAACAGCTGCACATAAACGATGGAAAGGGTACTGGCACCTCAGGTGAGGGACTCATGCTTGGAGAAGGAGAAATCCCTATCATAGATATTTTGAAGAAGATTGACGTATCGACCAATTGCAATCGTGGTAGTAGCGCAAACGGGGCCGAGAGAAGGATTGTTCAAGGAACGGTTGAACTTCTAAGTGGCCACCTTCACAAGGCAAAGCTACAAAGAATGGGGCTTGAATGGCTGCTTCTCAATGGAAGAGATATTTTCTATTGTTGAGTTGAGAGACAATAGAATGCCAAGCTGATGGCCTAAAATGCTTCATTGAAGGCTTTTCGTAAGACAACACAGAACAAACTGCAATGAAAGTTGGAGACATCTACTTCAATCTCGTCCCGCTCCTGTATTTTCCCCTTGATTTTTGGGATTTCAAGTGCAGGTAATCCGATGGTAAAGGCATTCCTATAAAATATACGGGCAAAACTTTCTGCTATAGCCAACTTGAATCAGAAATGCCTGCATATTTTAATGCTACTGGAGCCTGCTCTCTGCTAGAGCCTCCTCCAAAGTTTCGACCTGCCACTATTATATCGGACTCCAGAACCTGAAATCACAAATCTACAGCACAACGACGACTGATAACGTATACAGTATATACGTATATCGGGTATTATATCAGGTATTACAGTTCAGGCCAAAATTCATATCAACAAGCATCTTAATATAGGCTTGTCAATTATCTCTTTACATGGCAATAGGACAAAAACTCTTTGAAGAGAGCGGTGATATAACAAGTTTCAAAATAACAAGAGTGCATCCAATAGAGGGAACAACTATGGAAGTGAGCTTTACATCCGAAATAAGAGGTATAGGTAGATTTCCAAGCTGCAAAAATCTAGGCTCGGGCACTGTGACCCAATACCCTCATGGTATATGTGATGCTAGTTACTTGGGGTGGCTAACTACAGCTGAAGGGGGAGACCAATTCATGTGGTGGGGGCATGAAAAGAGCAAAATAGTGGAAGGCGGTAAGACGAAAGGGTCAATATTAGTGACGGGATTTTCAAATTCACAAAGATTATCCTGGATGAATAACTTAATTATCATTCTTGAATCAGAATTTGATTCTGCCTCTCAAAAGTTCAAGACTATAGGGTACGAGTGGATATAGTACTAACCATTAGCATGCTTTGGCAGTGGTGCTCCTGCTATAGCATTCTGTGAAGACAATACCATAACAAGTACCACTATTGCCAAGTAGATATAATATCAACAAATGTTGACCCAATTGGCAATATCATGTTCAACTTAATGTATGATTTGTTGCTGAAGAAAATAGGATATACCCTGGCACTTGCCTGCCTGTTATGCTTATGCATAGGAAATGAGCTTTGGCTGTGCTTTTGGTTGTACTTTCAAAATTTGTTGTGCAACATGTTTTGCACTTGCAAAGCTTGCATCAGCTAGTAAACCTTCTGGTCCAATCCAGTCTCCTACTAAATAGAGATTTTCAGTCTGTGGAACTTTTGTATCTGGTCGTCCGAGGATGCCTCCCTGGTCAGCACTAACTATTGCATTATAGACTACCATGTTTGGCAAAAACCTTTCTTTAACCAATACATCTCTCCAACCGGGTTGGACTGACTCTAGAAAAGCTTCCAATTCTAGTCTGTCATCTTTCAAGTTTGGTTCATGGGTAGACCCCAGATATTTCATAACATGAATTAGTGCCGCGTCCTGTGGAGCAAGCTTTGCCGTAGCAGAGTGCACAGAAAGAAAGAAAGGAGTATCTATACCTATTGCAACGGGTATGCGGGGATTAGGAAGAGTGCTTAAAGCAACATCAAGACATGCCACTCTTACGGGATTCGGTCTTCTCGTTTCTGTTATTCTTCCATCGCCAAATAAATGGGACTGAAATTCTGGTTTTGAATCTTCAAAGAGCAATTGAACGTCAGTAGGACTTCCAGCTATAACCAAATTGGATGTTAATATGTTACTACCATCTGAGAAATAAATCCTCCATGACGGCGTTGATATTGTCAATTTTTTTGAAGTCTTATTAACAGTTTCCTTGATATTGGATACTCTTCTACCAATGTTAATACTAACTTTTGCTTTTAGAGCTTCTGACATCAAACCGTCCACAATTGTCTGCCAACCTCCATCTAGGTATAGAACCCCTCCGCTAGATATTGCCATTTGAAGCTGAGATAATGTTGAACCGGCACTTTGAATTTGAGGTTCGTTAGCATACGTCACAACACGACATAACGTTATTAAGAGGTCAAAAACGTCTTGGTGGTGAATCTTCTTTTTAAGCTACTCCTCTACAGTAGTACCTTGAATCTCTGCAAAGTTTATCTTATTTAGTGATGCAAAGAATCGAATCAATTCCACTCTACTGCCAAAACCTTTGAGCAATTTTGTAGTAAGAATAGAAGAAAGACTCGCAGCCTGTTGATATTTTCTACCGTGTTTTATAAAGTATTGGGGAGAAGGAGGAGGACTGCCGCTATACCTTATTCCTAATTCTCTCAAAATTTTGGCACTTGCACCTCCAAGATAAAGCGCATGTGGACCTTGATTAAAATAGAAACCGTCGATATTTTGTGTTCTCGCTCTCCCACCTGCTTTGCTTGATTGTTCAAATACCGTAACGGATCTTCCTGCGCGAGCAAGTATGATAGCAGTAGTAAGACCAGAAAGCCCAGCTCCTATTATGACAATATCTTCCTCTGCTTTTTCTCTGCCATGAATATAGCTTGATGCGTTATAATACCTAAGACTTTGGTTGGACATCCAACCTAAATTTAGTGCAGACACTATATAAATGTTGAGTTGGACGTCCAACACAATTTAAATATTCCATGGGTTTATTGATATATATATTGACTCAGGATAGGGAAGAAAAAGTTAATGGTATACTAAGAGCTACTGTGCAAGTAATCGCGCGAAAGGGATACGATCAGGCTACAATAGCAGATATATCGAAACTTGCGAATGTAGCTAGGGGAGCATTGCATTATTACTTCAAAGATAAAGAAGACTTAGTAACCAAAGCATTAGCGAACAGAACCACTAGTATGGTGGAATCCTCTCTCGAAGGACTGATGGGAAAATCATCAGAAGAAATAGCCGATAATGTGATCAATGTACAAAAGAACAATATTAGTAAGAATTCTGACTTTTACAATTTCTTGTATGAAATGTGGTGTGTTGGTAGACGAAGTAAGAAAATAAGAAAAGAGTTTATGAGTTGTAACGTTAAAGTACTAACTGCTATTAAAGAATGGCTAGAGAATGCAGCTAAACAAGGCATAATAGAGATTAACATCTCAGAATCAGAAGCACTAGCTAGGGCTCTGATGGGTATAACAGATGGGATCGCTTTTGAGCTCATTGATCATCCCGAGAAATTGAATGATAAAAGCACTTGGATACCATTCGAGAAGATGATTCTTGCTGTGCTGAAGTGATAGAATAAAATAATCATTGATTGATTGAAGTGCATCCGATTTGTTACAACTCTGTCCCGCATCAAGACATACAATCAGATACTTATAAGGTAAGAGTTGAAAATAGCGGTATTAAGCTTAGACTTTGATATTTGCCAATTCGGGTAAGTCAAAAAATAAAAGAAGAGAGAATGACTGATTACTACACAAACAGAAACCTACGCCGTCTGATCTGATATTACCTCTGCAGTAGCAAATCTGCTACTAATTGAATTAATCTTAACCTTCACGTTCTTGTCCCCCGCTTTTGCATTTTTTACAAAAATTACTAGACCACCTATTCTTGCGATGCCGTCTCCACTTTTGCCTGTGTCAGTTATATCTACCGTGTACTCTTTGCCTGTTTCTACAGGTTTTGGGAAGCTACTAGTTGTTGTCCTAGAATAACCTCTCTCGTACTGTCCGTAACTCATTAAAGTCATGCATAATGGGCATTATGGTAATATGAACTAATGTATTAGTAGCGCCTGAAAACTGTTTTATCTGCAGGCCTGAACAGTATAGTTCATGGTCCGGGAGGGCCCAATTTGAGCTGCAGTTTGGTTAGTCTTGCTTATATAATAATCCGATCTTTAAATCAAGTTAATGAAAATGTTTCTTATTTTGACAGCAATGGTCGTAACGACGACAGCTATCACAATCACACAACAAATCTCTTCTGCAATGGCTTGGACTAATCCTGATACATCGCCGGCTACTGATCGAAAAGCACCTATTGCAATCTCTGGCGATAATGTTTACATTGTTTAGTTTACAGATAGGAATACCCCGAACACAAATGGTGAAGTAATTTTCAGAGCCTCAAATGATGGAGGTGTCACTTTTGGTGATAAGATAAATCTGAGCAATACAAATGACACAGATTCAATAAATGCAGAGATAGCTGCGGTGGGAGATAATAATGTAATAGTTACATGGTGGGAAAGAGCAAATGCAAACAACAATGAGCCAGTCATGAGAATGAGCAATGACAATGGTCAGACATTTGGCCCACTACTCAAACTTGCAACTAATGGAACTATCGATAGCAGAAGCGATGATGTAATGACTAGTAGCACAGGTAGTAGTGGCAGACTGAGTGAAGAGATTTCATGAATAGAGGGGCTCTTAGAGCTTGCAGTCTAGATTTCATGATTTGGAGATCACAATGTACTGGGTCATCATTTATGACCAATGTTGACAGATATTTTATTCTCTGATACAATATTGTATCTGAGTGTTTTTGCAGCTGCATCATAATTTGGATTAAAGAGTTCTACACTCTTGGATCCAATATGGATACGATTTGGAAATAAGTATTAATCAAATCAGTTAACTAAACATAGTTCATGGTAGAAGTAAACGTACTGATCGCTGCGCTAGCAGGTGCAGGTTCATTTTTCTCACCTTGTATTCTTCCTGTTTTGCCCGCATTTATTTCCTATCTTTCTGGTACAACCATAAATGAAGTTCAAAGTTCAACTGCTGCTAATGACAGTAGTCTTAAAAGTCGCACGTTAACACTCAAAAATTCAACCAGAATTAATATTTTTCTCAATACTGTATATTTTGTTCTTGGTTTTTCATTGATATTCGCTGTACTTGGTGTTATTTTAAACAGTGTACTTTCTACCATCGGAATCGAATTTCAAAGCACATTGCAATTGATTGGAGGCATAGTTATTGCTACATTTGGAGCATATCTTATTCTATCTACAAAATTAAGATCTTTAAATTTTGAGAAAAGGATGACTAGGATACCAAAATTTAAGACAAGCTATATTACATCTTTTGTCTTTGGAGCGGCATTTGCAGCTGGGTGGACTCCTTGTGTCGGCCCCATTCTAGGCAGCACATTTACTCTAGCAGCCACAGCTCCTGGGGCAGCTTATAACTCATTGCTAGCATATGCGATTGGACTTGGAATTCCTTTTCTTATAACTGGGGCCTTTTTCTCTCAAGCCACCGGAATAATTCGATGGATGATAAAATATCTAAAATACTTCAATCCTGCAATGGGAGCGCTGCTCATTATACTTGGCATACTGGTGTTTACAAATCAGTTGTCGTTGCTTGGGAATTTTCCACTGGCAAACGAACTGATTAACTTTGAGGGAGGAATCTAATGACGATGAATAGAGATAACTTGAGCGCATTAGTAATGGCAATAGGAGTAGTATCATTAATTGTAGGTTTTGCTGTATATTTCAATAGTCCTGAACTCAATAAAGTAACGGGATCGGGTCAGGGAGGAGGAACAACAAATTTTATTCCTGCGACTACACAAGTAGTACAAGAAGGAGGTAATGATTCAGCAACAATAAAAGCACAATTCCTAATTGACAAGTCCCAGTTCAGAAAAGCACCTGAGTTTGAAAAAATTGCGGGTTTCATAAACACCAAACCAATAAGTCTTGCAGACCTCAAAGGGAAAGTTGTACTTGTTGATTTTTGGACTTATAGCTGTATTAACTGCATAAGAACAATTCCATACCTTGTTGATTGGAATGAGAAATATGCGGATAAAGGTCTAGTTATAGTTGGGGTTCATGCTCCTGAATTTGAATTTGAAAAGAATACCGATAATGTGAAAGAAGCAGTCAAAAGGTTTGGCATAAAATATCCTGTAATCCAGGATAACGACAAAGGTACATGGGATGCATATCAAAATCAATATTGGCCCAGAAAATATTTGGTTGATAACGAAGGCTACATAAGATATGATCATATAGGCGAAGGAGGTTATACTGAAACTGAAAGAGTAATCCAAACCCTCCTTCAGGAACGTAATGCTAGTCTTACTCCTTCAACTGATAATAGTAACAATGGTAGTA
>DASQQK010000100.1:0-58647 GCA_035643435.1 Nitrososphaeraceae archaeon | reverse complement strand
CTTAAGCCTTGCTAACCTCTAATTGCTCCCAACGTTAGCCCTCTGACCATATTTCTCTGGAAACTCAGCATTAACACAAGCACAGGTATTATAGCAATTGTTATTCCCGCACTTAGATATCCCCAATCAATCCTATATAATGAAATAAATTGGTATAATGCAACTTGGAATACCGTCGAATCGGGATGATTTGCGAGCACTACGGCTAAAATAAATTCGTTCCATGCAAATCTAAATGAGAGAACTGCTGCGATAGCGAATCCAGGCATAGAAAGGGGGATAGTAATTCTGCGCAATACACCGAGCCTTGAGCATCCGTCCAGAAGAGCGCTCTCTTCAAGATCTCTGGGTATAGTTTCAAAATAGCTCTTCAGCAACAGTATATTCAGAGGGATTATTAGTATTTGAAAGGTTAACATCAATGCGAATAAAGAATTTAACAAGCCCAGATCTGCCAACATTATATAAAGAGGTACTATGTTAATGACAATAGGAATCATAAAGAGCCCTAGAATGATACTTATTATCAGATTTTTTCCTCTGAATTCAAACCGTGCGAATGCGTAGCCCCCTAGCGCGCTGACCGTTACACTTAAGAGCGTACTGCCTATGCTGACGATGAAGCTATTCAATAAACTCTGGACTAAAGCGGGATCAGTCAGAACGAAAACAAAATTCTCGAGTGTGGGGTCTTCTGGTATCAACTTAGGGGGAAAACTTATTGCTTCTTGATTCTGCTTTAACGATGTCGAAAATATCCAAACTATGGGTGAAAAAGTGATAAAAAGGAAAATAGCTATTAGGCCATAGAGTACTAGTCTCTCACCAAGTCCTGACCTGCTGCTATCGTAATTGATTTTGTTAGCTGGTCTGAAATGGAGACTAAACTTGTGATTTGTGCCTTTGTTTCTGTCTTGTTTCATTTCAGGACTTCTCAGTTATCACCTTAGAAATTTTACATAAATGACAGCTACTGTTAAATTGATCAAGATTAGGATTATGCCCGCAGCGGCGCCCTTAGAAAGCAATCCAAATTCAAACGCCTGCCTGTACATGTATAGTGACGCAGTGGTACTTGAAAATAGGGGTCCTCCACCAGTCATTATCAATTGGATGTCAAAGAGGTTTACCGACCACATAGTAATCAGAATCAGATTAATTATCATAAACGGTTTCAATAATGGCAGCGTAATGTAAAAAAAAGAACGCATTTTAGATGCCCCGTCTATTCGAGCTGCCTCATATAAAGAAGGATTTATGGATAGTAATCCTGCAGTTAGGAACAACAAAGTAAACGGTGTGCCATACCACATATTCGCAATTACAAGTGACCAAACTACTATATTGGGATCAGAAAGCCATCCGACAGGTTCAATGCCCATTTGATTCAGAATATAATTTAGTATACCGAAATTATCATCGAGAATAAATTTGAAAGAGAACGCAGCTATAACCGCGGATATTGTCCATGGTATGATGAGGAGCGCTCTATACACACCTGAACCTCTAATCTGCTGATTCAAGGTAGCTGCCATCAACATCCCAACACCAAACTGTAATGCGACAGAGCCTCCAACAAACATTAAAGTTACTCTCAGTGATGTGTAGAAATTTGGATCTTCAAAAAGGGTAATGAAATTTTCAAGTCCTATGTATTCCCAGTCTCTGAGAATGGTAGTGAGACTGACATCATGTAGCGCGATATAGATATTCCACAATAACGGAAAGATCAGAAAAACAAGAAGTATTGCAAATGACGGAGCGAGAAAGAGATATGGCTGGAACTTGGATATTTGAGCCATATTTGAGATTCAAAACGGTATTGGCGCTCTGCTGTTACACCATTATTCGTACTCTTTTCTTGAGATAGACCAAGATCTGGTCTCGATGCAAGGGGTTATAAGCGGCTTGAGAGGGTGCGTTTTAGCCGCCACTGGACCACCCAAGGACTTCAGCTGACTTGATGGCGCTTTCTTGCAACGCCTGACCTGGATCCTTTCCTCCAAAGTAAACCCCATCAATTGCTTCGCGAATATTATCGGCTATCTGCGGATATTCCGGTATGTTTGGTCTGCTATGCCCAATCGGGATCATAGAAATCATATCTGAGTAGTAGGGTATTGTATCATTAAGGCTTTGGGAATAAGGCCCTTCAGCGATGGGCTTCTGTGTAGGCAGGTAGCCTTCTTGCTCTAGCATAGGTGTAAGGATTTCGGGATCCACCAATAACGTAAGTAATTCCCAAGAGAGTTCCTTATTCTGGGAAGTTTCAGGAATGCTTAGAATCCATCCACCCATCATGGTGGCAGATTTGTTTCCTTCGGCTGGAACCGGAAACATTGGTATCATACCTACGCTCTGGTTTAGACCAGCCCATTGCTCACGAGGGAATGTGCCCAACAACCATGAACCCTCTAACATCGTAGCAAACTTCTTATCAGCAAACTCTTGCCCCCAGAAATGATTGACTTGTGGCTTGATACCTGCGTCTACCTGTCTCTTAATGAACTCTAATGACTCTACGCCCTGAGTACTATTGTACGCTGGGAACCAGTAAGTCCCCTTAGTAGGATGTCCACTCCTTTGCTCCAGTATATCTCCCCCTAACATCCACAAGTAAGGATACCACATATCCGGTGAATGACTTGCGCCAACCAGATGTGCTCCCTGAATTCCCTGTTGGCTTAGGGCATCATTAAGCTTCTGGGCAGCTGACAAATATCCATCCCATGTCTCAAGAGTCTTTGGATCTACACCTGCATCGCTCAAAAGATCCTTCCAGTACCACAATGCACGAACATCAGTCCATGCCCATATACCATAGATCTTGTCTTCATACTTTCCTCCTTCCCAGTTGACGGGGTACCAGTCACCCTCTCTTCCCCATGACGTCGCATTCTGTGTGAGATCGCTCAAGAAACCACCTTCAGCAAACTCACCCAGCCATATTTGGTCCACTGAAATTAGGTCGATCGGGGTCCTTCCAGCCATCGAAGTGAGGATCTGTGTACGTGTCGCATCGTAGGGAAGAACCCTATAGTCTATCTTGATGTCCATATCTGGATGATTTTCATTAAGTTTCTTTGAGGCGTTATCAAACAAAACGTCCCACCTCTCCTTCGGTTCGGCTACTATGGCAGTTAGAGTGACTTGTTCCTTTTGAGCATCCAAAGAATTAACTAACCCTGTAAAAATTATGCTAATTAAGAAGCTCGAACTAAGTATAAACACCATTTTCTTATTTATGTATAAAATATTCATTAGAAAAACAAAGACACGGCGTCTTTTTAAATGTTGTTGTCAGATGAATGATAGTGCACGATTTATGTTTGCTTCTAAGTTATTACACCTTATTTGCATATCAATAGAAAATATTTCATACGCTCTTACTGGTACTGATGTGATTTAGGCATTTAGCATAGCATGGAGCAAAATTTCTAAAATATCAATTACTCCACTTAAGTCGCAGAATAGGATCTAAGATGGCAGTGGACCTATGACATTTAGTTAAAATATAATGTGAAGTCAAACACGTGAGTGAATTAATTGCGTACGATTCTTCTTTTCAGTAGTAACCCATAAATCAAATACTAATAAGTGTGATACTCAAACTGTACCGTCCTGGAAAGGGCGAATATGTATATCCATGTCTGTGTCTACTCGTATAAGGATTGAAAATTTAACCAAGAGTTACGGGAAGGTGAAAGCTCTTGATAATTTTTCATTGGAAGTTGATCCTGGTGAATTTATGGTTCTACTTGGCCCTTCTGGGTGTGGAAAGACTACTGCAGTCAGATGTATAGCTGGCCTTAGCTATCCGAACAGCGGAACTATTCACATAGGAGATCAGTTGGTCAACGGATTGGCTCCAAGAGACAGGGATATTGCTATGGTATTTCAAAACTATGCTCTCTATCCACATATGTCGGTATATGAAAATATAGCATTTCCATTGAAGATGAGAAAGGAATCCAAAGGAAATATACACGAAAAAGTGGAAAAGATTTCCAAACTCCTTGAGATCTCACAATTAATCGATCGAAAACCTAAGGAGCTCAGTGGGGGACAGATGCAGAGAGTCGCATTGGGAAGAGCATTAGTTCGTGAGCCTAAAGTTTTCCTAATGGATGAACCTCTCAGCAATCTTGATGCGAAAATGCGTGCATACATGAGAACAGAAATAAAGAAACTTCAAAGAAAAGTGGGGATCACTACTATTTACATTACACACGATCAGATTGAGGCAATGAGTATGGCCGACAGAATTGCGATCATGGATCATGGTCTAATTCAACAAGTGGGCACACCCCAGGAAGTGTACGCTAAACCAGCAAACACTTTTGTGGCGGGATTCATAGGAAGTCCCCCAATGAATTTTATCGAATGTGAAGTCAGTCGTAGCAATTCTCATTTGCTTTTTGAAATCTCAGGTAGTTTGGTTAGATCAGAATCTAATGCCTTAAGAAATATTTTCGATCGATTGTATAGAGAGGAGGAAACTCCTGCGAAAGTAACTTTAGGATTCAGACCACGCGATATCAGCTTTGGGACCGATCAGCTACATTCAGATCTCACTCTAAAATGTATTTTATCATTTGTCGAAATGTTAGGTGATGACACTATTCTGGAAGTAAATATAGGTAATAATAGTATGAAAGCCCTTACTAGTGGTATTGATGCGCATCAAAATTTGTCAGTAGGCAAAAATGTTTTAATAGGGATATCTCATGAAAAACTGCATTTCTTTAACTCTCAAACCGGTATTAGGTTAAGCGCATAAACACCTTAATAATGAAGCCCAACTTATAATCCCAAGTCTGATATTTTATAATAGTAACAACTAGGTCATGTCAAGGCCTACCAATACGAAAAAAGAAAGAAAAGTTATGGTGTAAGGGGTTCTGGGTCTACCGCTTCACCTACTACACTATACGACACTGTAAATGGCTCAGGACTTCTACTGTGGAAGAATACTTCTGAGCCTGAAAAATCTATTGTATCGTAAAGGGCTCCTTGTAATTGGTGGAATAAAGCAATTGTAGAATTTAACCCTGGCTGAGTGAATGGAGTGGTAGTTGCATTCTGGATGACAGTTTGATTCAGCGGCTGTAAGACTACGACCTCAACAGGTATACTTGCCACATATGTTAATGTACCTGTATAAAACTTTCCATCATCTCTTTTAGGAAGGACCTGGACCGCCTGGTGAGCTTGTTCGTGCATTTTGGTAATCATATCGGGCTCAGACGCAGCCGTACTTTGCATCGCAAACGGAATCCTCTCTGCAAAGGCCTGACCTGTTGCAAAACCCGGAACCAAAAGCAGACCTAGAACAGATAGTCCCAGTACGTATAAGAGGCTATTTCGGAGTTTAAGTTTTGGTTCTTTCATCCTCAAAAAATATATTGTAAGTATCATATATAAGGAGTAGAGTCACACAATGTATTTGTGTCATGAAGAATGATTCCCAAAGGTGGGTAGCAGGTCGTAGGTTGAAGCATACCTAATAGTTTACGCTTACGTGTCGTTTATCTATTGTTCTTAACCGAGGGCGTGGTACATATATGTATAGTTCCTTTAGTCTCCCGGCTCAAAATAACAATACATAAATCAAAAAGAGATAATAAAACTAAACGTATAGTTAGTATAATAAAACTAACCGTAAACGTATAGTGCAAGGTAGTAACGCCACGACTAGGCAGAAGTCTGACACAGAGAAATTAAGGGAGATATTTAGGTTTAGTGGAGTACTCCGAGATTAGATTAAGGGATATAGGAGGCCATAATGTAGAATGGCTCGTAAGAGTAGCAAGCGAACAACCAAGAAAAAGCCAGAGCAGCAAGAGGAAATAACACTATTCCCAAGGCATAAGCAGCCTATAGTGTACCAGATGGACATGTCAGGGAATGTTACCAAAAGTAAAACACTAAAAGGCATAGCCCCAGGCGCATAACCTCAAAGGCTGAGCAACTTATCTATAAGGCCATAGGCTACGACAACAGCAGCGAATCATTATTAGTAGAGGACGAAGAAGACGAGGGACCAGCACGTAAGAAGAAGGTACTACGTCAGAACCCTACTACTACAATAGATGATATTATCGGTAGGCTACTGTACATTAGTGTATCTAGTGGTACATGACGTTTGATATACCCTCCAAAGTGATTATCATTATACCAAAGACATAGGTTCACACATTTAATCCGAATACTGATTTTTCGTAAGATAGTGCTTCAAAATTGAGACCCAATTCCTTTGCATACTGGTAAGATTTCACTATTTCTTCTTCAGTTGGAGATCTTGCGATTTTGTTGTACCGTTCGCGGTATTTTGGTGAGCGTGGATCGCATAAATTATCTGGATAGTACTGATCCATAATGTTGACTGGAACCTCTGGCATGTTGGAGGCAATCCACTCCAGAATTGGTTTAGTACAACATTCAAAATGGTTTGGCATTATCAAGTGACGTATTACGAAGTCTTCGCCCCATTCATGGATGAGTTTTAGATTCTTGGTTATCGTATCCCAGTACCAAGGAGTTCTCGAGATGTCAAGCGAACATTTGCCAGGGCCAAATTTGAAGTCTGGAAGCCAAACGTCTATAAGCGAATGAAGAACATGCATTGTCTCGCTGCTCATGAAGAAGTTTGAGTTCCAGAGCTGTGGACTATTGAAAAATTTTTTCTGGTAGAATGCATGCTCTAAATACCCAGGTTTTATAGTCTTAAATCTATAAGCGTAGGAATCAGACTTTATGGATTCAACATACTTCTGACAATATGGTTCCATATTGTTCACGGCGGATATCTTCAGGGAATCGAGCAAACCTATTGCTTCTACAATAGTATGCAAATGTATAGTCGGATCGCCCCCAACCCAATTTGTGTTATGACAGCCTTCCATCCTAAGTTGCCAAATCATAAGAGATAGCAAACTGGGTGTTATTGGTATGCCGTTATCCTTGTCTGTACTGATATCACCGTTTTGACAAAACGAACATCTCATATTACAACTTGTAAAGAATATAGTACCTGATCCCATGGTCCCTCTGAAAACTAGTTCTTCACCAAGATGATGAAAATAGCTGCTCACTTTAGAGGTAGATTCTAACTGGCAAGTTCCATGTTTCATTCTTTCTTCTTCGGATTCTGATGTGCCCGACTGAGTAGATCGATCAATCTGACAATTCCAACGACAGAAATTGCAGTGTCTCAACATTCGCTTGGTAAGCTCAATATTTAAATCCATAAGAGATATTTTCCCCGTAGCTGAACTGTGTATTGCATTATTTTCTCCTGACCTAATTTTTTTCCATGTTTCTAGAAATGTTTCCATAAGGTTTGTATGTTCTTCCCACAGAGTTTCCTCAGTTGCAGTTGTTAGATCGATTAGCCTGGAAGGTATGGCTTTTGAAATAATATACTTAGCTGGCATACGGTTTGTAGATACAGCAAAATACCATGTCAGATTGACACCACCATCGCTGAGTTGTTTCCATACATCAAATGATTCAAACTTACTATTCGCTTTCTTAAACAGGAATTGAGGCATTATAGTCAGTACAATTTATATCTTTTCAGATATTTAATTGGTAAAAAAAATCTCGATTATTTATGCAAAAGTTCTTGCATGCTAGAGTCAATCGTCGGTTTAAGGGATTAATAATAGAATCGAGTAGATCTACAGATAGAGTTACTCTATGACATTTTTATGCTATCCATACGGCCTGATCTTGACCGTTGTCTGGTTGATGACAGACGTGCAACAGTGTTCCCATTGTGATCGGTTGGAATAGGCAATTCACACATCTCTACTACTAAGAGATTCTGCTAGAACTATGTCGAACGTATTGAACGTTCTAAACGAACATACTGAACATGCTATCTTGAACGCACTAAAAAAGTACATAAGGTAAGTCCCGTTCAAAATAACCTGTTCAGAACGTTCGTTCAGTTTTGTTCGATTAGTTTGAGCGTGGTGTGTAACTGAACGAAGTAAGCAAAATGTAAACCGAATCGATTGTTAACAGATATGTAAAAAAATCTCAGAGTGTTAACAATCTCTGTTTACAGCCGTTTACGAGACTATTTAACCCGAAATAGCTAAAATAAGCAAGAATATGGGTTTCTAGAGTGAGTAGTAAGCCTGTTGAGCTGTAGGTAGAATGTCTGGCGATTGAGAAGGGGAAATGATATGTAGCATGGTGCTGATAGAGAAGGATTATCAGGTACGGGATGAAATGATGATGATTGGGAGATCCGGAATGGCACAAGCAAGGCATAATAACAGAGATTTGTAGGATTGCTCAGGGAATATCTCCACACTATTGTGAACCATCTTATCATGTAATGAGCTCAGTAAAAGGTATAATGGTAATCTACAACCCGAGGAGTAAAGTCAGCGCTATTAACTGCAGTTGTTGCAATGATCTAGTGTTACTAGATAATGCCAGAATGCGTTTACAAAATGCTTTAATTTTGGTTCATTTATGAACTTGCTAGGATGGTACAAATATCAAACTTATTTGGGAGAGGATTTGTTTAACCAAGCCTGCAACCAGATGAATTAACATGTCCTTCCGCACTCAATTTTTATTATTGTTTCTTCCCTTCATGCTTATTGCATTTTTAGCCGTCTCAATTACACCCATGTCGTCATCATCGTCATCATCATTACCTCTGTTATCATCTAAAATTGACACAGACGATGAACGTGGGTTGGTTAACATCAGGAATATCACATTGATTGCAGACGACCATGCAATAATGAGGATCTCGCCAGACAATCTATTACATCCTGGTGGCATAGAATACAAAATGATGACATTCAATGGGACAGTTCCAGGGCCACTGCTTAAGTTCAAGGAAAACGAATGGGTTCGTATTACCTTAATCAACGACGGTGACTTGGTGCACAGCATTAATTTGCATGGGATAACTGGTCCTAGTCAAGCCTTATCAGGCCCGGTCGAGTCAGGCGAGAACAAGACCTGGATATTACACGTTGATTCAAAAGCTCCCAGTGTTTTCATGTATCATTGTGATGCAGACAACCTGAATGGCATATGGGAGCATGTGGGAAGTGGGATGTACGGTAGTGTAGTCATTACTTCGCCCACTTATAATCAGAAGTATCCAGCAGCCAAAGAGTTCTATGTCACTTTTAGTGAGATCTATAACAATGCTGATAAAGGACTTTTTAGAGGTACTAATGGTAGTATCGGCTCATTCGACCTAGGAAAGTTCCTTGAAGCTAAGCCAGACCTTATATTGACTAACGGTATGGCTTATAAGTACGTTCCGTGGATAGGATCAGTCAGCAAAATTCCTCTGAACAATGATGCAGAAATATTCTACGTCAAACCTAATGAACTCATTAGATGGTATATAGTAAACGCTGGTCCTAGGAAATCAGTTGAGTTTAACTTTGCAGCTGCTATGATAAATGTATTGTATCCTCCTTCTCCGTCAAATCAACATATGGTTAACGATATGCGACACAATAACTTTTCAATCTATGCAAATAGCACTGGAAGTGCGGATAGGGCTGATGGGTCGAGATATCTTATATCTATTCCGCCTGGTTCAGGAGCCATAGTCGAAACAGCATTCCCAGAAGAGGGCGTCTATTTCGGAAATGATCACGACTTGGCAAGCATCCTCTACGGCTCTGGATTTGTTGTATATGCAGCTGATACCGGTTCTTCCTAACTCCAGATCATTGCTAAAAACTTAATACTAAATACTCATGATGTATTGAGCTTGACTCAGTATCTCACTATAAACGCTTCTAACCAAACAATTTAATCGGTTCTTATGATGGGAGTTCCTATCCAGTCTTGCGGGAGTAGCATAGGGCGAGAGGTAGCATAGGATTAACTTTCGGACGTCGTGTTAGCCATAAGCGCATTCAATGCTTGATCAGCTGATTGGCAGTGATCCAGCGCGTCATCAGCGTTTCCAAGCTGCAATTGTTTAATGCATTCTTCCAAGTGTAAATCTACAATCAGAAGGGAAGTACGATCTGCACCAGGTACTGAAGAAGCTGACTGTAGTATGCATACTTGAGCAGCTACTATTACCACGATGAAACCCATCGCTAATATAGTTGGGTGGGTATTGCCGCTCATGATTTAAGGCCACTCATGATACAATGAAGGGACAAGTAAATAGGTTTTTTCTAAGATTATGTCAAGTCTCCGTTCGACTGATCCTCCTTAAGACGGTGGGGCCAGACATACGTTACTTAGACAGAAAATCAATAATTGCACAGGTGCCACTCTAGCTACTCTCTTAGTCTGATTAGTGTTCGGTGTTTCTAGAATGTCTACCATGTCACCATCACCGACGGCTCCACAGGCCGCATAAATACATATTTCTTTTTATATGCGGATTGAGATAGTTAGGATACTCAAGTGATTGGTTGATGTTTCGACGAGTTACTGGATTCATATTTTCAGGATTGATATGTTGCTTAGGACTAGCTGTTTTTTCATCCTTCCTGTACATGTCTAATTTGGTGTTTGGTCTGAACGAAGATATCGTCTTAAAGGACCCAGGTTCATTCCTTGACAATAGTGATCAAAACAATATCATTGGAGTTATTGATAACAATGGAAAATTTCCTGTTGATGTTACAGTAGCAGTAAATGTGACAAATAAGACTCAAGGGATTCCAGATGCATCGTCAGGTAGTCCTAATGAAACAAGTGTTAGAACTGTGACCAGCCCTACATTTGCAAGAATTATCTATCCTGGGACAGGAGCACCGTTCAAGATTGTTCTCGACAATAAAATGGTAGAGGCGATTAGTCCACCATTTGTCTATGATGTGAGACACGTCGATAAGATGAACTATAATCTTCTCAAATTGAATTATTCGAATATGGCCCTAGGTAGTGAAAGGGCTTTAATTGGGACGATGGAGAACACGGGACCGTTTCCACTTTACAACGCAACCGTTTATGCCTCAGTACATGATACAAATAAGGCACAAATAGACTCTGTTATTAGTGATCAAGTTCCGGTATTACAACCGGGAGAAAAAGCACAGTTTAAGCTCATACCCGATGCATCAGTGAAGTCAAGTGCAGTTTACTATAGCTGTGCTGGATTCGATCTAAATGCTCCGATAACCACTTTAAAAACATCAAGCGGTGGCTTTATTCCATTCGATCTTCAGGCTGTGGCAAAGATAATTAACTTGCGATACGATGATGCATCCAAGAGTGTGGCCTTTGGTATTGACCATTATAATCCCGATGGAGGCTTCATAACTCTGAAATTGCCTCAGATGTCTGATGATCAGAAATTATCTGTAACAATGGATGGTTTACCTGACGATGATGTGAAGATGACCAGCGATGGTAAGACTATAAAGATAGATATCTTTATCCCTCCAGATGAACATCAAATCGAAGTAGGCGGCGTTACCTATGCCCTAGCCTAATCAAGTGTAATTTAGTTTAGTTTATGCCCTTATAGTTAGCGAGTAATTTAGATGCTCTCTTGGCTGAGTAGAAAATTTCACATTCTAATCTTGATATTCATATGTAATAGATAGATATATGCCGATTGCAATGCAAACGAATGCAATTGACTCATCTAACAAGTTTATAAGAAATAAGATCTTCATTATTGGGAAGGGACATGGGTAAGTGGAAATGTCGATGGTGTTCTAAGATATTAGAAGGTGAATCCTTTGTGGATCTAATCATGACGAATACCAATAGCAATGAACGTCTTCATGCGTGGGAAAATATTACCCTTGTTGACGAGGAGTCAGACCTAGCTAACAAACTGTTACCTAGCCTGCATTCCTAACTGACCTACCAATACTTTTCTTTTATATTGCTCAAGCATTGATGCTACAGAATATTTTTGCTGTAAGATAAATCAATATTAGTAGCTAGACTTTGGGTTGGATAGCTATTGATATTGTGCATGCGATTGACTCAGATATGAAGAAGCATGATGCAGGACGGTAACCTAGTTGATGATATTGTGAATAAGAATAGAAGTTAATAGATTTGTGGTCCCTTGCCAAATTAAGATTAATTAGCACATATTGTTAAAATGAAAAACCTAGTAGGATATGCTTGTTACCATCTTACAACCATTTCGGAAACTTGTAGCTTGACGGGCCAATTGTTAATATAAGAAAGGTTTTCTAAAAAGATAGAAGGCGGCTATGAGGTGAGCTGGAGTTCGAATGCTGTTATCATGTTAGGATGTATCTTTGTATGTACAATCGTCATGACGTCCATGGGTGTTCCTTTACTATCTATGGTCTTCACCAGTTCCTGCAACGCGGATCCTATGTTGTTCAATGCTTGTGTATTAGAACTACCATTTGATAACTGGCTGTCAAATATCGCCTTTGCTTTCACAGCTAAGGCTTGAGCTGTCTGGTAATCCGCAAGATTTACCAATTCAGATCCCTGATTAGAGGACATCATATCCATTTGCATAGACTGATTTGATTTCCCTTTTTCCAGTTCCATCTTCGTATCTCCCATCACAGGTTGCATACCTTGTCTCACGTTACTTGAAGACATATTACTATCGCCCATTTCCATAGATCCCATTGAATTCTGTTCTCCTCCCATATCCATTGAATGGGATCCGTCTTGACCCATGACCATAGACATATTGGTCATATCAAAATTGACTGCATATGCATCACCGTATGCATTTAATACTCCATCCAGAACGTCCGTAAGAGCTAATGCAATTGTAGTGGAATTGGCAAGGACTGTCGGCTCTATTCTAGCGGTAAGAGCTTCATCGAGTATTGCATCAAGATCGGAGACAATCTGCTCAACTTTGGTGCCGGTAGTATTCTCTGGCGGGGCCTCAGAGGCAGCCTTCAAATCAGTCAGAGTTGTATTAAGCTCGTTTGCTATTCTTTGGTTTCTCTCAGCAATTTCGGAGGCTAGATCATCTGTCAACAACGCTAATGCATCATTAGCGTGCTCGCTCGCCAGCGTGATATTATTGCTTGCTATGTTATCTTGAACAAGTTGTGCTTGCGTCTTTATCAAGTCAACCGATCCAATAAATGATGCACTTTCATCTGTCGAAAAGTTGTGTCCAAAGGTCATACTGGTACTAGAGATAATTGATGTTGTCAGAATAGCCAATAAGAAAGGTACCCATATATTTTGTCTAAGTACTGATGACACATATAATTTTTGAAGTCCACATAAATAACATTTTTGGTACAACAATCGAATCTAAAATCGCAGTTTGATGTAGCTAATTATTTCGATACGGTTTGATATCTAACATCGAATTGTTGCTAAAAAAATAACAGCAGAAGCTAATCAGCGGGTATCTCAGTTTCATGATGGCCAAAGATTTATTATCCGACGTAGTACCTGCTGAAGTTCCGGGATCTGAGACTGGGCATGAGGCAATAACAGATATAGCAGTCATTAATCCAAGTGAATCAGATGTAGAATTTCCACCAGGTAGTACCGCTGTTATAGGCATTAACGAAATAATGCCTGGTGCAGAAGAGCACTGTAGGAGAAGCAGATGATATAATAAGTCGGATAGAGTCAATGTCCGACTGAAAATCTCTTTTTTCAGATAGATCTAGTTTTAGCTAATCTGCATATTCTTGATACCAGATGCCCATAGGGGATTTCCGAGAAGTGTCTGTGTATCTTGCAAAATAATTATCCAAGAATTCAAATGACAAAGGAGTAAGAATTGTTCGAAGAATCTTTGAATATAATTAGTTAGACTACCATAAATATTAAACCTGGAGGATGTCGATCAACAGATCGAAGCGTAATGAATGGCTTAACAAAGACTTTCCTATGGGGTGTATCAACTTCTTCTTATCAGGTGGAAGGAGATATAAAAAATAATGATTGGGATTACTTTACACGGTCGCAAGAAATTAGCAAGAGAATCGCCACCATCTCAAAACCAAGCATATTCTATAAAGGAGGTACACAAGTTGATTTACAACCAGCATGCTACGCTGCTAAATTCTGGGATATTAAATATTATAAAAAAGATTTTGATCTTGCAAGAAGTTTAGGCCTGAATACTTTCAGAATAAGTATAGAGTGGGCACGTATTGAACCTGAGAAAGATCATTGGGATCAGGGCGCTATTGATCATTATAAGGAGATGCTGGTAGCCATGAGGGAAAGTAGCTTAATGCCGGTAGTTTCACTAAATCACGCAACACTCCCATTATGGGTTTTGACACCTCCTCAGCAATTTCTAAGGAGAAAGATTCAAAATTTTATGCCACGCCCAATAAAGGATTTTCCTCTAGCAGATCCCCTCCCATCAGATCCATATTGGAAATCTCTTAGAGGTTGGGAAAATGAAGAAACTATTGAAAGATTCGTCAGATACGTAGAGCGAATAGTTTTAGAATTTAGAGAGTTAGTTGATTACTGGATAACGATAGGTGAACCTGTAGCTACAATAATTGGAGGTGGTTATATCTCTGGATTATGGCCCCCTGGTTTTTTTCTTGAAGGGAAAAAGGCAAGAATTGTTTTGCACAATCTCATTGAAGCCCACATTCAAGCATACAACAAGATTTCTTCCCTTGACGACATCGACGCAGATGGTGATGGCTTGACAAGCAAAGTTGGATTTAGTCATCTAATGATGGAAGTCATTCCAGCTGAAAGAAGAAAGATTTTCGGCATAACAATGAATGACAATATTGAAGCCGCAAAGAATTTCGGTTACTTCGTAAATGACTATTTTATTAATGCTGTCATTTATGGTGAGGAAGACCTAAACTATTTGGAGACACTTCAGAGAGGGAATAAGAATAGCGAGAAATTTATTGTACACGAAGATTGGAAAAACAAAGCCGATTTCATTGGTCTTGATTACTATCGCAGGGTATATGTTTATTTTAATAAGATCGTTTCTTTAACCCCTGCAAAGTTTGTGGGTGGAGTCCCCATAAATGATCTAAGTGTAATAAATAAACAACCTCACAATATACTAAATACTCTTGGATGGGAAATCTATCCTGAAGGCTTATATAATGTGATTATGAAAATTAAAAACCAATGGGATGGCATACCGATTTTTATAACTGAAAATGGTATTGCTGATAAACATGATGGATATCGCGCTCCATTCATTGTTTCACATCTCCAACAACTTAGAAAAGCTATAGATGATGGTGCTAGTATTATAGGCTATCTGTACTGGTCTTTCATGGATAACTATGAATGGCTTGATAACTATAGACCTGAAGGGAAGTTCGGATTGTTTAGGATAGACTTTGAGCAACATGGTGATGATTCAGACCTTATAAGACAAAAAACCAAAGGTGCAGAAGCACTCGAATTGATCATCAGGGAGTCGTTCCTACAAAACAAAGAAGGGGTAATATCGGATTCCGCAATAGCTGCGGCTCAGAATAAGTATGGAATATTTACAGAAGACGGTTCACGTGTAATTTATCCTTGGATGACCATACGATAAGATGTAACATGGATAATACAGCTGTAATTTATGGTATGCATGCTAACTTTCACGCCATCAATCATCAAAATATCTTGCTATATACATCTCGTACATCTATAGAAACTAATGAGTACAGAGCTTTTAGCTTGGTCTTTGGAATTACATCATGGGAAAATGGAAATGAGAGTGGCTCATTTATGCATACCATATTTCATGCCACCGAGGATGAAGAACTGCATGCATGGTGTAATGTAAGCTAGCCGCCTTTTCCTCTTTAGCACCACCTTTTCTCTAATTATTTCTCATCTGCAATGCCGTGATTTCATAGATAAGGATAAGTTCATACTGCTGAAGACAGAGTTATATCTAAATTTACAGATGTAGCTAGTATAAGTTGTGATCCAGCCGTGATTTTACAATATTGATCAAGTAATCCATTCCTACCGGCTTCTTAATATAGCATTCTAATTCGTTTAGATTTGGAAATTCCTGTTTGAATTCACTATAATACTCCTCAAAAGCCGTGATGAAACATATCTTGACTTCAGGATCTATCTCGCTTATCCTTTTATATAATTCAAATCCAGTCATATGTGGCATATTAACATCCAGCAGTAACAAGTCATATACCCCTTTCTTGAAGTTCGCCAGTGCTAAGGGAGAGCTGTTGTAAACCTCTGTAATAAATCCCGCTTGGTCCAAAGCTAACTTAAAGAACGTTGCGATGTCACTGTCGTCATCTACTATTAGAATTATCTTATTGCTGCTTGGAGCCATTGGGACTAGCCTGCACTTTAGTATTCTTTTTGAAACCATCATTTGTGAGGTGCATAACATTTGAGTACTGGGCTAGGTAAGATAAATATACAGGTAAGACAAGAGACGGAGAATTATAATTTATGGTCATATTTCCGTTTATCCCATATCACATCCTTTCACAATATTCTCATGCGATATGCTTAGCACCAACCCAACATCAGAATACTATTTTTGTGCATTCAGAGTATTTTAGGTTTTAGACGATTTGGTGATTTGCAAAAGAATCACCCTTTTATACGATTGCATTGATGACCCAAAGATCATCAGAGAATGGTTGACTAGAGGGTATTATCTCAACATATCCAGATCTGTTATCAAATCCCACACCGAACTTTGTCTATTTTGAGGATCCACCTCAATCATTTTGAGAATACATGCATCTAGCTTCGACGTTACATTGGAATTGAACTTGGATGGTGGATCAACTTTTGTTTGATTTGATGAAAGGTGTTGGAATGTGGGAAGTTGTAGCTGCCGCCGGCTCTTTTCCAGAGTATAGGGATCATTTGAATTATAGGGAGAGGGCAGTATTCTAGTTAGCATTTCATAAAATATTATTCCCAAAGAGTAGATGTCAGTTCGCCCATCTATCTCATCCTTGTTGAATGCAAACCATTGTTCGGGTGAGCAGTATCCAGGTGTACCGCCAATCTGGCCTTGGGACGTTACAGCCGTGAGTTCTAAGGATTCTTTGTCAATAGCGTCGCCTTTTACTAGACCCCAGTCTGCTACTTTAATACTTGATCTGGTATCATCAGTAAAAATAATGTTATCAGGTTTAAGATCCCTATGATATACGTAAGAACTGTGTGCCTGTGCCAATGCATTACAGATGGGAAGAATAATCGTACTTATTACCCATGTCGGATCGAAGACAAAACTCTTGTTCGTATTGAATTTCTCATCCATATATCTTCGCAGGGATCCTCCCTTCAAATATTCCATAATGTAGTATGGAAGAAATTTGGGGGGATCACCACCTATATTCCAATAGAGAATATTGACTATATTAGTATGGTTAAGCTCAGGCAATATCTTAATCTCTCTCTCAAAACGCTCCCTGCTAAGATTATCAAGCCGCGTAAGTTCTTTCAATACACATTTAGAGGTACTACTAGTAACGCCATCCTCCTCATGCTCCAGCAGGACTTCATATATTGTGCCGAATGATCCAGAGCTAATGGGTTTTATCACATTGTATTTCAATTTTTGAATTATAGCATATAGATTGACTGATCAAATTGCCTCCCAAACGAGATCAAGTGCTTAAATTTCCAACTGTAAACTTTGTAAGAACAGTAGGTGTCAATAATGGTACTATCATCAGATTTATTGTGTCGAACCTGTCACTCATATTAATTTCGTATATGGATCAGACTATATAATTATATTTGGAGTACATGCTATATTATATATTACATCCATAAGCTGCTATATTATGACATGATACTTTCGTTCCTTATCACACCTTTAGTTATTTTATGGTATTTGGTCAGGCTATATTGAGCGTGCCGTTAATATGTAATAACGGCGCATTTATAAATAGTATGAATACTAGATCACACCATGCGATTTGATTTTTTCTCGCGAAAGAAATTCAAATGTCCCGTATGTGGGAAAGGTTTTAAAAGTGACGTCGAAATGGAGGATCATAGAAAAAACGAACACGAGATGAAAACTTCCTAATGAAATAGTATAGTACTTACATGTGCAGAGTTCATGATTGGTTCTTTGTTCCTCTTGGAACTGCGTGCTCCTGAGCTAAAATCATTTATTTCTCAAGTGTTTTTCTTTTATGGCTAAAAACTAATTCTTTAACTAACTCTTTAACTAATTATGGCAGTAAGTAGAAAATACATCAACCAGAGTAATTCAAATCACCATCTAATGTACTCCATCACGGTAAAAGCTAAAGCTAGAGACTAGATACAACCGGTTATATCCAGTTATATCTAAGTGACACTATTCACCATCATAATCCATACTTTTGGATATTGTTGATCCACTTCAAATAATGGAACCATTTGAGTCCATTAAACTAAGCAGCTGACGAAACGTTATTGAATGGAGCAAGCTAAATTTTACATTGATTGAGAAATCAAAATGCTCCACTCTTTTGTATTCTCCGTAATTTATCTAATAGTTTAATGACAAGTGCATGAGTTGGTTCCGAAGCCTTAATAAGGTCAATATCAACATTCAGCTTTTTGAGTTCCTCATATGCTTCTTTGTCTTCTACTGTGTCGACTAGTTGGCTCAAACTAAAGGGCTTTTGCATTAATTCTACTATCTGTTTGAGCTGCTTTACAGACTCTTCCAAGGTCTCTTTCACATAAGCTGAGGCAAAGATTATTCGCTGATTAGGATTGACTGCCAAAATCTCTTTGGCTACGTCCATGCCGTTTATGCCCGGCATCTTATAATCAAGTATAACAACATCATATGGTGAAGTCACAGAAAATGCAGTAGCAGTTCTGCTGATGCCATTGTGCATGGGACTTATGTCTGGAGTGGGGATTCTGGATGAAGATGGTATGGTTGCAGTATTATGGAGTGTGTCCAAGTAGTCGCGAAGACAGGTTTCGCCAGACGGCGTAAGATCAATAGTATGGTTTCTATTCTCTAATGCCCTTTTATAAAGAGTTGATATGTCAAGATCATCTTCTGCTATCAAGATTCGCATAAGACCTAGATCGTACAGAGTAAGGAAATATAGTTATTAAATGCTTCAGTAGCATTACTCTTGATTCTTTTACTCGAAAGAATCCATTTCTATCACAAGTGTATCATCAGTTATATTGTATGATGCTTTTGCTTCAAATGCCACTTCTAACAGATATCTACAGATATCTCTAACCAAAAAAGAATACTTGAGTCCCATATCATGTTGAATAACGATTCTTGAACTACCGCCGTCTGTTTCATATCTGTAAGGCATTCTAGAAATCTTTAGCCACGTCTCTGTGATCTCAGCTAATGATGCAACCGTAAATCCCCCTTTAAGAAACAAACTTATATCTACTAAATCATTTTTCGCCGTTTGTCGTGCCAACTCATGTATTTCTTCTTCAGTATATTCATTGATTAATCTCATTAACAGTGACCTTGGTAGATAGTACATTTTAGCTTGGGAGGCCGTACCATGCCAATCGAGATGTTCCTTAATTACCTGATTAACTAGGGTATTCAAGCTAATTTGTTTAACCCCCGTTTCACTGCGCAGTTGAGATAATCTTTCAGTTGGAATTCTAAAAGTGATACTCAAAGATTTAGCCGAAGGTATCACTTTTCCATTGAATTTTAGATCTTGATTCATGCTTACCCGTTAAGTTAGTTAATCAGCCTAACTATTTAGGTATAGCGAAACTCTGACGTACTCAGGTATAATATATATGACGCACATTATTGCGATGCAATCTTAATATGGCATTGGACGTATGGTTGTTTAAGAAGTTGACTTTTCTCTAGCCTCATGATGACACAAACAAAAACTTTTCAAGGTAATAATAGCGGTAGTAACATTATAACGCTTAGATTTAGAAGCAATATTATCAATATGCTACGCCACTGAGCCAAATAAGATAGAATCAACGTAAAGACCTTGCCTTTCTCAGATACTTGCAGATCATGTGGATGATGGTTCCTGTGCTTCAGCATCAGGCATAGTCTCCTTCCCTAAATCTCTACTGGTAAGTATGATGACTGGGCTACCAGAAGATGAGATGAGCTTTCTCAACACTTGACAAAAAACGAGTTCAAGAACTTGACATTACTGGCTGAGGGTAACGTTCATTTATATTGAATTCTGGCTGAGGATACCTACTTTTCGATGTTCCTATTTTATTCTATTTCTGACAACGAGGACGTAGGTTACAGTAGAAGAAGAGAGAGTAAAGGATGTATAAAATTAGCAATATGAGATTCTTAAATTCTCAGGTGACATCATCTTAGATGTGTTACCAATTTGAGACTTAGCCAACATGCACAGTGATCAATACTACCTAGTAGTAGAAAACGTCTTCAAGAATGCTACAAAAATGGTTAAATAGTTTATTAAGAAGTACAATAACGTTTCACAAAATGTCATCAGATGAAAATCTGCAGAAAGATAGTTATGATGAAAAGAGTATGGTAGAAAAAAATGTAGATGATGTGATAGGTAGGGTAAAAACCCGTGGAAAAGCTATTGCTGAGAAGTTCCTAGATCCAGAGAAAGATTCTGAACATGAACATGCAAAAGGAAGAGAGATTGGTAAGGAATCACCATCAACTGAGGATGTTCATATGACATCCAAAGAAATTGTAAGTCTTTACACTCCTCAATATAGGAAAATATTGGTGCCCCATGACGGTTCCGAATCATCTGACAAAGCATTGGCTCATGCTATTTATTTATCAAGAATTTCTAAAGCGGAGATCATTATTCTAAATGCTATCGAAGACATTCATGAATTCGCACCTACAACAATTTCAGCTGGCAGTAATGTGCCAACAAATGAGGAATTAAATTTTAAGATAAAAGGACGGTTAGAAGAAATGATTAAGGAAAGAATATCCCTTTGTAGAGATTCTGGAGTGGAGAGTCAGATTTCTTATAGGATTCAGATAGGAAAGGCATTAGACCAGATAGTTGAATCGGCAAAAGAGAGCAATGTTGACTTGATAATAATGGTAAGTGATAAGATAGGGTCATCCATAAAAGGCATTATGAGTAGTACTAGAAGAGTCATTGATGCAGTCAATGCCCCTGTACTTGTTTTGAATGGATGACGTATGGATAGATAATTAGCTTTATCTACTCATTTGGGAGTATATTTTATCTACGTGTTCTCCAGATTCACATTCATCACTCGGGTCATCTATCGTTACCAGTATACTATAGACATGATCGACAGATGTGAGATTCAAATTCTTGCCTAGATATTCTGCTGTATGGTCATGAAAACTGGGCTCTCCACGTCCCGATTCTGTATGTAGGCATTCGTTTAATTTAATATCATGAGTCAAGAGATGGTTTGCATCATAGTAGCAGCATGGATCGGGATCGGTACCCGATATACTGATCATAAAGTTTCCCTTATCAGTTTTGAAAACATAGGCCCAGTATCCTTCGTCCCCTACAGAATAATCATATGAGCCTCCAGCCTTTCCCTGTACCGTTACGTACGGAGTATTACTATTTTTTAATCCAAAGTCAGTTATTATATAGTCTTCTGTATTCAGCTGTTGTGCATTTACGGAAGGAGAAGAAACGATCCAAATATAAAGAAATACAGCAATTATGCATAATGATATCCCCGCCCGAGGTGATAATCGCACAATTTAGCATACTAGTAAATGTATTTAAAATTTATGGTAGATACATAAATTCCGTACCACGCAGGTAATGACTTTATTGATGACAAAATTCGCTAGAGGAACTAGTGCTAGATTACATACTGTGAGTGAGTATTTCAAAAATATTCAATGGGCGGATTGATAAGCCGCCCCCAGAAGTCCCTTTGCTACGATCAGTTGAACCCCCGTTCACAGATAGCGCTAAAAGTACTGCTGAAATACACCTAATACGCTTTGCTTGTCCAACGTAAGTAATTTAGAAAAGCATATTAGAAACATTTTTCTATCTTGGCATAAATACTAAACTGCGTTTAACATGAAGAACTTGATTTTGGTGTGGACACTATTCATTGCAATACTGACAGCTGCTGTGGCTAATTTTCCGTTGTCCTTAGCGCAAGAACAGATAGAGAATAATAGCAATAACAATACTAAAATAACAAAAACTTCTACCAATTCTTATATCATAGTAGACGATGGCCCTGAATTGGTAGGCGCATTTGATATAGTATATACAATTACGGGTAGTAGTGAATCTCTAAACAAATCGAAAGAGTCGATAGTATCTATTGTACAGGATGATCTTGATAATTCTCCTACGATTGGATATATAAGAGCAGCAGCAGCAGCAGGTAATCAAACTCAGACAGAAGGAGTAGGGCTACCAAATCCCTTTGTCGATCTACAGACAATAAATTCAACGGTTATTCAGCAATTATCTAATTCTATAAATTCAGCTTCCGCTCTCAACTTAACAATAGTTGAAATAAAGTGCGATTTTGGGATGAACATAAGGGACTGGAAGTGTGAGGACCATGGCATATTCTGATCACCTGATAAACTCATCCACGCACGAGTGTAAAGTGTCTTATCTTATTATACCTAGCCTCCAGATAATAGAATTATTCGAGTGTAAGTGAACATGAGATCTAAACAAGACGCATCGCGTTTAACCATGATTGTGATCTTCGTTATGTTTACAGGAGTGACAATACTCTTTCTGCACACTGCTGAAGTGTCTGCTCAGTATGCACCTGCCTCCGCTTCTAACGGCACGGCCAGTGTAAATGGTACGATTCATACAACTGGTACCGCTTATGCAAGGCTTCAACCCGACAAAGTTTATGTTACAATAGGTATCGAAAATACAGAAGCTACGACTGATGAGGCTTTAGCTGTGAATTCTAAACTAATGAACGGAATTATTTCACAGTTGATGATTCAAGGACTAATGGAGAACGAAACTAGTACTTCCTCATTCAATATTTATCCGCTATATAATTTCACCGAATCGGGAGCGAGATTAAATATTACTGGCTTCAATGTTCTGAATTCAATACGTATAGAAACCGCAAATCTAGATAATGTCTCAGAATGGATTGATACAGCCGTGGAGCTCGGAGCTAATGATGTTAGTGATATCTTCTTTGCAGTATCAGACAACCTATTGGAATATGCGAAGAACAAATTAATTACTGACGCAATAGATAATGCTAAAGAAAAAGCTGAAACTGCAGCCTCTTTTCTGGGGTTGAAGATAATCGGCGTGAAATCATTAGACATTGAAGGATCTACAACTATTCCCCCTGGTCCCCCATTCCCTTTCCCTAGAGCAGAAATGGCAGCTCAAACTGGAGGAGCATCCCCCTCAACGCCCATTCTTCCAGGAGAGCAACAAGTATCCACATCCGTTTCTGCTATATTTTTGACTGGGTAGACGTTGGAATAACACACAGTTCTCCTCTCATGTAGCTCTCTCGTATTCTTCTATTTTGCGGGAAATCTTCATATGCTCTTTCTGTCAATCGTCTGTTTATATTAATTGCAACTGATCTATCAATACTAGTACTACATATTCAAGTATTCATGGCGCAACTCCCATAGCTACTGATAATGTAGATACTGCTACTAACATGCACTTCTTCGTCTGGCTCTCGATTTCCCACAGTTACGACTATCGTGACTTGTACCGCAATCGATTCAGCTGGAAATACTCCTTCAAAAATAAAATATAAAATATTGACTGGGTAGATGTTAAGATAATTTTGTTGTAGATAGATGATAGGTGGGTAGAGTAGTTGGCATTCTCATAGCAGTTCCACAAGGCATGATTCCACTTGTGTATAAGAACTATCGAGCAAGCAAGTAACAGTTGGTAGCCAATTCAAAGGACATACATGTGGAGCTTTGATAATAAGAAAAGGTAAAGTATACTTAACATTCTCCATTCCCATTGGAATAAACAGAGATGCGTGAAATAGGAGACGGACTGATAGGGGTATAATGAGATATGCTTTTAATAATCCGAACCACACTATTCCATACTGTTTGACTGCTGATAATGGCATTGGATCAAGAAAAAAAATATCAATAAAATTTCATGGAGTACTGGTCAAAAATGTGATCATTACTCTTATGAAACGTACATCTGATAATGTGAGTACAGTTGAAAGACTGGACATATCAAATGTGAAATATGAACCAAATCAGAATATTGAGGTAATCAATATACAGGTGGTTGCCGAATATGTGACGATTACTTATTATAAAGACGAGGCGGCGAATGTCATTGCTAGCAGGGAACTAATTCCAACGCATTCAATTGAACATATTATGGTTAGTGACATCTAAACACATTATGATAATTCCTTCTATTAGCTCGCTAAGGGGTCTGCATAAGAAATAAATCTAAACGGAACCTTTTCTCGTTGCTGTGCCCCAGTCATAGGTCTAATAAACTTCTCATTCATTCATTACCAATGATATCTTTGACAAACTTTAGATTATCAGAATTACTTCGTCTGCTATCGATTGGTGTTTCCATTATTAGTGGGAGATTTCTGTGTGAAACATGTTTCAAGAATGCATTAAACCCGTTCTCGCCTATTTCTCCCAGGCCTAAATGTTCATGTCTGTCTCGCCGAGATAAGAATTTGTCTCTTGAATCGTTCAAATGTATAAGTTTGAGATGCTTGTAGCCGACCTGTGAGTCGAATTTATCCATCGTCTTATCAACTGCATCCTTCGAAGTAAGGTCGTACCCCGAAGCAAACGCATGACATGTATCCAAGCATATACCAAATCGATCCCTTTTGCTTCCAGAATTATAGTCGTATAGCTTATCAAGTATTACCCTCAAATCTTCAAAGTCGCTAGCAACGGTATTTTTCTGGCCTGCACTGTTTTCCAAAAGTATGGAAACGTTATTCTCCTCTGATACTGAATCAATCGCACGAGAGCATGCCATAACAAGCTGTTCAACTCCTTTCTTAATTCCCTCTCCCTGATGACTTCCAAGATGAACTACTAGGTACGGGATCTCCAAAGTGCCGCTTCTTTCCAGTTCATCTATCATGACCTGCACAGATTGATCGTAGATTTTTTTATTGGGAGAAGACAGATTGGGCAAGTAAGGCATATGAACGAATATGGCGTTTCTATCGATTTTAGATTTGTTTTTGTTACTCTTCTCTCCGATATTGTTTTGGTGAGCTGTTTTAGCTGATCTGCTCTTTGTTGATCTGTCGGTATCTGAGTGTCCTGCTAATTTGTCTTTGAAGAGCATGACGTCCTTATTATCCAATGGTTTAGCAGCCCATCCTCTAGGATTTCTACTGAATATTTGAAATGCAGTACAATTCTCCTTTAGAGCATTATCCACGGAATTCGAGATTCCTCCTGAAATTGATACGTGAAAGCCTATTTTACATCCCAATACTATAAGTTGAAGTTGGGTATCGTTTATACATTTTTGATCACCTAGAATTTCAGTCTTAGAATCATTTCATATCCTTTCTTATTCTACTATTAACGCTATTTAACCTACAGATAGGATTGCTGATCCAACCTTTAGGATTCAGCCTGAAGTATTATATATGATGTGAGGGGATATTCGTTGTATCGGGAGGTTGTAATGAAGTTGAAGACTGAATTGCTCAACCAATCAAACTTTAATGTTATGGTAAGCAGAATTGGAGATATTTTGACTAAGGCATTAGACAAACCTCTTGGATATGCAATTGACTGGGGGAGGGTGTGGTCATTATGGCCAGTTCATCTCGAGACGGCTTGTTGTAGTGTAGAGTTTGGGGCGGTCTCTGGGCCCAGGTATGATGCCGAAAGATTTGGAATAATAGAAGCATTTGGTTCCCTTAGACAATGTGATTTAATAGTTGTGCAGGGCACTGTAACTAGAAAGATGGCTCCTAGATTGCGTATGGTATACGATCAAATGCCTGAGCCAAAATACGTGGTAGCAATGGGGGCGTGTGCAATTACAGGCGGTCTATATATAGACTCATATAATGTACTTCCAGGAATCGATGGAATTATCCCAGTTGATGTGTATGTTCCTGGATGTCCCCCACGTCCAGAGACATTGATTCAAGGTGTTATGCTTCTACAGGAAAAAATTAAGAGATCGAAAATAAGATAGAAAATTGATTAAATTGCACATTTTATCCGATCCTAGTTAATTATAGTTCCTCGGACGTCTTATGTTTATTGTTCTGAGGCAAGCACACCATATTGGACTGTTTAGTTAATGTAGTCATAAGTCAAAAACCTTCCAGCCTAAATTGGGCTACTAAGAATCTCAAAATGTGCCGGATGCGCGAATTCAGCACAGAATGTCAAGGAGAATCGGGAAGTCGAGGGAGAGCCATCTATGATGGAAGGGTAGAAGCTGGAGGGAACTACGGTTTGAAAGACATATTAAGATTATTCTATTATACAATGCAGCACTGTGCAGCACATATTTAACACAGTTTATCATAATAACATCAGACAAAATGAGTTTTAAGAATTATGTATGTATCACATGTGGCCAAGATTTTACTAGGAAGTACAGCGCGTACCGGCACAACCACCTTATGCACCGGGAAGGCGGCGGCAAGATCGTTCGTACTCTTGAATACATAATAGGCAGAATAAATGGGGAGTATCTCTCAGCCGATCCAGTGTTGTTCAGAAGGAATAGAAGAGAGCAGACTGCAACTTTTCCTTTTGCCAGTGTTGCACACAATAGCGAGGATTCACAACAGTACGAGACCACGCAGCAAGAATATGGGCCAGCAAAAACATATGCTACTCAGCCATCAGGAGATTCAATTTATTCGAAGCGCGAAGAGGTTAAGTCACTATGCAAAAGTCTTTTCCCGGATGAATTTGGAGACATCTTTCTAAAAGGGATCGAATTTGATGTAACCAAACATAAGGAAAACGAGTCAGTTTTGGATGGTTACTTGCAATATTTGAATGCGATGAAGTCCTTTAGCACTCTCATTAAAGACTCAGAAAAACCAGTTAGGGAGAAAGTTCCACTATGGCGACATCCCTACCTGAGAGATTTGTCCCAAGAAGCTAGAGATAGGTTGGCAAGGATTGAACAGACAATGTATAGATGGAACATTAATCCGGTTACCATCTTTAACGAGATTCAAAGATTGGGCAAAGATTATAGAATAACGAAAGATCTCCGCATTTTGGATGCTGCTTTGGAGTATTGGCGACGGTCTGGTGAAACAAAATGGCGATAATGAAAATATGGATTAGATTTATGCTAAGGAGAAGCAACAATGCAGGCAGCACAAGGTCTAAGATGGACAATGAGACAGAATAAGAATAATTCAAACTCCAAAATCCAAATCCAGAAATAATAAGATGTCTCATAGTCTAGGGTAGCACGTAAAGGCTAGATGTAGCGAATGCTTGAAAAATATAATAGGAGACGAAACTTTGCAAAGACTCCTGAACCTGTCGGAACTGCTAATGATCGTCAGATAAATAATAACAGTAGACATTTCGTTATTCAAAAACATAACGCTAGAAGACTTCATTACGACTTTAGACTAGAAACAGAAAATGGTGTTCTAAAATCGTGGGCTGTTCCGAAAGGAATTTCTCTTAATCCCAAAATTAAACGCCTTGCCATTCTCACTGAAGATCACCCATTGGATTATCTCCTGTTTGAAGGCACTATCCCTCATGGAAACTATGGAGCAGGTACAGTTCTTGTATGGGATACAGGTATCTATATGTTGGAAAAATCAAGTGAGAAATTTTCTGATCAGTTTGATAAGGGAAAGATAACCTTTGGTTTGCAGGGGCATAAGGTAAATGGTAAATTTTCCTTAGTTAGAACTGGACGGGAGAACCAGTGGCTCTTAATAAAGTATTCTGACCAGTTCGCATCAGAAGAAGATCTGACATCCTCTAGACCTGATTCTATATTGTCGCAAACTAAAAAAAATACTCTTAACAAGAAGCCTAGTGATAACAGCGAATTTTCTAGCCTTCAAGTGAATTCCAGAATCAGGCAACGTAGCGAAACGGCCAATGAAATAGAACTTCAGTATTTGACGGAAATTGGGGTACAGTCTGAATTTCCTAATAAAATAAAGCCTATGCTTTCTACACCAGTTGATAAACCCTTTAATGACAAAAAATGGGAATTCGAAATCAAATGGGACGGAGTAAGGGCTGTCCTTTTTTATAGCAAAAGCAGAAACATACTTGAGCTCAAATCTAGGACTAATAAATCCATTCGCCACAGATATCCAGAAATTATTGATTCAGTCATGTCATCTTCGATCTTAAAATGTAAGGATTCAGTTGTCCTTGATGGTGAGATAGTAATTTTAGATAATCAAGGCCATCCGGACTTTCAAAGTCATCAACGAAGGATGAACATTGATCATGATTTAGATATACAACATCTTTCTAAGGAAATACCTTCTACCTTCTATGTTTTTGATATTCTTTATTTGGATGGCAAGAATCTCGAAAATTTGGAATTCTGGAAACGAAGAGAGTTGCTGTCAAGTACAATAGATTTGAGACGCAGCGACAAAAATGTTATAAGAATATCTGAATCATTTGAAGGAAACGGCATAGAACTATTCGAGAATATCAAAGCCCTCAATCTAGAAGGAATAATTGCAAAGAATAAGAATAGTAAATATTTACAGGGTGCTAGGACCACTGACTGGCTAAAGGTCAAAAATTCACGTACTCAAGACTGTGTGGTGATTGGTTATACCAGAGGAGAGGGTAACAGAAGCGGTTATTTTGGATCCTTGTTGCTGGCCGCATTTGATGGGGAACTTGTCTTCGTTGGACATTCTGGAAGTGGGTTTGATCTCTCACAAATTATTGAAATTTTCAACAAATTACAGGAAATAGAGACCAATGAGATTCCGGTCAGTTACATACCATATGTCAATAGAGATCCAGTTTGGGTACGCCCGTTGCTCGTAGTCGAAGTCAAGTTTGATGGCTGGACAAAGGACACGATTATGAGAGCTCCTATATTCCTAAGAATCAGAGATGACAAGAAGCCTCAAGAATGTACACTCGAAAAAACTAAGAGCATAGACGAGCTATCTAATGTAAAACTGCAAAATCACAATTACAATTACAAGGAACGATCTATATCACTTTCATCGTCAGCTTTATCTTCATCATCACGAGCACCATCTTCGGAGAGATCACCATCACCACCAGCGGTAGTACAGCCGAACACTCCTTCTACAGGAGCTGCCATGAGAGTACAGAATAGCTTTTCTAACTTAGATAAGATTTTTTGGCCTAAAAATCGATTTCATGACGATCTAACCAAGGGTGATTTGATTGAATATTATGACAAGATAAGCGATTACCTTCTCCCCCTTCTTAAGGACAGACCCTTGTCATTGAGCAGATATCCTGACGGAATTATGGGTAAACACTTTTATCAAAAAAATTGGAACATGGATAAGCCCGAATTCGTTAACTCAGTGAAGATTTATTCAGAAACTGCGGAAAGGTCAACTAACTATTTATTCTGTAATAATAAGGAAACACTGCTCTGGCTAGCTAACCTTGGCTGTATAGAAATCCATCCATGGTATAGCAGGATTGTTGACTATAAGGCCTGTCTGAAGGGTTCTAATGAGTTGTATGAAGACAAATGTGGCCTCAATCATCCAGATTTTATTGTATTTGATCTGGATCCGTACATTTACTCTGGCTTAGAAACCAGCTCTGACCAGGAACCAACGTACAACCGTAGAGCATTCATAGCAACAGTTAAGGTAGCTCAGATGCTAAAATCTGAAATTTTTGACATATTGAAAATCAAATCATATATCAAAACTTCAGGTAGAACTGGAATTCATATTTTTGTACCTGTCACTGCTGAGTATACTTATGATCAAACTAGAAGCTTTGCCGAAATCATTGGTAGGACACTGGTTAATAAACATCCTGACTTGATAACGACAGATTGGAACACTACTAAAAGACGAGGAAAAATTTTCCTTGACTACAATCAAAATGCAAAGGGAAAAACATTGGCATCGGCCTTTTCTGCTAGACCCACTCCACTTGCTACTATATCCATGCCGCTTGAATGGGATATTATAGACCAAGTCTTACCTCCAGAGTTTACAATACAAGGCGTAAAAGAAAAAACAGCTGACAAAAAGGGTTTTAAAAAATTGCTATCATGTTGGTCAGACATTTTTGGAAGCCGGCAAGATCTTTCTAAACTTTTAGAAAGAGATAGCAGTAGGTGACCACTTAAGCTTTTGTGCTCCTACCGACCCCTGCAATGAGAAAGACGACTTGCATCTAATTCAGCCTGGCTTGTTATCAAATTTAACTAATTCGTTTTCTTCAGCCTGATCTTGTAATCATAAAACGAGATAGATCAAAAAATAGCATTTCTTAGCAGGACCGGTTGTATCAACCTGGAAGACTCAAATGTCGCATTTGCAATTCGAAGAAATTCCACTAATTCACTTTGGGTAACCTTAACGTTGCTATCCCTATCATATCCTCTGATTGTGCGGTAGAACCGGTGGTCTGCATCCATCTCCAGAGGGATTAAATTTAATACAATCTCTTACTTCAATGCGGGATCTATTTGGGGGAAGCTTCCATTTGCTTTGTGTTTCCTCAGAGAAGGCGTTTTGTGATAGCTTCCTGGCCTTCAGATAGGCGTCTCTGACCAATTCTGGAGCTGACAATTTGTGATAGCATATCTACAAGAGAGGCCTGAACCTGACGCTTCTTTTCCAGAATTTCCTCTTCATTTTGGAGCATAGAAGAATTCCCAATTAATATAATATACAATCAATTTATAGGCAAGGTCTATCAAACCACATTTTTAAAGTATTGTGGTCCCATCTTTCGATTCAGTATTTCAGCCGTCTTTATCTCGCCCTCTTTGATTGAGGCTTTAATCGCTTGGGGTGAAAAATCTGCATTCTCGTATATATGAGGATAAGGTTCATCTCGTGTTATGTACAGGATATCCTTTATTTCAGTCCCATGTTCACGTTTTATTTTCTTATATTTATGATGCATCTTCTTGAGCTTGGCTTGATCAATGTTCGATAAATCAACATGATCTTCAATTATCTTATAGAGTTCATCAATATACTTCAGATACATAGTAATCACCCTCGACATGGCTATATTATGCTTCGTTTTGTCGGAGAACATAATATCTCTTGCTCTATGATGGACCTCAGGTATGCTCCTTGGGAGTGAATCAACTTTTTTTGGATAGTTTTCAACTAGAAATATCCGCTTGTCATTTACAGGAGATGCATCAATAACCTCTCTTAATGGCGTATTACTCAGAAGGCCTCCATCCCAGCAGTAAACTCCTTTCTCGACTTCCACCCACTTGAAATTGTAAAGAGGATAAGCAGAAGTAGCGAGTATATGCTTTGGTGTAATTTGTTCCCTTGCACTGTCAAAGGTTAAAGGTTCGGCATTTAGAACATTTACTGCAGTTAATATTAATCGAGAGTTAGGATTCCCATTTGGTCTCAGTTTATCATAATCGATATAATTTTCTAAGGTATTTACTAGAGGTGTGTGATCGTATAGATAGGTCCAATTTTGTGGTGTAAGAAATTCTGGATCTGAAAATGCAGTTTCCTGTCTCCATCTCGGTCTAAACATTTTATCATTTCCAAAAATAGCCGAGCTATAGAAGGATCTAACCTGCCTCAATTTCATATCATAGTTCTTAGAATGGCTATTCTTTTTGTATGGTATAAAATCTGAGGGAGGAGAAAATATATGGTCCACGTCTACAAAACTTTCAGACAATTCCAACCAAAAGCGTTCCAATAATTTTTCTGGATGTTCTTCATCCTTACTTCCAGCTATAATCGCTGCATTTATGCCGCCAATAGATGTACCTGCAGTTATATCTAATCTGATATTGTAATTGGAAATTGCTTTGAATACGCCGCAGCCGAAGGCGCCCAGAGAGCCACCACCCTGGAGAACTAGCACGTTTTCAACTGTGTCGGAATTATCTGTGTCAGTATTAAGCTTGACTCGCTTATTTTCTTCGAGAGAAGCGGAGGAATTGGTCAGGTATTCCCTCGTCTCCTTTTTTTCGTTTCTCACTTCTCTATTTAGTTCTGGTCATTAGTTTTATCATCTTTTCTCCTCATCATCATTCAGCTGACCATATCAATCATCTTATATCAAATATTGAAATACAGCACACACATAGACTGAGATTATTCGATACAAAATAGTATCGCTGGCCAATAATTGAATTAAGGCTCATAAGGTAAATAAAGATAAAGACCATAGATGCTACTCACGTCGTGATCGAAGCGGCGTTAAGCCTCTAGTCCTTAGTTGAATAATACTTTTGTCCTTTAACTCGTCAGCTTTGAATTACCTTCTGTTCCTCCAAGGGGTAAATATATACATTTAATTTTTCATCACCTATCTTATTTGAGTGTAGAAGTAATGTTCCTTCAATCTCCCCGCCATCTAATCCCAAACCATGAGACCCAGCAACTGTGGTGGGATCAATATATTTATTCAAAGGAAATACGTCCTCACCGGGGAACGGCTCTAAGGACATTCTTTCTTCGCCTAGAAGGCCTTCTCTCCTAATTCCTTCTGACATTATACGACCGCCATCATTTAAGATCAGATCAACACCATACTTTTGCCTCAGATCTTGCATTCCCTGATACATATTGAAAGTTTCTCCTGTATCTATGTAACTTACCGAACTGGACTCTTCGATTTTTTTCGAAGCAAAATCAAAGCCTGACTTATTAGTAACAAAAATTACGTGTATCATACTTTCAGGATTTAAGACCGCAATCTTGTTTTGCAGATAGTTTTCAACAACTTCCAATTTTTTAAAGGTTGATTCTGATCTAGCGATCACTATATAATAATATGGGCCTGTTCTATTCTCAGAATTGTCTTCATGTTTCATTATGGCGTCAAGTTTCGCCAGGTCTTCATACAGTGATTCCTTGTCTCGCTTTAAATGATCCCCAAAGAAATGCCAATTCCAGATATTATTCTTATTTGCCATCAAGTTGACCGCACTGACTAGTATTGCTTTTCTTCCCAAGATTATTCTATGTGTGGATGCAAAAATATTATCACCAACCCTTCTTTTGCCTCCACTCAAAAGTTTGAGTCCACCCCTGGGTTGTTCAGGAATCTTATATACATACCATCCATCTAAGTTTGGTTTAGTATTCGCAACTAGGAAACTAGTAGCTTGGTAAGGGATTTTCATTCGTCGAATGAATTCATCTGATGCTCCGACTACTATCTGGGGCAATACGCGTCCAAGAGATTCCAGACCGAAATCTTGCAAAGGACGAATAATTCTGATACCTCTGGATCTGAAATGATTGAATTGAGTAGTTGTAATCTTTTTGGAATCTAATAAGTGTTGCAACTGTTCAACATAGTTATCATACGAAATTGGTTCTTTGTATTCCAATACAAGTCTTTAAAGCTACATATCTTATTATTTTACCCTACTCCCCAAGATAGAGAGGTGAAGAACAAAGCAGAATTAGCGATCGGTGAGATGGGGATAAGGTACTAAATTGTAGAAGCACTAATTAGATCGGCGGCAGTTACTGTGTTACTTAACAGCATCGCAATGGTCATTGGGCCCACTCCTCCGGGAACGGGGGTAATCCAAGATACCTTTTCTCTGACAGAGTCAAAATCTACATCACCTACTAGTTTTCCTGACTCTCTGTTAGTTCCTACATCAATCACCACGGCATTTTCTTTGACCATATGAGGACTGAGAGTAAATCTATTTCTGTCTCCAACTGCTGTTATTATTATATCCGCTTCCGATAGCAAATGACTCAAATTTGCTGTTTTCGAATGGCATATAGTAACCGTAGCATCACGTTCTAGCATCAGAAATGCGAGAGGCTTTCCTACAAGGATGGATCTATTCACTATTATTGCATTACGAGAGTTAATTTCAATATTGTAATAGTCAAATAACTCCATAATCCCAGACGGAGTGCACGGTTTGAGTGATGCATGCCCATGCAGCAATAAACCTGAATTACTAGAGGTTAATCCATCGACGTCTTTGCGCTGCGTAATCTTGTTTATAATATTGAATTCGTTGATATGTTTTGGAAGAGGTAGTTGTACCAAGATTCCGTGAACACTAGGGTCATTGTTCAATGAATCGATTAGAAGTGCCAATTCATTTTCCTGTAAATTATCCCCCAATCGATGATCTTGAGTGACTATCCCGACCTGTTTAGCTGCCTTCTGCTTGTTTTGTACATAGATTGTCGAAGCAGGGTCATTTCCTACTAGGACAGTGGCAAGGCACGGGGAGATCCCTTTCTCTTTTAGGTTGCTGACTTTATCTGCAAGCCTAGATCTTACACTTGCAGACACGGCATTTCCATCAATCAGTTTACCAGACATAACAATTACTGGATTATTATTGCTGAGTTAACACCCATATTAGTCATCTTATCTGAGATTGGACTTGTGTCTACGCTAAATACTAATCTTGTTATATGACATCTTGTTATCTGACAAACAAAACATTATTCAAAAAGGTTCTGACCCAAAGATAATTGAACAGCTGTTTGAAATGTATGTGTTTGGGAACGCATTGTCGGGGAATGCGCAGCTAAATAGCGTACAGCCGCCAACATAAAGTGATATTCTTTAATAATCTGAGGCTGATCTGCCGAAAAAGATAACGTACTATTTATGGTAGAGCATTGTTTAAGTGCGGCTTCTATCATTTGAATCAAATGAAAACTGCGATCCTCTCGAACCAATAATCGTCCAATCAAATTCATAAGAAAATATCGCCTTTTTTGTTCAAGTTGAAACTCATGATTGTCATTGCTGTTGGTGCTGTTACCTGTAAAGGGATGGCTGCAAAAAAAATCTGCAACTAACTGTGCTGCAGCATCTACTTGTTGTTGCTTATCGAGCAGCGTTGTCAGCTTTTCTTCTGTCATAGCATCTTGTTCTTGTTCAACATTACTGACATTACTCACAGAAACACGCTTGAAATTCCTATCTAGATCAGGTATAGAAGATGGAGGTATGTTAAGAAATCTATTTAGATACACTCTCATTGCACCATCAAATACAGCCCGTGTTAGTTCATGTCGTTGATAATTCGCAGGAAATTGTGATTTGGATTCCCCCTTTCTCACGGACCCAGAAATACGTCGCATACATTGATGAACAGCATTTGCAAATGTAAAGGTATGAAGAGCGACATCCCAATCTGTGAATTCATTGCGTGTATTAAACTGAGCTATTCTGAGGGCAGCCGCATAGGCAATCATCCCTGCGAGCTCCTCTTCAGATATTCCCTGTCTCAGTGCATCAAGTAGATCATTAATTATCAGTTTTGGATCATCCCCTAAAAGAGTATCGATAAAGTCAGTTTCCTTCTTATTTGTATCTTCTGTCCGAGCCATCTTTTCTTCTCCTCTCCTTAATCTTCCTTCTTCCAATGCGCTGGGCAGTTCTTTGAATGCGTTATCAAGCATGACAACTAAATCTATTGGATGTCGCCATGAGCTAGACTCTTCCATCCGTTCTGCGTTGGCATAGCCTGACACAAGGCTACCCAAAACTGATTCAACTAGTTTTTTATCCTTCCATCCGACATAATCTAATGCCTCTAATGCTTTGTTGGTAAAATCTAAAGTATGTCCTCCGCCTATAAACCTGTGATCTGTGGCTGCTGCAAGAAGCATGTCGGCAAGTTGAGCTGCACCTGCTTCTGCGTGGATTGCAGTTACTAGGCATCGCTCTGCAGCTATTGCATTCCTCGATTCTACAAACTGACGAAACCAGCTCTTAAGAGTTGATAAGTCAGGCCAAGGTTTGGGTAAAGGATGGACTGTGAATCTTGGTGGCATTGAAGCACAGTCTTGAGCCACTGCAGAGAGACCATGATATAGAGCATGTAATTTGTCACTTTTGAGAAGAAATAGTGCAGCAATATTCATCATACACGTATGGATGGTTAATCCGACTCCCCATCCAGATTGTTTGTACTCTGTCCCGAATTCAAGGCCTTTTCTAAATGAGGTTTCTAAACTATCATGGACTACATTATTGTCATTATTACTGTTACTGTTATTATATTCATCCTTCGCCGAAGACTTGGAGAAATTCTGACATGATGAGGTTAGAGACAACCCAATGATTGCTTTCGCTATTATTAATGAAATATTTCGTTTCAGGCCGTTATCTAACATCATTTCAGTATGGGAGGCAGTAGCACTGAAACCAGCAGCTGCTGTACCCATAGATGATTCACCTTCGAAAGGTATGCCTATCCAAATCTCGCTATTATTTCGAATTTGTACTGGATACGATTCTACGTCACCAGCCCACTGGTCAAAAGTTCCGCCGTTATGAAGGTCAAACCGTGCGTGATGCCAGTGACACGTAAGGATACCATTCTTAAGTGTACCTTGACTGAGAGGAAAGCCCATGTGAGGGCATCTATTATCTAAGGCATAAACCTTAGAATTGTACGAAAAAAGTACAATAGGATGCTTTTTGACTGATAGCGAAAGACAGTCACCCTCAGCTTCTATATCTTTAACATCAGCTGCATATGCGAAATGATACCTATGGTTAGACATTATCTAGATTAGGTCGTAGGTTCCATAATTATTCTTCCGATGACTTACCACTACTAGCAGAATGTGGAGTCTGAAGTAGATAAATTATATAATAATATTCCTATAAATTTTGTTATTGAATTATGACGCCTAATTATCTTTTGTGATTTATTCATCTGAGGGAATAGCACCAGAAATGTATAGCTGAATTTATTAAATTTAAAGTACAAATTATTTTGATTACATGGTCTCCACCATATGGACCGGGAGCATATCTTTCGGACTAGTTAACGTACCTGTCAGGCTTTATTCTACCATTGATGCTTCGAAGAATTTTTCATTCAATCAACTGGATAAAGAGGGACACAGAATACGATACAAGAAGTGGTGCCCGATCGAAGAAAGAGAAGTTGACTATTCAGAAATAAAAAAAGGATACGAGATTGCCAAGGATAGATATGTAGTAATTGAAAAGCAAGATCTAGAAAAAATTGCTATTGAAAGTACAAGGGCCATAAACATCAAAGAGTTTATCGATGAACACGAGCTTGACCCGTTGTTCGTGGAGAAGAGCTATTACATAGCTCCTGACTCCAGTGATAAGAGAGTGAGAAAGAAAGGAAAGGAGAGCTCTGCGCCGACTGTTCAAGACAAAGCTTATTTTCTACTAGTGAAAGTCCTGCATGATACAAGAAAAGCAGCAATTGGCAAGGTAGTTCTAAGGGGGGAAGGAGAGCAGTTGGTTGCTATAAGAGCCTATCAACGGGGACTCGTACTACATACACTTCACTATTTGAGTGAAATAAAACCAATGGACGCTATTACAGAAATATCTGAGGCTAGGGTACCATCGATTGATGAAAAGGAGAGTTCGCTAGGTCAATTGTTAGTAGAAAACCTAACAAGCGAATACTTCGATATATCTCGTTACCATGATGAGTATGCAGAAGAATTGGAGAAACTAATAAATGCAAAGGCCAAGGGGAAAGCCCATCTGATTCGGCAGGCAACCAAAGAACCACAACAAACACAGGATTTGATCGCAGCATTGAAAGCTAGTCTGGAAAGGTCTTCACCGCCTTCTTCTTCGCCTTCTTCAAGAACTGGTAGAAGAAAGGATTAAGCCAATGTAGTAAGTGTATATATATTTTAGTTAACGTTATTTTAGTCCTTACGCTATTTGCTTCTGTATAGCAATCTTGCCATACCAACTTGCTGAAGCCTTAATCCATGTATAGGCTGATTTGGGCATGCTTGGTTTTGTAATTGAGACTAGGACCACTTAATATGAACACTCAAAGCCTTGAAGTGAAAGTAGATGAACTGACCATCATGCATGTTCTTGGAAACATTGGTACGATACATCAGGAAATTCCGCTATTGACTCGTTGAGCTGGGCCAGGAAAGCTTCCGGAGACCTCGCACGAATCACTGGTGACTCTGGGAGAGCTAGGCCGCTGATACTTAATAAAATGTCACAAAAACAATTATCAATCTTGAATGATAATATATCAATATTGGCAAGAAATTTAAAGAATAGCAACACCCGTGGTGCAAGTCAAGGTCAAAAACATGGCCCGTCTACGGTCAGTCCAGCCTACTTTACGCCGCGTACGGGAGCCTTGCCCGGTAATTGGCGTACGATTACAGCAATAAACCCAACTATCTCAGAAACGAAAGGTCCGGTAAAACTTCATAACCCTCTTCTCATTGCTGGGTTTCCCGGTCCAGGACTTGTCGGTTCCATTAGTACAGGTTTTTTGATAGAATCTTTGAATATGAGACAAATAGCGTGTGTCGAATCAGAATATATTATGCCTGGTGTAATTTATGTTGGCGGAAAACTAAGGCATCCCTTCAGACTGTACGCTAATAATAAAGGAACCATTTGTGTTCTAGTTTGCGAAACGCCGATATTAGTTCAAGGCATCCATCGTGTCCTTGACGCTGTGATGAAGTGGGCATTGGACAGCAAGGTCACCGATGTGCTAGTTCTAGAAGGCATGCCAATGCAAGGTATCCCACAATCAAAAAGAGTTCCATTTATACTCTCTAACAGCGAAGATAATCATACTCTAATCAACAAACTCGATGCACTTGATGATGAGAAGATGGAACATTCAAAGAAGAAAAGCCAAGGGAAAATCGGCTATGAAAGCTTACAGAGATATCATAGTTCTAACAGTATAGAACCTACATATATTGGCGGGATATCTGGTGGCTTATTATCCTCCTGCATTTCCAATAATATTCCATGTATCGCCGTGCTTGTCCCATCGTTGAGTGGGATTCCGGATCCTGAGGGCGCTGCTATAATACTTGAAACAGTTGCAAAGATAACCAGGTACGACGAGCTAAGGATTGACGTCAGACAGTTAAGACAACAGGGTGATCAAGTCAAAAAGAATCTTGAAAAAATTGCGAATTCCATACGCAGTCAGCAGAGATCGATGAAGGAAAATGAGACGGGTCAGGGTGAAGAAGAGAACCTTATGTACGGCTGATCCTTTATGGGAGGAACAAAGAAATTGATCTGCCTTTGTTTCCCAACGGTTATTATTTTAAACAATCAAGCATCTGGCTAACAGGTAAAGCATTTAGAATATTTGACTTTTCTGTCCAACCTCTTCTTGCCTGGCCGATGCCAAATCTTAAGAAAGCAAAATGCAGCGGATGATGGGCATCTGAATCAATTACAAGATTTACGTCATTCTCGACAGCCATCCTTATGTACTCATCTCTGAGATCAAGCCTATTATAATGTGCATCTATTTCAAGGACTGTTCGTGTATCCCTTGCTGCCTCTATGAGTCTGGGCATGTCCACTGGGTATCCATCTCGTTTATTGATCACCCTGCCTGTCGGATGAAAAATAACGTCAACGCTTGGATTCTTTGCTGCTTCTAAGAGTCGACTTGTTTGGAGATCAATCGGCAAGGAAAAATTTGAATGGATGGCAGCCCCCACAATGTCCAGCCTATCAAGTACATTGTTGGGTATATCAAGGGAACCGTCTTTCTGGATATTTACCTCTGCACCAGAAAGTATCTGGAAGCCACTATTTTTATTTTCATCATTGATTTCATCGATTTTATTTGACTGATCTATCAGTTCCTGCGCACCAAGACCATTGGCCAACCTGAGACTCACTGTGTGATCCGTTATGGCCATGTAATTCAAACCAAACCGATCCCTTGCATTTTGCATCATTCCCTCTATTGAGAACGCACCATCGGTATAGTTACTGTGGACTTGAAGATCTCCTTGCAGATCGTTATAGTCGATTAATTTTGGTAGCTTTGCTCCTTCCTTCTTTCTACTTCTTTTCCCACGCCGATTTCCTTCATTTTTAAATGCTAACTCTATTTCTCCCCTATCTTCTCGAATTTCTGGAGGTATCCATTCAAGCCCCAAGACTCGATATACCTCCTCTTCTGTACGTCCTGCTACTCTATGATTTTTACTATCAAATACGCCCCATTCATTTAGTTTAAGACCTAGTGATAAGGCTATTTTCCGTACCGCAACTCCGTGTTCTTTGCTTCCAGTAAAATACTGAAGTGCAGCACCAAAGCTATCTTCCGGAACAACCAAAAGATCAGCTTGTATACCATTTTTGAGCCTAACGAACGCTTTAGCTGATCCTTTACCGATAACATCTCTGACTTCAGGCATTGTGGTAAAATAGTCGATTATTCGGTCTTTTGCGGTATCTTTGTGATTCTCTACTACTGAAACTAAAAAATCTACATCTCCAATCGTTTCTTTCATTCTTCTAAATGAACCTGCCACTGTGGCATTTCTAACTCCAACAATACTTGCAAGGCGATTTTCAATTTCTTTAACAAGCGGATAAACTTCACCAATTAGTCTCCTTTCCTTACCTTTCTTAAAGAACTGAATTCTTCTGAGAATTACCTCTTCTCTCCTCTGAGAAAAACCAGCAATCTTTCTAATCTTGCCCTGAAGAGCCGCTTTTTCTAAGTCGGATACGTTTCTAATGTTCAGTGTATTGTACAGCGCCATAACTGTTTTGGGACCTATACCCTCTAAACTCATGAATTCGCTCAGATTTACCGGAATATTCTTCTTCAGATTTTCGTAGTAGTTCATTCTACCTGTAGTAATGTATTCCTCCAGTTTCAAAGCGATGGCTTTACCGATAGAAGGTAATTTCAATAGTCCGTTTATTTTTTCTGTTTTGTATAATTCGTCTATTTCAGGATAAAGATTTTCTATCGTATCTGCAGCCTTTCTATAAGATCTGATCTTAAAAATTAAGCCCAGTTTAGATTTCTGATCCTCTCCTTCTTTCTGGTCCACTCCCATTTCTAAAATATATGCTATCTCTCTAAGGATCCTGGCGATTTCTAAATTCATACTTCCTTATGAAGTGAAATGAAAGCTTAGTTATATAAGATAATTGTGACAATGTGGGATTCGTCCATACGGTAGTCAGGATATATGTCAGACCATTTGGCACTTACATCCCCACGACGCCTTAGTATAATTAGATCATTACAGTTGCTTGAGTTCGCCTTTTGATTAGCTTCGAGAATTTGTGTGTATCTATCTTTATAGGAGTTAAGATTTTCAAAGTCAAAATATTAACAAAAGCTTGTCTTTCGCACACACACACTGGTGCTCACACTGGAAAACCTGGTCAACCCTTCTGCTCTGCATTTTAGAGTTTAATTATTTCATCTTAATCATGACTTGTATTGTATAAATACTTGTGTAGTCATGATAGTATTTAATGGATATTTTTTGATGTATTTCAATTCATATCAGTACCGCAGTGCATCCTACAGTTTCATCCACTGATCGACTATTACTAACTATAACTCTTTTATTCAATGATGTATATTTATACAGAAACCTATTGGCAATATTCCGGCTAGAATAGTCAATAGGGGGCGGGACCGGTTCCCGCCTACTGAATTTGATTTTGAATTGCTATTCATTACTGCCATACTAGCTATTGATCAAAGGTCTATTTAGGGGAAGTCATGCTGCATTCATCCATCGTGGCCGACCTCTTAAAGTTACAAGAAGTCTGGACTCTGATAGTCATTAGGTGCTCATCCAAAATGGGAAAGAGAAAAATAGATGGGAATCAATAAGCCGAACGATAGCTAGGATGGATATCAGTGGTTAGAGCATTAAAAGCGAGAAGAAAGAAGGATTCTGAGGAACAGAAAAATAATATTGGTTATCTAGAAGAAGGAGTAATTAATGAATTAGAAAACAAAGGAGACCTAAAGAAAGATGTTCCTGTCGGAGTGGAAGAGTTTGAGAGTGAAGAACCTAGACAAGGAGAATAAGTGAATACATTTTACTTACATTGACTACGTCTTAGCTAAAAGAATTGTGTTCATTGTGAGATTATCCCTACATAGCCTGATATGATGAAAGGATGAAAGGAATAGAATAGGTCATATGACACTTCATTTTTTTAGTTTGATGATAAATAGCCGTAGTCGTGTGGACTTGTTAGATTAAATTATGCCAATGTTGAATCTTAAACAAAGTGTGCCTACTGCCAAGGAAATTAGAAAGAGATTAGAGGATAACTGGATCACATTTCTTAATTCAAATTCTGCCAAGTTAGCTTCAGAAACACTCCAGGGTGCCACACCACCTTCAGTTTTCATAGGACGATACGGTTACCCCAAGGTAAAGGTAGGTCCCATGATACCTCCATTCCATGGCGACACTACTATACTCGATAAACCAGAGATGTGGCTCAGAAAGAATCTTGAAGATATAGTTAACTACCGGTTATCTCTTGTGAGAGGAGTATCAGACGCTGATGTCCATGTTACGTCAGGTAGGTACATCGAATCATTACAAGAATTGGCCATGGCATCAAAATCAGCCGAAAGTGAGGCAATATTTGAAAAGAGGCCGATTACAGATATAGAACAGGAGAAGGACTTAGGCGAATCTGCTCCATTTGGTCCGATTGCCCCTTTAAAGAGTTTTAAAACAGCCTCAATTTCGGTGGATAAGAGGTTAGAGAACGTGTATTATGATAAGGATATGCAAGCAGCAGAAGCCATTGTTGATCTTTACCATGGAGGAGTGGAGGTTAGCAAAATTCATCGTGTTCTAAGTATGGGAATGTTAGGCATGCAAAAGAAAAGAAGACTTGTCCCCACACGATGGAGCATCACTGCAACAGATGATATAATTTCTGTCAGTTTGATAAAGAGTCTAGCATTCTGCCCCCGAATAGATTGCTTTGAAGTATGCAAATATGCACATCTCGGCAACTATTTTTCTGTTGTATTAATTCCTGATGATGTCTGGAGCTTCGAGATGAAAGAGGTATGGTTTGACAGCAATGGAAACATAGGAATGGGTATGGATTTTGAAAGTGCGAATGGATTAGATCATTATCCTTCCATAGCTGGTGCATACTTTGCCGCCAGGTTGGCTACTGCTGAATACCTATCAAAAAGAAGAAGAAAAGCAGCAGCACTAGTTTTAAGAGAAATCCATCCAGATTATGTAATGCCAGTGGGAGTATGGCAGATTAGAGAAGGGATTAGAGAAGCTTTGAAAACAAATAAAAGTCAATTTGAAACATTTGAGGAAGCGCTGACGTTTGCGTGTCTAAGTTTATCTACATCTAGAGAAGAGTGGATCAGGGGTAGTAAAGTCTTTAAACTCAAGAAAGAGCAGATGAGAATAACAGACTTCCTTAACAATAATGATAAGGGGTAGTAATAGTGGCATTCATTGTGTCTTGCCATAGATAGAGAACCTCTCGTGATTACTTCGCCCGACCTTTCCCCTTAAAAATTCCGGCTCGTACTATGGCAATGTGCTGTTCCAAGAATTCTTGAGCAACTATCAAAAATGACGATCTAAATGTAATTCATATATGATGTTACTATAACCCAGCTTAGTAGCAGTTATCGTAGCAGTTAGTATTGTCAAAATGGACCTGAACAGAAACTCAATCATCTTCTTCTATCAAAAAATAGTTTATATCCGAACAGTCGACTTCGCTCCCACAGTTGAAACATTTCAAATGACACGGTTGTATGTCTTTCATTTCATGTCCGCATCGGATGCATTTTAGCACTGCAGATTCCATTAGCTACGGACAGCCCTAAGTATTTATTCATGTTTGTAACTGCAGATTATACGACTCATATATCTTGGTAATATCAACAAGTCTTATATTTGCGAATAGAATACCAAAATATGTTGTCGTCGGTACCCACTTTCTCAAGGCCATTGCTCATATACGATGACAGGTGCTCATCGTGTAGCCGATTTGCTTTTTGGATTAGAAGGTTATCAAGAGAACAGATATGTTTAGCGGGTCATTACAATTCGCCAAAAGCAATGAAGATAAAGAAAGACATCTTTCCTGACGACTACGATCCTACTAAAATGTTTTGGTTGATCAATAAGAGGGGGGCTTTTGGGGGCAGATCCGGATTGATGGAGGCATTCAAGGAAATAATTCGTGGTACTATCAAGACGGGAATAAGGAAAAGATTCCATAACAATCAAGTAGGATGCATTTTTGATGAAGAGGAAGATGTTACTACATTTAATGATAATTCATGTATTCATTTGGCTGGATCTAGCTGTGCTTCCGTTTGGGATACATGTGCACGTGTAGTGGGCTTACTAAGAAACGGCGACAAGTATCTTAATCATGTTAAGTAGATTGTGGTTATTAGTTTAGTTTTTGGATGCCCACTTGAGCCAATCTCTATTAATGGCTACTAAGAAGCACAGGCGGATAAACGTAGGCATAGCAATATGATTTGCATATGCGCAATATCCATAACAATCATTTTATAGTCAGTCTAATCTTAACCCCTTTATGAAGTCTGCAAGTATTACCAAACCTAAATCTCCTTTAGAGATTATATCTAAAGAGACCCCGAAACCTATAGGTTCCCAGGTTCTTGTCAAAGTAGAAGCCTGTGGTGTTTGTCACAGTGATATTCATCTCTGGGAAGGAGGTTACGAAGGTCCAGATGGAGAGTTTCTCAAAGCAACTGATCGAGGCGTACGCTATCCGCTCATTCCCGGGCATGAAATTGCAGGAGTAGTAGAAGAGGTTGGTGAGGAAGTATCATCACTTAATTTATTCAAAAAGAATAGCAAGGTCCTTGTATATCCATGGTTGGGAGAAGGAATGTGTCCAGCATGCAGAGAGGGTAACGAGAATCTATGTGACCGGCCGCGATCACTAGGCATTTACAACGACGGTGGGTACTCTGAGTATGTTCTGGTGCCAAGCTACAGATATCTATTGGATGTAACCAATGATATAGAGACTGGTTCATTTGATATGAATACAGCATGCACACTCACTTGTTCTTCATTGACTGCGTACGGTGCAATAGTCAATGCAAATCTGAGACCGTATGATACTGCAGTTATTATCGGCGCAGGGGGACTAGGTCTAATGGCAATCCAACTCGCAAAGGCTATTACAGGTTCAACGGTGATCGTCATGGATTTGGATGACAACAAGTTAAAGGCAGCTAAGGAGAATGGCGCAGATTTTATCATTAATTCAAAGAAGGAAAATGCTGTAACGGCTGTGATGGAAGTGACACAAAAAATGGGCGCTGATGCAGTAATTGATTTTGTAAACTCCTCTAAAAGCACAGAGTTGGACATGCTAATATTGAGAAAACGTGCACGATTGGTGCTAGTTGGGTTGTATGGAGGATCGATAAAATTAAATCTCGTAAGCATGCCTACCAGGGCCTACAAACTAATTGGATCCTATACGGGAAACATCGCTCAGCTTGCCGAACTAGTATCGTTGACTAGACGCGGTGTAATAAAGCCCCTTGTATCTGACAAGTTTAAACTTGAGCAGGCTACAGAGGCTCTGTCCAGACTGAAGGAAGGAAAGGTCGTAGGTCGAGGAATAATAAATCCATAATGAACAGCCCTATGAAGTACAAATCATTATATGTCAACTAAAAAGGGCATTGTCTTTGATATGGATGGCGTCCTTATCGACGCTATGCCTTTTCATGCTGAGGCAATGAGCAGAGTAATAAAAGAGATGACTGGCCACGAGATAGACAAAAAAAACATATATCTATTAGAAGGGATGTCTGGTTCAGATTTAGTAAAAGAGCTCTTCAAGAGAGAGAACATAGATAATAGAGTGGGAGTCAATGGTGAAATTGTAAAACAGATCGGCGCAAGAAAGGAACAGGTTTTTAAACAAATTCAGGATGCCAAAGGGATAGATGGGGTAAAGGAATTGCTCGAAGACTTAACCACAGAATGCGGAAAGTCATGCATTAAAGCGGTTGTTAGCGGCTCTACCAGAGAAGAAGTCGAAGCGATTCTCGACAAAAATATCGGAGCCAAATATTTTGATCTTATAATCACTGGTGATGATCTGGAGAAAGGGAAACCAAATCCCACACCTTTCATAATTGCCTTGAATAAAATGAACCTAGACGCGACACAGGTAATTGTGGTAGAGAATTCACCATTAGGAGTGGAAGCTGCCAATAAAGCCGGTTTGAAATATATCATTACTCTGAATAATACACCTCTTAATATTCACAATGATTTCAAAGGGTTAATACCTTCAGATCCGGAAGAGATCATTTTCGATAATACTAGATCTGCAAGTAAATTTCTGAAGAAATGGTGCTGCGGATGACATTAGTCATCATTGATTATTGTGTACTATGAACTAGTATTGCTCTTTCCCTCATGGTCCTTTCCGATCATATTGGATTACGAAATCATATCTGCCTGGAATCGCACAAATAGAAATGCACTACCAAAGCACCCTTATCCTGCGATAGAGCACCCATACCGTATTCTTGTAGGATGTAATTGGGAGTTTCAGATTGTAAACTCCGCCGGACTCTTGAGAGACCTAAATTATCTAAATTTGATGGAGTGACATGATTCTTAAGGCTATGTTCGATGAGCCATCACGCAAGATGCGCATTTATGACAAAACTCAGAAAACGAAAAAAAGGACGATAATTTGGTGGATTTGTACTAGGTCTTGCGTTTGGTGCGATTGTATACGGATTCCTACTTAGATCTATCTTTACAACCGGCTATCCACTGACTATTGTAGTGGAATGTGACACTTTCCTAAATTCTTCCACCCATACTTGTACCCTGTGACGTATTGCTTATTACCATACGGGTTATAACCATCATGGTCACAATCATGCCACCCATTTTTACAACCACGTACCCACTCACTTTTTATTGGATGACCTTTATGCTCACACGAATGTTTTGCTGCGTTCAATGGTTGATTCATGATAAATGATGGAGCTATGGCAATGGATGCAAGTGCTATTGAAATTATTGCTAGGCTAATTTTATTGTCCATTAGATTTATACTATGATGACTTATATTTAAGATTTTTTAAGACATTAGAAAGCATAGTGTTGATTATTTCATGAAAGATGGTACAATCCTCCGAAAAGGATATTTGGATCCAAGAGATTGGTACCTGTTACCTCTCAGGGAAGGACTGGATAATTGCATAGATTTTGAGTGGAAACATTACCGAGGAGAAAATGCCTCGATCAATGTCGACATACACAAGGACGATCAACTATTTCGTATCCGTATCAGAAATTCAAACCCAACGTTCCAGTATTCGATTCGACCTAGATGCAATATTCGATTATGATATACGCTATGGTTCAAATCAGGATGCCCACATCGTAATTAGAGATGATCTTTGAGATGGACGGCGTCCTTATCGACGCAATGCCTTTCTATGCTGAGGCGATGAGCTGAAATAATAAATGAGATTGACGAATCACGAAATAGGCAAAAGAAATATATATACTTGAAGGGAACACTTTCTCTTTATAAGAGAACACAGATAATTCAGATAAACTGAACAGAGATAATACTAGTAGTAGTATGGTCAACAAAAAGCCGGTACTTCGCAATATTAGCGAGTGTGTCAATTGTATTGTCATCATTGTATTTCTAACTATTTCATATACCTCAGATTGATCGTGTTGGGGGATTGCTACTGGTTCCAGTCTCAGCCACGAAAATTAGATAGATTTAGAATCTTTGAAAATATATTAAATTTTAAATAGTAGCTTTCCATAGAAGATTGTTAATGAAAAAATATCAAGTGTATTTTAGCGCAACAATAATAGCAGGGATTTTCGCAGCATTGGCAGTAACTCCTACACTCTTGACAACTCATTCGGCTTCGGCGACTGTGGATATAAGTTCCAGTGTGAAGGAAAAGAAGACCAGTACTTGTAATGGAGAAAAGCATACTGTAAGCTATTGCGATGGATTTGCTGCAGGAAAACAGGATCGTGAACACGGCAACGATAATCGTTGCGACAGTAAGAGTCATACCAGTAAATGGAGAAGTGGATACCGAGCAGGTTACGAGAACTGCTGACTAGAAAATGACAAAGAATATTATCAAGGTCAGTAGTGCACTGGTAGCATCTCTTCTGGTTCTTGCAGTGCTAGCAAATACTGTCGAGCTTTCAAATGCCCAGGAGAATCAGACAGAAGTGCAAGAATCCGTCCTGCTTCAAAGATATATAGACGAATTGCTGTTACTTCACCCAGTATTAAGTGATCTTGACCCGACCGATGCTGTATCAGTAAATGAGCATCTGTATGAGTCAGGAACCCGAGAAGCAGTGCATACACTTCTGGCACTTAAGGCCCTTCAAGCCCTAATAGAACTTGAAGCATCACATGCAGTTGATGAGGCTCTAGGAAACCGGACAGTGGCTGAGGCTCGAGATCAATTCTTAGCAAATCAGACTGCTCTAGGAAACCAGACTGCTCTAGGAAACCAGACAACATCATAACAGCTGAATCCCCCTCATATTTTTGTGTGCGGTGCAGCTATGACCACTAAGATACTTAGTCATACGCATCATAGTACATTATATACTTACCCAGGATCCGAGTAAATTAGTCCGACGTGATCCGAGTGGATTACTCCCGTTCTAACTACCGAGAATTCTTTTTGATGCGTGTTATACGCAATGAATCTGAATAATAAATCTCTATTCTGGGTTCTCACTAGTCTTGAAGTAATATAATCTCCAAACAACACACACTTTCGTCAGCGCATTCCTTATATAGCAAGCCCAGTAAGCATTCCTATGCTTACTAAACTACACGTTACTATGCTTGTCGTTGCAGTCATATCAACTGGAATAGCAGTACTTGGCTTAGTCTCATCACCGGCTCTTGCAAGTATAGAAGAGCCATTTAACGCGACCCTGACTGGCGGAGAGGAAGTTCCACCAGTAGAGACACAAGCATCAGGAACGGCTCAATTTCAAATGTTAGCTGAAGATGCCATGTCCTACACTGTTAATGCTACAGGAATACAAGGAGTCACTGCAGGACACATTCACACTGGCTCACCTGGCGAAAATGGTGAAGTATTGGTAACATTATTTAGTTACGATCCTTCTCAAGATGGAGTAGCAGAAGCAGGAACGATTACAGCAGATGACCTTGAAGGGCCAATGGCTGGCAGTCCGTTATCTGACTTGATGGACGCAATGGAAAATGGAGAAACCTACGTTAACATACACACGGAACAAAATCCAAATGGCGAAATACGTGGCCAGATATATGATGTGAGCATAATAGGCGGTATGAGTCTAAGTCTTGAACCATAGATGATGAATAATACGTCCATATTTTTTTGATCAAACATATAAAACCTCAAAACTTAAAAATCGCAGTCGTATCATAGACAGGATCGCTTTTAACCATCATGTTCGTTTGGTACCCAACATCTACTTTATTACAGGCGTTGTAGGACTAAAATGGTTACGACAAAATACGTTACGATCTGAAATCGTATTGAACCATCATGAGGTATGGAACATTGTCAGGGCAGAAGTGAGCGACTGAACAGTTTGCTGCTAAACACAGCTCGTGTCATTGATTAAATTTCTAAATCTCGTAGGACTGAAAAGGCCCTAGGGATGCAGCGAGTATGAAATAATAATTATGCATACTATATGGTATATACTATCTATAGTTAAATAGTAGTTCCATATAAAGAACATGGTATATTTGAGTGTCTCGATGATAGCAGCAGCGATGGTATTATCTTCCACAATTGTAACCAGCAATTCCATTAGTGCCTCAGAAGAGATGCAGACATATGAAGCAGACGAGACAACACAAGAGGGAATGAACGAGAGATTGGCGTTGAGCTTTATAGAAGAGGTCTATAATAATCACAATCTTAGCGCGATGGAAAAGTATTATGCAAAGAACTTCAGGTTTTACGGGTCTAGAAGATTTTAATGCGACGGAGCGGTTCCTTGAACAAAATATTGCTGGCATGCCAGATATGACAGCAGACGCTATTCGAAACATGTCGAAAGGTGACAGAGTATTGGCATTTATCCTCTGGAATGGTACTTGGACTGGTGAAGCGTTTGAAATGGAGCCAACAGGACAGGTGTATAATGCAACGACAGCGGGAGGTATACAAGATTTCTGATGGCAAAATTGTTCAACAGTGGCAGGTATCGGATATTAGAAACCGTTTAGTGGCTCTATGAATGTGGAGGCGCAATAGAAGAGCTCTGGTATCTGAGATATCATGCCTCTTCTGAATATTAGAACCTGTTTTAATAACTGGGAACTTCCTCGGAATTGATGAACCTACCATTGATCAACCAGTACGCTGCTTGGAGAGTCTTAGGTCTCGAACTACCAGAGGAATAACACAGCAGCCCTATCCTTTTTTAATACTTTTACTATTTGTTAACAATGACTCCTGTCTCCCCTATCAGTTAGAAATAGCACTGCCAGTATTATCTAACACGTGTCATCCATATATTAGAACACGCGTATTTCTTGAAGGAATGATGCTGTATGATTTTAAATATTCTCTTATAAATACATGATTCTCTTCACTATCATAACCCTTATCGGCTACTACTGCGGATGGTAGCTTAGTTTCAGATGTCATTGTCACAATCGATTTAAAATCCATATTGTCATATCTTACAGGAACTTTCCTTATCCTGATGGCACAAAATGTCTTCTTCAGTACATCAGTTCTAACAGACAACTTGATCCATTTCTTTCTTAGTTTAGCACTTTCGGTGTAGTACTGTGAACAATGGGTTAACTGAAGAACCTGTTATGAAACAGATATAGTAGTAGAAGAAGAGGATGAATAGTCATCTTTACAATCTATAAATAGAATGTTAACCGTATTGTAACATGACCTCAACTAAAATGATCTATAGTACAATGAGCTTCCTGATGTTGTCAGCAGGTCTCTTTACTATCCTGTCAACTTCAGATCCTTTGTTCGCACAGGGATCGAATATGTCTACTGGTAACCAGACAGGTGAAGCTATGCAGACCGCAGGAAACCAGACAGGTGAAGCATTACAAGGTGCAGGAAACCAGACAGTTGGTGCTCTACAGACTGCTGGAAATATGACGGGCGAAGCGTTACAAGGAATAGCAAATGAGACAGGAGAAGCCCTTCAAGGTGTACAAGAGTTCTTTAATGAGGGGGGAGAAAACCAGACCAATTAGTCTCACAGTACCCAAACACTAAATCTTTTTTGTTTTCCTCATACGTCAAATTATTAATTTCAATTTGAATTAATTATTGAGAACTTTTGAGGAAAGAAGGCATATTCATATGAAATAGCATTGGCAATATACCGGTAAGGAATGATTTGTCAAAACTAATATAGCATATGTTGATAAATAGGAGGTGGAGCAGACCACCTAGAAGGATGATAGAACAACTTGCTCATTACAAGGTAGCCGTTGTATGAGTCAGGAGAAGATGATGGGCGATATATAGCATCGATTTGTTGGTAAAGCCTCGAGCATCTAGGCGACTCAAGCATTCTCCGAACGATAGAAAGCGTTTTGGGGAAATTATGTCTGGAAATCAGGTGGTCTTCACTATAGATGGCGAGGAAACGTTCAGACTTGTTTATGATGCCATTTTTCATGCTAAGAGTTCAGTTTACATAGCTGGCTACGATCTTGATCCTTCTCTCAATTTTGTTCGAGGTACTGGTTATACGACTAGTAGTATTGATAGACAACATCTTAAAGGTACCAATGCACATAAGCGGCTCCAGGAACTGATAATAAAGAAAGCTAGGAAGGGAGTGATAATAAGGATTATTGTGTGGCAACCACGACTACCACTAAGCATATTGCCAGGCGCTGATGAAAGAGGGCTTGATGGCAGAGCCAAGGACGTTGAGGTGTTGAATAAACTAGCAAAAAAATATGGGATAGAGCAGAATCTGATTGTTAAGATAGATAATACTTCTCCTACTCTGTCCTCAGCTCACCATGAAAAAATAATCGTTGTAGACAATAAAATAGGATTCTGTGGAGGATTGGATCTATCCAGAGGGAAATGGGATACCAGTAAACACGCTTATAATGATCGTCATCGAGATCAGGGTTGCGAACCTTGGCATGACTTCCACGCCATGATAAAGGGACCTGTCGTGTGGGATTTGGCTTATCACTTCAACCAACGTTGGGCTTACCACGAAGTCGAGGATAAGAATACGATTCTAGCAATGGATCTGAAACCAGCAGATTTTACGTATAACGGAAACGACGGAGATACCAAAGCAGTTGCATTACGCACATGGGAAGGAATTGATAGAGACGGTGGGATTTTGGCCTGGTATACGAATACCATCCGAAAAGCAAAGAGTTCAATTTATATTGAAAACCAGTTTCCGTTTCAGAATGAATTCATTACTAGAATAATTTGCAAAAGGCTCAAAGAGCAAAAGAACCTGAAGGTAATTATAGTTGGTCCAATGGAACCCAACCTCCCAGGGTTGATAGGGAGCATATTGTCAAATACCAGTGTAAATGATGTCAATGAACATTTACAGTGGATAAGGGATGCAGGAGACTCAGGCAAACGAGTAGGAACCTATTCTCTTGTTTGTCAAGACAGGAAATCCAAAAAATTGCGTCAAATTTACGTACATTCAAAGCTTCTAATAGTGGATGACAAATGGATCACGGTTGGATCGGCAAATATAGACAAAAATGGGTTCAAAGATTCAACCGAGGTTAATGTTGGAGTCACTTCTAGCTCACTGGCTAAAGAACTTAGAATGCGACTTTGGCGTGAGCATATGGGATTACTCGAAAAGCCTGAAAATTCGAACGTTAGACAGTTAGTTGATCCCTCGAAGATTGAGGACTTTAATAGCGGATTTGATATCTGGAAGAAGATAGCAGATCATAATGGCTCCAGTATGCTACAAAAGAGTAGTATTATGGGTCACATCTACTACTACAACTTCGAGGAAATGAACCTTCCACCTCCCTATCCTAAGGCAAAAGGAGGAAGCAAATTTTCCCTCTTATGACTACATTTTAGCTAGCTCTGTATGACACAGGGCAAGTCAATTGCCCAGGCTACGACTACCTAAAATACTACTGAAAAGAAAAGAAAGACTTAGGCTATGCTATTGTCCGAATGGAGCTTCTAACTGGACACCAGCTATAGCATCAGCTGAGTTGGGATCTACATCATTTTGAGGTTCTTCCGTTACAAAGAAGATTGTATATGTAAACGGATTGACCATGTATTGACTAACATCTATTGTTCCATTTTCATTGAGCTGTCCCAAGCTGAGTTTGTATTCTGATCCACCGGCATCGCCTAGCCAAGCTTCATAAACATTTCCCTCAGCTGGAGATGCACTGACTAACCCCTCAATGTTTGTTTGATGTCCATCTGAAGTAATTGTGATATCTCCAATTTTCTCTCCGCCATATGGATTACCCCCAGCAGGTTTCGTGAGTTCTCCAGTCACGTTAGCGGTCTCTAATTGAGAACTATCGGCAGATTCGTTCTGAGCATTTACATTTTGTGCAATTTGGTGTTCTGTTCCATAGATTAATGATGTCGTCACCGCAACTGTCAAAGTCAAAACAGCTACGTAAGGCAGTTTTCTTGATTTAAGCATGTTTTTCATTTACTGTATCTTATATAGTAAACAAAATATAAATAGCATTATGTATGATATAGTGTTATTTATCAGGGTAACTATCAGGCTCTTAATTCGATGCACACTATCGCATTGCTACAAGCTATAAATAGAATGTTGAATATGAAAGGGATGGAGAAAGAAATGGGTGAGTTTGAAGTAAAGAAAGAAACAAAATATGAAGTAGATACAGATGATGCAACAGATAAGGTCGAAGATGCCGGAGATGAAGTAAAAGAAGGTGTAGAATCTGTTAAAGACAAAGTAAAAGCAGGAGCGAAGGCTACATACAATAAAGTCAGGGATTCTGATAGAGATCTGGAAACGGAATATGAGAAAGAGAAAATAAAGGAGAACCTCGACTAGATTTCAAAAGTATTTGCCATTTGCAAAAAGGTTATAAGAAGTTAAATTTCTTGTTCTATGCGTAAATCCTTTTTATTTGTATCTCTATTTTACCAATATCTACATATGTAAGTGTTTAAGTATTTATGTCAGCTCAGTAGCTAATTGAAATGTTTTTCCTTCACTCTTCTGTTAATCAAAATATATGGAAATTCAGCATTCAGCCTCTTTTTCCAATGGACGTACTTCATTATTGAATGTTAGAACTATCGTATTATCAGTTATATCGAACTTCGTCTTTGTTTCAAATGCGTTCTCTAACAAACGCCTGTAAATCTCTTTGAATAGATAAGAGTACTTTGGCCCCATATTGTGCTCAATTATGATTTTTTGGGTAGTGCCATTTTCTTCTGTCCTGTAAGGTATATCTGAAATCCTAGACCAGTTTTCCAAGATATTTAGAAATGAGGATATCGTAAATTCTCCCCGCAATAGTAAACCTATATCCACAAAATCTTTCTTTGCGCTTGCTTCCGCTAAATCTGCTAATTGTTGTTCTGTAAACTTCTCAAGAATTCTTGAAATAAACGGTTTTGGTACGTAGTATAGTTTAGCTTGAGCGGCGTACAGATGCCAATCAAGGTGTTCGTTAATGATTTGGTTTACAAGTGTATTAACACTAATCTGCCTTGTCTCAGCTTCCTTGCATAATTGCTCCAGATTGTCGGAAGGAAGTCTAAAGGTTACACCTTCAGTCACTGATTTTTTTCTTTTGGTAGTGGTCTTCATGAAATGCTCACCTAGTGTCCATATCTGGAGAATACATTGTAATTGTTTAATTACACTAGAGTTATTTAACGTATTTGATTCATTAAATTACACAAAACACCAACCTTTTTTATAAAAGATGAGCTAATTTGACATAATGAATATGCAAAATATACAGCATGGGAAATATATCCTATATGAAGTTAACACTATTCACGATATAGAACGGCAAAATACTCTTGAGGTTATTAGCAATTCCCGAATTTGTCCGTCATGTAAGAGCATCGCAGTTATTCTCGATGGATTGACTGGTGAAATAATCTGTACGGCCTGCGGTACGGTTGTTCTTGATAGACAGGAAATGCCGATAAATGATATGCGAGCGAAAAACAGATCAGGTATGCCATCATCACTTGCCTTCCCTGACAAGGGCCTATCAACAATTATAAATTACTCAAATACTGACGCTAACGGCACCTCTCTAAACCAGGAGCAGGTCACAACAAGTAACAAGATTAGATATCTGGACAAAATTTTGGGGAATAACAAGAATCATTTAAGAAATTTTAGGAATGCATTTGCAATTATGGCCACAGTTAGCGACAAGTTAGGTCTGACCAATCCTGTAGTAGAAAGAGCTGCATACTATTATCGAAAAGCATTTGAGAGTAAATTGATCAAAGGAAGAGCAATAAAGGAAATGGTAGTTGCAAGTATCTATGCCGCATGTAAAGAAATGAGTGTTCCAAGAACGTTGCAAGAGGTCTCATATGCCGCAAATGCGGATGCCGTTTTCTCGGGTAGATGCTATAGAATACTGTCGAGGAAATTGAGGATTAGTCCCACTATAGTCGATTCCACATCATATATTTCTAAAATAGCAGCCGATGCGCAGATTAGTCAGCATACTTACAGGGAAGCAGTAGAAATGTTGAATGTGGCAAAAAAAAATCCTATTTGCCATGGGAAAGACCCGAGGGCAGTAGCCGCGGCCGTGCTATATGCTTCTTGTTTAAAAAAGGGAGAGTTAAATATTAGTCAATCAAAAATAGCAACGGCGGGAAAAATAAGCATAGTGACACTAAGAAAGAGACTTGCAGACATTCTAGAAATATGTCCAGAGATAACTTATACTAACACACGGAGTAGAATGAAATAGAAGTTAAATTCTGAGCTGATTTTTAACTTGTCACTTCCTGTTACAATAATGAAGGCATAAGACTACTCAAAATATTACAAATCATCTTTGACTATTGTTTACCATTGTATTCATTATTTTACAGATGAAAAAGTGCTAGTGGGTAGCTAAATCCATGGCTTTTTATATGGAATATTCGATTGTAATCGATACTTATGGAAGGATTCTGAATGAATGACAGCGAAGACGACATTTGGAAAGATATAGACAAACAGATAAAAAACTCTGAAATCTTTCGTGAAAGTAGTCACCTTCATAGATGTGAGAAGTGTGGGATCATCTATTCTCATCTGCACCTTAACCCAAATGGAAAGCTTTGTTTAATTAGATCGGATAAGGGAAGATGTCCAAAATGCATTTAATTATCGCTATCTCTATTATTTCTTGATTTGTAACTACGAAAGAACGAGAAGATGTTGTTGGGTAGCTACTATATAATTTGGGTAATAGGTAGTGTGGCCGAGAATTTGTCTAACTAAGCCGACACTACCCAGTCATACCCAGTTTCTATGACAAACTCACTTCATCTTCATTTTTGTGTATAAAAGACATTCCGGAACTTGGTTACCTATCCCTCTCATTCAATTGGATATAGCCGTGTGTTTGGTTAGCTGCTGTTTGATTAGTTGCTGTTTGATTTGCCATAGATGCACTCTGATTACCAAGGCCCTCAGCCATTGCATGCGATGATTGAAGTTCTACCATGTCTTGTAGCGCCTTTAGTGCCAGCAATGTATGTACTGCTTGCAACTCATCTATGATTCCTTCAATCTTAACATAATCCTGTATCGTTGTTTGGTTTTCCTGGGCACTTGCTAGTTGCATAGAACTAATCAGTAGGTGGATACTGCTCTATACGACTACTTCTTCTTTTTTGGCCCTGCACCAGTTAGATAAAATAAGAGAATAATATAGTAAGAAGAACCAAATGCTGAAGAATATACGCACGGCCTAGAGCCTTTTTTATATCATGTCTGTAGTTAATAAGTAAGTACAGCCCTTAATACTGGGTGAAGTAGCAGCAATTCGTCTATATATATTTTTGAAGCCGGACGGATTCTTGTACTTCTGTCTGATTCTCCTGGGCATTTGAAAGCTCGACAGTATTTGCTAGCACTGCAAGAACCAGAAGAGATGCCACTAGTGCACTACTGACCTTGATAATATTCTTTGTCATTTTCTAGTCAGCAGTTCTGGTAACCTGCTTTGTATCCACTTCTCCATTTACTGGTATGACTCTTACTATCGCAACGATTATCGTTGCCGTGTTCACGATCCTGTTTTCCTGCAGCAAATCCATCGCAATAGCTTATAGTATGCCTTTCTCCATTACATTGAGCGTCCTTCTTTTCCTTCACACTAGAACTTATGTCCACAGTCGCCGAAACCGAATGGGTTGTCAAAAGTGTAGGAGTTATTGCCAATGCTGCGAAAATCCTGCTATTATTGTTGCACTAAAATACACCTGGAATCTTTCAATCCAAAAACTGTGAACCATGTCTTCTGTGCTAATTTTGCAGACCATTAATTCACGTAATTTGCTACAATACTCATATTGTCACATGCATCTACTATGTATTAACGAGAAATGAATTGTTCGATGGTCATAGAGAAGACGTAAAATCAAGAAAGATTAAAAATATGAAGAGAATATCAAGAAGATAGGCAAGGTTAAATCATAAGAGGATAAACCTATGCTAGTGAGCAAGAAATTACACATAGCTCGATAACACGACCTAGTATACAAGGTTTGTTAGTCTGTGCGTGTTATAGGCGATGCATCTAAATAATAATTCTCTATTCTGGGTTCTTACTAGTCTTCCAAACAACCGCTTCATGACAGCCAGTAGCAAACCCTAAATAATACCTACTTGTCCCCAAGATTATGTTAAAATTACTTGCAATCGCAGTACTTATTATTAGTGTAATAGGTGTAACTACAACGGCGTCTTTTGCAAAGTTTATCAGAGAAGATTTCGAAATCACAGACTTTGGATTGAAGGAAGGCAATCCGTATATCCAAGTCCTTGGACAGGCAGGTCAATCATTCCCTGTAGAATGTCAAGATGAATGTTTTTACGCATATATATTTGAAACAGATAAAGGAAAGTATGCTATATTAGTACAGTCAAACTTGGAAGATCCTCCTAAAGCAACATATGGTGTGGCAGATTTTAAAGCCGCTTCCATTAAGGAAGATGAAAAGTACGACTTTTCTTTGCTTTCAGAAAATTCAGCAGATTATAAATTTTCAGGACATACTGCAGAATTTGTGCCAAAAGACCTAGTAATTAATAACGTATCACACGTGTATACTATGTATTTAGATGCTGGTTGTGATCCAACGTGTATGCAAGGTAAAGTATGGTCATCAAAATAACTTATCAAAATAATTTTTATGCATTCCTGTATTAAGTTCTTATAATTCCTTTTGTGAGACGGCCGTTATCTAAGTATGCTGTACGATCCATCTAGAACTGGATGAGTTCCTGCAAGTTCGCCTGAATGATTTTGAATCCAACATACATACTTTACTAGTAGTAGAGAAAGACATTACATGACTTGCTCCTTCTGCGCAGTTACAATACCATCAATATCAAACACACCTCGATAATATTTGCAAACCATGAATTTGCTGCTAATCTTATAAGTTAACAGGAGATCCAACCAGTAGATACACAAGCAACAGATGAAGTAATATTTGTTCCCGAACTGCCACTAAATAAGACAATTGACGTTGCTGTACTTATAGTACTTACTGTGTACTGCGGCTGGCTCTG